>CAYVFA010000006.1:13654-34142 GCA_964450075.1 uncultured Smithella sp.
TCCGTTTTAATATCGGGAGCACCCAAGCTTCGTCTGTTAAAGACGGCTGATGCCAATCCGGTTGCGTCCGGAGCGATACTGACCTATACCCTCCTCTCCGAGAACACAGGCAATGCTCCAGCTACCGGGGTCACTCTCATAGATACCCTGCCGGCCAATGTAACTTTTCAGAGCGCTACGGCAGGCGGCGTCTATAATCCAGGCAATCGAACTGTCAGCTGGGCAATCGGCAATCTTGCCGCAGGTGCAAGCGCATCCCTGGCGGTGACGGTCAAAGTCGCCAATGCTCTGGCTGTCGGCACGCCGATTGTCAACACCGCTATTCTGGCCTCCGCGGAAGGTGCAAACGATACCGTATCCATCAGCATCAACGTCGGATCAGCTCCGAACCTTGTCATTACGGGAATCGCCTCCGTGACCAGTATCATCCCAGGAGGGGCCATTGATTATATGATCCGTTACAACAATACCGGCAATATGACCGCCCATAACGTGATCATCCGCAATAATCTCCCCTCAGAAACAGCCCTCGTTGTGGGCTCCATCACTGGAGGGGGAAGCATGGCCGACCGCGCTATCTCGTGGCCGATTGGCGATCTGGTGCCGGGGGCCTCCGGCACGGTCAATTTCCGCGTGACGGTTTCCCCCGTTTGCCTTGAATGGCCGCGTGATCAGCAATATAGCCAACATCAGCAGCAACGAAACGCCTTTTGCTGTTTCTAATCAGGTGCAGATTCCCGTCGTCGCCCATCCCTCTGTTACATTATCCAAGAGTGTGACGCCGGTCAATGTCGCCCCCGGCGCACAGGCCAGCTATACCTTCACTGTAAGCAATGACGGCGACGCCCGAGTTACCGGAATCACCATTATCGACCCGCTTCCGGCCGGAACGTCCTTTGTCAGCGCCGACGCAGTCTCCACCTATGCCGGTGGCACGGTTCGGCTGGTTTTGGGAGATCTAGATCCCGGCGCGTCAAAGACGGCACACCTGATCTTGGCCATCGACGCAGCCGTCGCCACTGGAGCGAAAATCACCAACACGGCTTCTGTCACATCCGTGGAGGCCGAGACCAAAACGGCTTCGGCCACCGCTTCCGTCAACAGAACGCCGGGCCAGGTGGCTTTCTTCAACACGCTCTGGCAGCCGGCTTATGGCTACCGAAGCGGCAATGCCGTCAATCTCCAAGTGACAGACGGAGATCAAAATCTGGATTTGCTGGTCGCCGAAACCGTCACGGTTGTTTTAAAGGATTCGAAAACCGGCGATACGGAAACCGTGACCTTAACGGAAACGGGACCGAATACAGGTATCTTTCGCGGCGGCGTTCCCAGTTCGCTTTCCGCATCCTCTGTCAACAACGGTACTTTGACGGTGTCGGCCAACTCCCGGATCACGGCCACCTACACGGATACACAAGACGCTGTTGTGGTTTCGACGGCTTCGGCTCTCATTGATCCTCTGGGGATTGTTTTTGATTCCGTAACGGGCACACCCGTGGCGGGAACCGTTGTGACGCTGCGCAACTGGAACGGTGTTGCCAACACCTGTGATCTGAACAACTTGCCGGTTTTGCCGCCGGGCGAGGTCAATCCAGCCGTTCCCACGGGTGCAGACGGCAGATTCGCGTTCCCCCTTGTTCCGCCGGGCGACTTTTGCTTCCAGGTGACGCCTGTTACCGGCTACACCTTCCCCTCAACGGTTCCCAACAATGAACTGCCCGCAGGCTTTACGATCGGCAACGGCTCACGGGGCGAAATGTTCACCTTAAACGTGGGTGATCCTCCTCTCATCCGCGATATTCCGGTGGACCCCCCCATCGGCCGGCTGACCATCGCCAAGACGGCAAGCAAAACGACGGCGGCAATCGGCGATCTGCTGATTTATGTCCTTAAGCTGACAAACAACGGCGTAGCGCCGGTGAAAGGTCTTACAGTTACGGACGTCATGCCTCACGGCCTGGCTTATCTTGCAGGCTCGACCAGAATCAAAGATATATTATCCGCCGATCCGCAACGGACGGGCAAGCGGACCTTTGCCTGGAGCATTCCTGATCTGGCGCCCGCCGAGTCGGTGGAGATTGCCTACCGCACGCTGGTGGGGCCGGACAGTCAGGCGGGAACAGGGATCAATACGGCGACGGCTTCAGGCCGGAGTCTGGGCCGGTTGATTGTTTCCAACACGGCCAGCGTTAAAATAAAAATCACGGAAGGCGTCTTTACATCCAAAGGCACCATTATCGGCCGGGTTTTCCTCGACCTTGACGAAAACGGCCTCGCCGGGAAGGAATCGGGCATTCCAGATGTCGCGCTATATCTGGAAGACGGCACAAGAGTCGTAACGGACGGGCGCGGCCGGTTTTCTATTTCCGGTGTGACGGCCGGAACCCATGTCCTGCGCCTTGACGAGACCACGCTGCCTGCAGGCGCAGAATTGATTCCGCTTTCCAACCGTTTTATGCAGGACGGCGCTTCGCAATTTGTTGATATGACCCCCGGCGGTCTTTTCAAGGCGAATTTTGGTGTAAAAAAAGGCACTATGGTCATCAAAAAAGAGCCTGCTTCCAAAATGCAACCGGAAAAGCAGGAATTGAAAACCACGGAACCGCAGGACAGAACGCTGGTGGAAGCGCTGACGGATATTTTTTCTCCCGTCCCCGCAGGCCGTAAGACGGTTTCCACAAATGCGCCGCAGGCATTGAAGCCTGAGGCGGCAGGAACCAAAGAAGCGGCGACGGCCAAGACAACCGCCGAACCCAAAGTAAACGGTACGTCTCAGGCTGTGTCCCTGCCTGCAGCACCGCAAGAAAAAACGGCGACGCTGGCGAAACAAGGATCGCCTGCGGAAGAAGCAGGCCTTGAAGAGAAAATCAAAACTTTTTCACCGGATCTGGAGTTTTTGAATCTTCGGGATCAGGACGCTGCCGCACGGAACAATATCCGCGTGGTTGTTAAAGCGCCTCTGGATACGGAACTGACCCTGACCGTCAACGGCGAGTCGATTGACAAAAAACATATCGGCAAGACGATCCAATATCCCCCGGGACGGGTTGTCATTTATGAATTTGTGGATGTGCGGCTCAAAAGCGGCGAAGAAAACGTAATCCATGCGGAGGTTCGCGATTCCTTCGGCATCGTCCGCGGGACAAAGAGCCTCCGGGTGAATGTTGCCGGCGACACGGCAAAAATTGTTATCCGGCCTGACCGCGCCGAAGCCCCGGCGGATGGCCAATCCCGGATCATCGTCAACGTATCGCTGGAAGATCGTCAAGGCCGCCCTGCAGCCTACAGCGGAGCTGCGGCCGTTTCACTTTCCGCAGGCGAGATCCTGGAGAAAGACGCCGAGCCGTTAGCGGATGGCCATCAGATTTTGATCCGGAACGGCGTTGCTCAATTTACGATCGTTTCTCCCCGGGAAACAGGTGAAGCAAAAGTCGAGATTCAGGTCAATGACGTCACCGAAACCGCCAAGCTCTATTTTCTTCCGCATTTGCGGCCGATGATGATCGTCGGCGTCGGCGAAATGGTCCTCGGGCACGGCCGGTCATCCGGCGATCTCGATTACATCAAGAGCCGGTCCTGGTTTAATGACGGCGCTTATCTGAACGGGCGCGGCGCCTTTTTCATGAAGGGAAATATTTATAAGGATCTTCTGTTGACGGCCTCCTATGACTCCAACAAGAATAAAACCGACGAGTTGTTCCGGGAATCGGACACGCGCGTGGATTCGGAAGAAAAGTATCCCATTTACGGCGACGAGAGCAAAACGGGTTACGAAGCGCTGTCGCGCGAAAAGCTTTACCTCAAGCTGGAAAAAGGCAAATCTTACCTGCTGTATGGCGATTACAAAACGGATCTGACGGAAACGACGCTTTCCGCCTACACGAGATCCTTCAACGGGTTGAAGGCCGAAGTCAATACCGACCGGTTCCGCCTGCGCTCTTTCGGCACGCACACCGATCAGAGCCAGGTGGTCGATACCCTGCCCGGCAGGGGAATTTCGGGATATTACTATCTCAACAACACGATCATCGAAGGATCGGAAAGGGTCGTCATCGAAACCCGCGACCGGCTCCAGCCCGACCGCATTCTGAACCGCGAAATCAAAGCACGCGGATCGGATTACGACATCGATTACGGACTGGGAACCCTTTTGTTCAAAGCTCCCGTTCCCAGCCATGATGCAAGCGGCAATCCGCTTTATGTTGTGGCGACGTATGAAAGCCGGCAGCCGGGCGCCAAATACTACGTCTATGGCGGTCGCGGCGCTTTTCAAGTGACCGACTGGCTCCAAATCGGGGCGACGGGCATTACCGAAGAAAACGCCATCAGCAATTATCAGCTTTTCGGCGGCGACATTGCTCTGAAACTGCCCGGTAAAACACTGGTCAAGGCGGAATATGCCAATACGCGCGGCCTGTTCGACATCAACAGTGCTTATACGGCAAAAGACGGTGACGGCTGGTCGGTCAACGTGGAGAGCCGTCCCCTCAATCGTCTTTCCGTCACCGGTTTTTATCGCCATTTGAGCGACTACTTCAGCAATCTCTCGGCGACGGGCGCAGTGCGCGGCACACAGAAGTTCGGCTTTGACGCGGCTTATGAACTCCAGCCGACGCTGACGCTGCGGGCCAAATATCTGGACGAAAAAGACAACATCAATGATTCGTCACACCGTCTGGCGTCGGTCGGCGGTACGAAAAAATTTACTAAAACGCAAATCAGCGCCGAACTGACGCATGAAACATCCGATAACCTGACCGCCACACCGGCCCAGGTACCTTTTACACCCGGCGGGCTTCTCAACGGCGTTCCCTTCCTCAAAGCCTATGAAACGCCGAACAGGGCGACCTTTGCCAAAGTCGATTTGGAAAGGGAGCTTTTGACTGATTTGTCTTTGACGCTCGGCCACAAGCAGGATCTGGGAGGCAACGGATATTTTGTCAGCCAGGGCGGTTTGAATTACAAGCTAAACAGCGTCAACCGCCTCTATCTGAGGGAAGAATACGCGAAATACGAGCAGGGAACACAAACCCGCACGCTGATCGGCGCGGAATCGTCGCTTGTTAAAAACACGACGGCTTACACGGAATTCCGCCTGGCCGACGGATCAGCCGGCAACCGCAACCAGCAGGTGATCGGATTGAAAAACAAATTTCAGATCATCCGGGGGCTGAACGCCAACATCGCCGGGGAGTATTTGAGCACCCTCAGCGGACAGAAGAACCAAAACGAACCGGATGCGTACGCGGCGGCGGCCAGCATGGATTACCTGGCCAAGGAAGACCTTAAAATTACCGGCCGCGCCGAACACCGGCATGAAATTGTGGAAAATGGGACGGATTCGTATCTGGCGGAAATCGCCGCGGCCTACAAGCTTCATCCGGACTATTCACTGCTTGTGCGGGAAAGGTATTTTATTGAAAAGAAAGGCGCTGATCAGAACAGCACCTCCCGGTTCCTTCTGGGGCTGGCGTATCGTCCCCTCGAAAATGACCGTTTCAACGCACTGGGCAAGCTGGAGTATAAATACCAGAAGCGGGGAACCTCCCAGCCTACTTATGGAACGGATTCTTTTATTGGTTCCGCGGAAGGCGTTTATCAACTTACAAAGGCCATGCAGGTGATGGGCAAATACGCGGGAAAAATGGAAAAGGACGAAGACTTTTCTGCCTATACCGACCTGATGGCCACAAGGCTGATGATCGACCTGACTGATCGGTTTGATTTCGGTGCGGAATACCGCCTGCTCACCAGCCATAAAACGAACACCCGCCAGCACGGGGGTGCGGTTGAGTTCGGCTGCCGTATTGTTGATCAGATTTGGCTTTCTCTGGGTTACTCTTTTGATCGCTTTGACGAGGATTTAGCAGGCGACAGTTATCATGGTGAAGGCCCCTACCTGAAACTCCGCTTCAAGTTTAGTGAAAAAACTCTGCGGAAGCTGAACCCCTTGGCCGACAAACATTCTCCCGTGCCGCCACAGGCCGCATCCTCTCTGGAAAAAGTTGTTTCATCCTATCTGAGCAAATAGTGAATGCCCCTTATTGGCAATAAAACGTCAGTCGGCAAACAAGGCTTCAAAATTGCGCGGATTTATCATGACAATATCCTTGTATTTCTTGAGGATCAGCAGGTCTTCATCACCGGTAACGATATAATCGGCATGGGTATCTACGGCACAGGCGATAACCATATTGTCATTCGGATCTCTGCAAACATCCGGGGCGGAACTCAAACCATGAATGATTTCATGTGCTGCTTCTGAAACAATGGCCGATATTTCGGAAATATCGGCTGGGGTGATTTTGAATTTTTTTCTCAGAATCCCTTCAAATTCAGACATAATCTCATCGCACAGAACAAGGCAAAAAGACTGTTTGCGCGCTCGTATCATCAGGCCCGAGCAAAGCCCTTCGGTCAGAAAGGCCGCAATCAAAACATTGGTGTCCAATACGGCCTTCACGAAATGACCTTGAAAACATCGTCATCCGTGACCAAACCTGCCGCTTTCGATGTGGAACTCAGGCGTTTCTTTATCCGGCGGAATCTTGCTTCCCACAAAAATTCCCCCAGCGACTCTTTCACGATATCGCTTTTATTTCTTCCTGTTGCGCGGGCAATGGCATCCAGTTCCAACGCCATTTTCTCCGGCAGACTGACAGACAGAACGCTTCTCATGATGCACCTCCAGCACTACAATACACTACAGTCTTAAGGGATTCAAGTTGAAAAAATATCAAGTTTATTTTCCTTTAAAATCCGCAGGCCTTCTTTCCAGGAAAGACATCATGGCTTCTTTCAAATCATCCGACATGAGCAGGGTTGCGTTTTTCTGAAGTGCCAGCGCCATGCCTTCATAGACATTCACATAACGGCTGAAATTGAGGACTTCTTTGCTGTATTTAATGCCCAGCGGCGCGTTTGCGGCAATCTGCGCGGCCAGTTTCTGTGCGGCCGCCATGAGTCCTGCATGATCGGCATACACATGATTGATAAGTCCCATCTTTTCCACGTCGCGCGCGGAGTAATTGGCTGCGGTATAGGCCATCTCGCGGGCGAAGCCCTGACCGACAATCATCGGAAGGCGTTGCAGAACGCCCATATCCGCAACCAGACCGATTGCGGCTTCTTTCAGGCAGAAGATTGCGTCTTCCGAGCATAAACGGATATCGCAGGCGGAAATCATGTCGAGTCCCCCACCGATGCATTTGCTGTGAACGGCCGCAATCACGGGCTTGGGGCATTCTTCGATGGCGTTGCAGCAGTCAAACAGGGGCTGGGAATTTCTAATCGTGTCGATGACATGCTTCACCGTTCCGCCTGCGCCGCCGGCTGCTTCTTTCAAGTCCAGTCCGGCGCAGAAAATCCGCGCCTTGCTGCAGAAGATGATCGCGCGGACGTCGTCGTTTGTGCCCAGTTCACGAAAGACGCGGGCAATTTCTGCCGCGAATTCAAGACTCAGCGCATTGAGCGCATCCACGCGCGCCATCGCGACGGTCGCCACATAATTTTCAATTTTAAGATCGATGTATTGGTATGCCATATATCCTCCTTCGGGAAATGATTTTTATATTGCAGCGGTAAAGTACGACAAATGAACCGATTTGTCTATGATCTTGCTTTTTCATGGAATTACTTCTTCGTTTTCAAGTACTTCTCCAGTCGATCCAGACCTTCTTTGATATTTTCCAGGGACGTGGCGTAGGAGAATCGTAAAAAGCCTTCTCCGCCACTGCCGAAATCAATGCCGGGCGTCACGCCGACTTTCGCTTCCTCGGTGATCCGGAAAGCCTCCCGGTAGGAATCGGTGAAAAATTTGCGCCCGTCGGCAAATACATAAAACGCACCAGTCGGTTCGACATGGATGGTAAAGCCCATATCGGTCAGGCGCGCCAGCATATAACGGCGACGCTGGTCGTAGGTTGTTACCATTTTGTTGACGTCGTCTTGCGCCCCGGTCAGGGCGGCAATCCCCGCCCATTGAATAAAACCGCTGGCTGAAATCATGAAATTCTGATGGATGCGCTGCATGACAGCGCTGAATTTTTTGGGAAAAATCAGGTAACCCAGACGCCAGCCGGTCATCGCGTAAAGCTTGGAAAAACCATTGATGACAAATGCTCTATCCGTGAATTCCAGGATGGAGTGCGCCCGCTCCTGATAAACAAGCCCGTGATAAATTTCATCGGAAATAATGTATTGCGAATCAAATTCGGCAATATCGCGCAGCTGTTCTTCGGTCATGACAATGCCCGTCGGATTGCAGGGGGAATTGATGATGATGCCCTTGGTCCGCCGTGCAAGTTTCTTTTTAATGTCACGGTGGCGGTATTGAAATCCTTCTTCCGGATAGGTTTGAATCTCTTTGAGCTTTCCGCCTGCCGCACGGATGAAATTCTGATAGCAGGGGTAGCGGGGATTGGAGATAATGACTTCATCGCCATGATCTAAAATGGCCAGCATCGCAAAAAGCAGGACGGGCGACGTGCCGGTGGAGATCAAAATCTGATCGGGTGTTATCGTCACGCCGTATTTTTTTAGATAGTCATGGCAGATGGCCTGGCGCAATTCAAGGAGACCCAGAGCATGCGTATAGCGGGTTTTATTGTTTTGCAGGGCTGCGATGGCCGCATTGGTGATGACTTGGGGCGTGGAAAAATCCGGTTCGCCGACTTCCATGTGAATGATGTGCTCGCCTTTGCGTTCCAACTCCTCGGCCTTGGCCATGACATCCATGACAATAAAGGATGTGAACTCTGACGCTCGTTTTGAGATCATATAAAGCCTTTTTAATTCAGGGTAGTGAACAATTTTAACCATCACGCGGGTGGCAAGCTATTCTCTGCCCTTCTATGGTGATCAAGCAAATTTTGCAACTCCCTTTTTGCATTTTTTTCATCTCTTGACAAATGGATCAATTTTTTGAATGGTGCAATTGAATAAATGATCAGTGAGCACCAATAAATTTATCACTTGAACACATAAAGGAGGATGATTATGAAAAAAGGATGGGTTGTTTTGGTAGCGATGATGATGGTGTTGTCGATTGCAGGTATTGTTTCAGCCCAGGTTAAAGATCCTGCGGTCGTCCGCGTGGCCTATTCCGAGATCGATGCCAACGGTGATGCGGTGATGTCTGTCGCTGAGCATGTGGCCTTCTGGCAGGGACGATTCAAAGAAATCGATACGGACAAAGACGGCAAATTGACGGCAGCGGAATTCAATGCCGCCACCAAAGATTTTTTCGGAAACATGGATACGGATAAAGATGGCGTCCTGGTTGCTAAAGAATACGTCGCTTTCTGGTGCGGTCCGAAGGCCAGTCCGGAAAAAGCCAAAGCCAAAGCTAAAGCTAAAACAAAGAAAAAACTGGATGCCAATAAAGATGGCAAAATCAGCGATGATGAATGCGTTGTTTTCTGGTCGGCAGAGTTGTTTGATTTAGATTCAAATCATGACGGGAAAGTGACTTTGGAAGAATTTATGGCGGGCATGACCAAGCGGTTCAAAGAAATTGACAAAAATAAAGATGGATTTGTTGCCATTGAGGAGCATGCGATCTTCTGGTCGGGCAAGAACGCGCCTTCCAAAAAAAAATAAACAAGACGGGTGTCGAAAGCTGAAGATGTATTGAAGCGAAGAAAATGAGGGAAAACGATGGCAGAAAAATTTATCAGCGATCGAAATTTAAAGTTTTTGTTGTATGAGGTAAACGACGCGGAAGCCCTTTTGAAATATCCCCGTTACGCCGATCACAGCCGGGAAGTTTTCGACATGATTATGGACACGGCGATGAGGATGGGCAAGGATCTCTTCAAACCCCTTTTCGAGGAAATGGACCGCAAGGGACCTGAATTTATTAACGGCAACGTCAAAGTCCACCCCAAAGTCCGCGACATTATGCGGGAATGCGGAGCGGGCGGCTGGATTGCCGCAACTTTTCCTTATGACCTTGGCGGACAGCAACTGCCGTTTACCGTCGGCATCATGCTGCCGACGGCGATTTTCGGCGCGGCCAATTATTCTGCATCTGTTTATCACGGTCTGACCCACGGGGCGGCGGGTTTGATTGCATCCTACGGCACGCAGGAGATGAAAGATACGTATCTGCCCAAAATGACGACCGGCGAATGGCAGGGTACGATGGCGCTGACCGAACCGCAGGCGGGTTCGTCGCTGACCGATCTAACCACCACGGCGACACCTACGGATCAGGACTACTATAAGATCAAAGGCCAGAAGCTTTTCATCTCCGCGGGCGATCACGATGGTGTGGACAACGTGGTTCACCTGGCGCTGGTTCGAATCAAAGACGCGCCTCCCGGGGTCAAAGGCATTTCGCTCTTCATTATTCCGAAGAAGCGCGTGAAGGCTGACGGGTCGCTTGAATTGAACGATGTCAACTGCGCCGGCATTTATCATAAACTGGGCTATCGCGGCGCGCCCATTACCCAACTGGCCTTCGGTGAAAACGACGATTGCCGCGGCTGGCTGGTGGGAGAGGCCAATAAAGGCCTGGGGTATATGTTCCAGATGATGAACGGCGCTCGCATTGATGTTGGCTTGGGAGCGGCCGCGATTTCTTCCGCCGCTTACTATGCGTCGCTGGAATACGCCAAAGAAAGACCGCAGGGGCGAAAACTGACCTCCAAGGATCCGCTGGCTCCCCAGGTGGCGATCATTGAGCACGCCGACGTCAAGCGCATGCTTCTGTTCCAGAAAGCCGTTGTGGAAGGGTCGCTGGCCCTCTTGTTCCAGTGCGGCATTTATGAAGACCTGGAACATGTGACGGAAGGTGAAGAACACGAAAACTACAATCTGCTTCTGGAGTTGCTCACGCCGGTTGCCAAGACCTATCCTTCGGAAATGGGCATCTTGTCCTGTTCCACCGGCTTACAGATTCTCGGCGGTTACGGATTCTGCGAAGAGTTCCCCCTCGAGCAGCTTTATCGTGACGTCCGTATTCACACGATTCACGAAGGCACCACCGGCATTCAGGGAATGGATCTCCTGGGCCGTAAAATGATGATGAAGAAAGGCAAGGCCGCCCAATTGTATCTGGCGGAAGTCCGCAAAGCCATAAAAGGCGCCGAAGGCGACGCGGAATTAAAACCGTTTGCCGATAAACTAAGCGCCGCAGTGGCTCAACTGGAAAAAGTAACGGCGCATCAGTTTGATGTGGCAGCCTCAAAAGGTCCGGAAATGTTCCTGGCTGATGCCACGCTTTATCTGGAATTTTTCGGTATTATCGCGATTGCCTGGCAGTGGCTCCGTCAGGCCTCGGCAGCCCAAATTGCACTGCGAAAGAATCCCGGCGAAGCAGATGCCAATTTCTATAATGGCAAGCTCGTTACGTGCCGCTACTTCTTCGGTTATGAATTACCGAAGATTGAAGGTTTGGCTGAGCGCCTACTAAACGGCGACGGTCTCACCGTGACCATGAAAAACGAGTATTTCGAAGATTAGCGTGGAACAAAATAGAGGCAGGTCGCAGGGCCTGTCTCTATTCGCGCTGCAAAGCGCCGAATGTTGACTGCATAACATTCTAATATGTCAGGATAATCACTTGAGCAGGGATGGATGGGATTTGCAATTCGTCCGTGCGATAAATTGCGCTTGACAGCTTGAAATAATTGCGTTAAACAGCCAGACCTTAATAAAAAAGAAGTTCGGGAGGAGATACTTTTGGCAACACATAAATCAGCAGAAAAACGCGATCGTCAAAGCAAAGTCCGCCGGGAGCGCAATGTCGCCGCCAAGTCCGCGATCAAAACAAAAGTCAAAACGGTTCTGGCAGCCGTTGACGGCAAAAACAAAGAGAACTCCGTTAATGCTTTGAAAGCAACAGTGCCGGCGCTGGCCAAGGCGGCGTCCAAAGGCCTGATCCACAAGAAAAACGCATCCCGCAAAATTTCACGCTTAACCAAGAAAGTTAACGCTATTCAGGGATAATTTATACTAAAACGCGGTCTGTCCGTCAGGCAGGCCGCGTTTTTTATTTTCGCATTCCTTCCACAAGTAAAGCTTCCTGAACATTTCTGTTTTTGATGATTTACGCCAACTTTAATGATTTACGGCTTCTGTGTGTTTTATGGAAGAGTCCGGATTGTGGGACAGGAAGTCATTAACCATTTTTGTTAGATGATCCCGATCGCAAAAAAAAGCAAAATGTCCGCAGTTTCCGTCCAGCTCGGACGATTCAGCACCAGTCAGGCGGGCAAAAGCGACCGCATCGTCTTTCCCGATAATCTGATCCTGAGGGGAAATGATCACCAGCATTTTTGCCCGCACCCCTTTGGCTGCTTTCTCACGCGATCCATCGTAGTTTTTCAGGATATCATGCGTCAGAATGGCCTTGACCTGCGATGCCCAGTTTCGGGCGTCGTAGCGGGAAATGTTTTCCTGCTGCCTGGCCAGAAAAGCAGGAAAGTCCGCAGGAGGGGTGTTGCTTACGCGGTACTCTCGTGTCCAGGCCTGCAGGATGTGCAGGGGAGCGAGCGTCTTCATGGCGGCTTCGTTTCCCTTACATTCCCCGACATTTTCCAGAATCCCCAGCTGGACTGACCAGAAAAGCATATCATGGGAGGTCATCCAGGGGCTTCCCAGGATGGGAATTGCCTGATCCATAAAGCCGGGATAGGACAACGCCCACTGAAAGGTCTGCAGGGCGCCCATGGAAATACCGGTTACGGCGTGGATGTGCCGGATGTTCAAGTGCTCGGTCAAGAGCACATACTGGGCGCGGACCAGATCGCGGATGCTGAATAGCGGAAAGGATTGGCCCGGCTGTTTCGGGCTGTTGGAGGGCGATGATGATACGCCGTTGCCCCAGGCATCGACCGCAATGACGAAATATTTTGAGCTGTCGAAAACCTTGCCCGGTCCGATAAAGCCTAGGTCAACCAGTTCTTGAGCCGTTCCCGCAAGCCAGGTCGGAACGAGCACGATATTTGATTTTTCGGCGTTGAGATTTCCGGCGGTGAGGTACGCCACCCGGCAATCCTGGATAACGCTGCCGCTCTCCAGCTTAAAATCACCCAGATCGGCATAACGGACAGAACTTTGTGCCCATGCATTGCCGCAGGCCAAAAAAAAGATGACCCAAAACAGTAAAATTGATTGTTTAAGATAAGGCAGCATTTCCATTCTCCTCACTATTCCCATCATGTTATTGACCCTTTAAAGATAACTTGCCGGCACAAAATCGTTACCTTGTTTTGCCGATCAGATCAATGACGGTGATTTCCGGCGGGGCAAAAACCCGCACGGGCGGGCCCCAGGTTCCGCTGCCCCGGCTGACATACAGTCGTTTATTCGCGCCCAGTTCATACAAACCGTAGTTTCTGGGGAAGGGCAGTTTAGTGACCAGTCCGAAGGGAAAAAGCTGGCCGCCGTGCGTATGGCCTGACAAGTGTAAATTAAAATGGGCCCATTCATCAATGCGGGGCTGATGCTTTAGAAGCAGAACGAAGCCGTCTTGCTTTTCGGCCAGAGCCTTTTTAAATAATTCTCTTTTGTTCGAATCGCCCCAGTCCCGGCCGGTGATATCGTCCTGACCGAAAATGGTAATGCCACCAGCCTGTGCGACGTCATCGCGCAACAGTCGGAAGCCTGCCGCTTCAATAAAGGCGATGGATTTGTCGAGTCCCGCGTAATACTCATGATTGCCCAAAATGGCAAATTTGCCGTAAGGTGCTTTGATCTCGGCGAAACGTTTCGCATCCCCCATGATATTGTCGAGCTCTCCATCGAGCAGATCACCCGTGGAAACCAGAATGTCCGGCCGGGATTCCCGGATGCGATCCAGAAGCGGGTTTAAACGGCTATTGCGGATGATGATCCCCACATGCACGTCGGAGATCTGGACAATGCGGAGTTTTCCGCTTCCGGGAAGAACTTGATCCGTCGTGATTTGCAGGTTTTTAACACGAATTCGCTGAGCATCGATGTAACCATAGACCACGAGGCCGACCGCCAGAAACGCGGAAACGGCGAAAGTCGCGGCCTTGAGTGCGAGCGTGCCGCTTCCGGGAACGATCAACTTGTGCATGATCCGGATCGATTCCAGCGAAATGCTTAAAAAGAAAAACAGAAAAACAAACGCCATCCAGACATAGCCGGTTACGGCGGCCAGATGCGCCAGCTGTTCCTGACGGAGGGATTCCAGAATCCGGACCATGACCGGAGCAAGAATCAGCAGGATCAGCAGAATCAGGATCAAAACCTGTAAAAAACCCGAAAAATGAAAAAAGCTTCTGGCCCGGCAGAAGAAATAAAAATTAATCCCGCCGTAAAGACATAAAAAGGTTAAAAGAAAAAGAATCATTCTGACGTCCATATTCACCGCACTTTATGAGCGAAGCTAAAGGAAAACAAAACAGAAGTCAATCTTTAAGGAAGTATAGATGGGTATCAGATTGGTGTTGACAACGGGAAGCCCATAATATAAATACCACATCTCTTGAATGGATGCCGATGTAGCTCAGTTGGTAGAGCAACTGATTCGTAATCAGTAGGTCGCCAGTTCGACTCTGGCCATCGGCTCCAGAAATATCAAGTAGTTAGCGAATCCAGGATAATGCCTTTCCTTCCACCATGATCAAGCTGTCTGTTACGGCTAAAACGAAGAATTAATTCTGGAGCAAAAAAATGATGTTTTTCCTGGAAAAGTTGGGACGTCAAGTTTTGCTGATGCTTTCGGCTTTTGCCGATACGATTGTTTTTGCCGGCAAGGTTTTTATTCGTATTTTTCAACGCAAAACATACTCAAGCGCGATGCGCGAAGTTCTAGTGAATCAACTCTACTTTACGTCCGTTCAAATTTTACCGGTTTTTCTCGTGGCCTCTATCATCTTTGGTTCCCTGCTGATCGGGATTGTTTTTCAGTTGCTGAAAGAATTCGGATTAACCGGGTTTTTCGGTCATGTTTTAATGGGATTGATCGTTACGGAATTATCGCCGCTTTTAACCGTGTTGCTCATTACGTTGCGATCCGCCTCCGCAATCAATACGGAAATTGCCGTCATGAAGGTCAACCGGGAAATAAAAACCCTGGAAACGTTTCGCATCGACGTCATCGATTATCTGTTAGCACCCAGAATCATTAATGGAATCATCTCGATTGTGTTGCTGAGCAGTCTTTTTTCCACGGTTTTACTCGTCAGCGGTATTTTGTTTTCGTGGTTGATTTTTGGAATGAGCATGGATGTTTATACAAATATTTTATTAAATTCAGCCAATTTTTCTGATATATTAATTGCGCTGTTTAAGTGTGCTGTTTATGGTTTTTTTATTACCTTGATCCCCATTCGTTCAGGTTTGCGGGCGTCACATGAACTGACCAGTATTCCCATTGCCGTATCCCATGGCATGGTTAATGTATTTTCGGCGATACTGATTATTGAGGTTCTGTCATTATTAACAAAATTACTCTAAATTTATTTGACAGCGAAACATCGCTCAATGAGTCCTTGAGCCAGTTTCTGCTGGACCATCCCCTTCAGGCGGCCCCGGTTTCCATGGACATTCCCCTGATTTCCAATCAGGATGTTTACATGAATATTGCGCTGATTAAACAGTACCATGAAAATATTCCGAAGCATCAGGCGCGTGAGCTGGCGGTTGAATACCTGAAACGTTTAGACATGGGACAGATTGCGGACAAGCGTAATCCGGCATTAACGCAGGAAGAAAGATTTTGCGTCATGATGCTGCGAGCCGCCATGGTCAAGGATGCGATGCTCGTCATTGATCAGCCGTTTAAAATCATTCCTCATTTGAAAGATGTTCAATATATTATCACCGCCTTGAAAAAAATTGACGATTTATACTTAAGCTGTCATATATATGATTATCAATGGATGGAAGAAAAGTATGGTGAGCTATGACATTGAGCCGCGAACTTAAAGTTGGTCTTTTCATTTTCTGCACGGCCATGACAATTATACTGGCCTTGTTGTTTCTGGCAGCGGGAAAAGGTTATTTTGAAAAGATGCATGTTTTCACGCTTTCCTCCAAATTCGGCGACGGTTTTACGGAAGGCATGCCGGTTGTTTTTTCCGGATTCAATATTGGTAAAGTCCAGGCTCTGGAACTCAATGATCAGGGGATCGTCTTGATTAAAATAAAAATCCCTGACCGCCATGTTAAATGGATCAGAGCAGACAGCAAATTTGTTTTATATCGTCCCCTCATCGGGGCGGCCCGCATTGATGTGAATACCCGTAATTTCAGCAGTCCTCCCCTGGACACAAACCAAATTGCTGAAGTCACTATTGTCAATGATATTAATGATGCCATTGCTAAAATTGAACCCGTTTTGGAGCAAGTCACACAGATTGCCGAGAATATCGAGCGCCTTACAGGAAACCTGTCCGATCCCAAAGGAGATTTGAATCGCACGCTGGGGAATGCTGAAAAAATTACGGCTAACCTTGCGTCTAAGAAATCGCTTGTGGAAATGGCCGTCTCTGATGAGGAGAGCGTGAAAGCACTGAATGATTCTTTGAAAAAACTCAAAGACATCACGACCAGTGTTGATCATATTTTAAAGAAAGTCGATAAGATGGCGGACAAGACCGATCACGAGCTCTATGGCAGGAATGGCGCCCTGCCTCAAGTCAACGTGATTCTCAAAGATATAGTCGGCAAGCTGCATAAACTGGATAAAACGGTTGATAATATTAACAAGATCAGCACGGATACATCGGAAGGCATGAAGGATTTCCATCTTCTTCGTTCCGACATAGACGACGTTGTGAACTCGCTGGATGAGGTTGTAAAAAAACTGGACGCTATCATCGGGTCGAAAAAATCACCGGAGTTTAAAGTCCCATGAAAAAGTTACTGCCCTTAGCATTGGCTTTATTGATTTGCGCCTGCGGCACGGTGACGCCGGTTCCGGCATGGAAGGAAAAGGCATACACCCATCTGGAAGATTACAAGACCAGTTTTTTGACCGGCAGGGAAGAATCGACCGAGCCTCATTTTGTCAAAGCCAGAAGAGAGATGGCTGCCGGCAACGATTTGAATATTCTGACGGTTGCCTACTTAACGAAATATTCCCTGCACACCGCATCACTGGAAAGTTTTGATTCAAGCGAGTTTGCAAAACTCTACCGGTTGGAACCGAACCCTGCTGATATGGCCTACTGTCATTTTCTGAAAGGTAATTTCAGCGCCGTGGACGCCAAGGTCCTGCCTTCCCGTTATGCCGGTGTCCTGAAAGCCGCCTCAAGCAAAGATTTGATTGCAGCCGCCCGCGAGATTGCCGCCATTGACGATCCGCTTTCGCGCCTGATTGCCTGTGGCGTCTGGGTCAGGTACTTGCCCTCAGACGAGGCCATCTTGAAAATGGGTATTGACACGGCGTCGGCTAATGGTTGGCGCAGGCCTCTTTGGGCGTATTTGACAAAACTGCAAACCTATTATCTTGAACAAAATGATGTGATCAAAGCCAATGCCGTCAAGGCCAGGCTGGATCTTTTGAAAAAAGATTAACGCAGCCCGCGGTACCAGGGTAAGAAGGGAGACCCGATGGGAAGCTGCAATTACCGTGAGTTTACAGGAGGTCATCATCATGAAAGCAACGGATCAATTGAAAAAAGAGCATGAAGGCGTGTTGCTGATGCTTCGCATTTTAGGTGAAGTCAGCCGGCAACTGAAGGCGGTCGGAACCATCCAAAATGAACACATGGAAAGCATCCTCGAGTTTTTGAAAATATTTGTTGATCAATGCCATCACGGAAAAGAAGAGGAGCTTTTGTTTCCGTCGCTTGTGCATGCCGGTATCCCTCAGGACGGTCCCATTGCCGTTATGCTTTTTGAACATGAAATGGGCCGAAAATATATCCGGGTGATGACAGACGCTTTTGAACGTCACAAATTGGGGGACAAATCAGCGGCGGAAGTTATCGCGAGAAACGCTCAGGATTATATAGGGCTTCTGACCGATCATATCGATAAAGAAAATAATATTCTTTTTGCGATGGCGGATGATCGTTTATCAGCAGAAGCTCAGGAAAAATTATTTGAGGGTTTTGAAAACATTGAAGCGTCCCGGATCGGTGCTGGAAAACATGAAGAATTTCATAATCTTTTGCACAAGCTGCGAGACGTTTATTTAAAATAAGGGACATATTCTTTTTCCCCATCAGGAAAATCAGAATATGTCCCTTGAAAATTTGATGATGTCCAACTTCTACTTTGCAGCAGGCGGCAAAGCGGGTGCCGCAGGGGCTGCCGGCGTTGCGGGTACTGCCGGAGCTGCCTCAGGCGCAGGAGCAATGCCCAATGCTTCCATTGCTTTCAGAGCTTTTTCCTGCAGGGGTGCGGCTGCCGCGATGGCATCGGCCATCTTCCCTGCTTTAAAGGTTTCCTGTACTTTAGCGAAGTCTGTTTTGATCCCTTCCAGAGCGGTTTTTGCCTCCGCCAGTTTCTCGACGGTCATATCTTTGGGAAGTTTCTTGGGTTTGAGCTGGGAAAGCTCATCGACCTTAGTCTGGATGGCGCCGACCATTTGAGGAACTTTCTGACTCAGATCGGTCCATTTCTTGGTCAATTCGTCTTTTTTGGCTGTTGCCGCCGCCAGGACATCCTTCGCCTTGCCGGGTATGGCCTGTGCTTCAGCTAAAACCGCCTCGTATTCCTTCTTCTCCATTTTTTCCTTCACGGAAGCCAGAGCGGTTTCCAGAGCGGCCATTTGCTCCGGAGCAAATTTTGCGGCTTCACCCTTGGTGGCATTGACTGCCTGTTCCGCGGCCTGCATGGCCAGTTCGGCCGGTTCTTTCTGGCTTGAACAAGCCATTAAAAGCATAAAGGTAAAAAATGCCGCCACAATGAGTAAAATAGTTCTTTTCATCTGTTTCTCCTTTCAAATTTTGTTCATGATTGATAGTTTAACATTGTACTGAAAACCCTTACATCCTTTGATACTGAAAAGTAAATTAAAATTTTGCGCAAAGTATAAAAATTACCGACGGGGTTGTCAAGGCAATTTCAAGGTTTCCTTGACCGCTCGTCCCAGGTTCTCGAGAACAAGCGGTTTTTTTAAATACCGCGCAGCTCCCAGCTCCATTGTTTCTCTAACCTCATCTGTATCCGCAAAGCCACTGACGATGATCGCCTTTTGTTGCGGAAGGATTTTTTTAATCTGCCGGTAAGTTTCACGTCCATTCATTCCCCCGTCCAGGATCATGTCGAGCACCAGCAAGTCAACATGATGATCCTGTAGAAAGGCAATGGCCGCTTCGCCGCTTTCCACCGCGCAGGCATTATATCCCAGGGCCGCAAGCATCATGCAGGAGATTTCTCTTTGGCTTTTCACATCATCGACCACCAGAATAATCTCCCCTTGGCCTTTTAAATGATGGATTGTTTCCGGGGGCTTTCCACTGATAACGGCCTCCTGCGTCATGGGGAAATATAATTCAAATTTTGAACCGTATTCGCTGCTTGTCACATCAATGTATCCTTCATGATCCTGCACAACATTCCAGACAACCGTCAGCCCCAGGCCTGTGCCGCTTCGGCCCATAACCTTTTTGGTATAAAAAGGCTCAAAAATACGCTTTAAATCCTCCGCTGATATAACCGGCCCGTTGTTGGCAACCGCCAGAGCGGCATATTGACCGGCATGGACATTTTCATAACCTTTGATGGGTTGGTTGACATAACGGCTCATGGTGGATATGGATACCATGCCGCGTTCTTCAATCGCTTCGAATGCATTCGCTGCGAGATTCATGATGACCTTGCGCAGGTGAGCCGGTGAGCCCTTGATGTTTAACGGCTGCGAATCGAGACTGGCCTGCACCGTTACCAAGGGATGATGCTGTAAGAGTTTCTTGTATTCCGGAGAGGTTAAGTATGAACGGACAATCATGTTGAGATCAAAAGGTTCTTTCGGAACGGCTGCGCCTCTGGCGACGGTCAGTAAATCCTGCACAATGGCCGATGCTCTTTGTCCTGCTTGTTGAATGGTCAGCAGCGGTTTGCGAAGGTTGCTGTCCTCGGGCAGATTCAGCAGCATTAATTCCGGATAGCTGACGATTCCAGAAAGGACATTGTTCAAATCATGGGCCACACCGCCTGCCAGAAGTCCCAGGGATTCCATTTTTTTGAGATGGGACAGTTTTTCATCCTGTTCCCTCAGGGCCTCCTCTTTCCTGATCCGCTGGGTAACGTCGCGCATAACGTTCAGAATAGCCGATCGGTTGTGATAGGTAATGATATTGGCCCGGATCTCCAGATGGATGATATCGCCATGGGGTCGTGTGACGCGCAAGATCAGCGCGTCACTGACCAAGGCCGAATGGATTTCGTTGTAATATTGCAGAAACTTGAATCGGTCTTCCGTCACAATGCTGCTGATGAAGTCTTCCGTCTTTAAATCGACGACCGGCCCTCCGAATAAATCATGGCAGGCCGCGTTTGCGAATACGACTTTATTATCCTGAATGACCAAAATGCCGTCATTGGTAAATTCCGT
>CAYVFA010000007.1:0-18578 GCA_964450075.1 uncultured Smithella sp.
CTACGACCAACAGATTCGAAGTCTGCGACTCTATCCAGCTGAGCTACGGGCGCGTCGTTTCAAATCCAAAAAATGGGGTGAGTGAAGGGGTTCGAACCCTCGACCTCCGGGGCCACAACCCGGCACTCTAACCAGCTGAGCTACACCCACCATTTTCATCCTGGTGCGCCTGGAGGGATTCGAACTCTCGGCCAACGGATTAGAAGTCCGTTGCTCTATCCAGCTGAGCTACAGGCGCATAATTAATCCTGCACCAAAAAAGAAGTAGCCTAATATCCCCTCTTCCTTTTTTTGTCAAGGTCTAATGCTGGGCAATTTGTATTATTATCTGACGTAGCCGGCAATCCCGTCAAAACGGTATCCTTTTTTATCTTTTGTTGCGCTTTTTGCGTTCGTCGAATAATAATGCCTGCCGGTTGACGGATGAAACCAGCGATATAATTCCCGTGTATTGGTCATGCGTGACGTTGCAATATTGCCAAGCGTACCTTCATAAACATAGCCATCCAGCCTTTTCCCGCCTCCTGCCCGGTCGTAATGATAATAATGGTCTCTTTTGGCTGGATTGTACCAGCGATGAAAGTTGGTTGTCCCGGGTGTTTGCGGTGCGAAAAGCCTGAAAGCAATGCCCTCTTTCACATAACCATTTTGCATCAGTCTTTTAGATTCCGCCTGCGGATCTGCGGTCAACAAGTAGTCCCTGTCTTTTGAATATAAATAAACGTCGATAATTTTCGGCCCGGCATCGGGGATCACATCCACAAATATTTCCGCTTTTTCGTCTCCTGCATTTGATTTGAATACGATCTGATCGCCGTAATAGCCCGGAGCAAGATTGGACGTATCAACTTTAATATTGATATAATCCCGTTCACTCATCGTCGTTCCGGAATTGGGAAAGATCGTAATCCAGCCCCGGGGTCCCCGGATGATCTCCTTGCCAAATACTTTGACCCCTTCCAGTTCCAGAGTGCCTTCTCGGATGACAAATGTAACCACATGCGGGCCTTCGGTCAGGCCTTCGGCAATGACTAATTCTTTCTTATCCCATTCACCGGATAAGACATCCGGCAGATTCAGCAATATTTCATCAAGATAGATGGAACAGTTGCCATCATCGGTGTGAGATTGCAAAAAAGCACTGATCCCTGTTCCATTAAATCGAAATTTCATGGAGTTTGCTGCGCCTTTGCTTAAGGGATACCCGTTTTTTTCCGTCCATTTTCCGATTAATTCCATTGAATCTTTCAGATGTTCGGGAACGACGTATTTACCCGGTTCCGGTAACTCTTCATTATGAAAAGACAGGTATCTTTCTTTTTGTAATTCCCCGGACAATTCACCAGTTTTTGATTGCTGCTGAACGGCTGACCATATCAACATTTCCCTGCCCTTGTTTGACAGTTCAATTCTCTTTGATATTATCTTACCGGGTAACTGAACACCCAGATCCAGACGTTGCGGATTTAAACTGATCGAGGGAGTTTCCTGCAGCCCATGAATACGGAAATCAACAAAGATGTTTCGTTGACCCCCTTCTGACTTTATTTTGACGGCATTTCGATGCGTACCTGCCTTTAAAATTTTATTACAAACCAGCTCTTTACCGACCGTTTCCATTTTCATCACGGTCCTGTAGCCGCGACTTTTTGATTTTTCTCCTGAAAGACTATCAATATTCTCCGCAATGGATAATTCGACCAGCAGATGACTCGGCTCGCCTGAAACAGATGATCTGATGGTATGAGCAGCGCCATTTTCCCAACCTTCCGGGCAGGACACGGACCATGACAGCATTCCCGCTGCTATATTTTTCAAACTAAAATCTCCAAAAGCAGTATCACCCGGCTTGATGGATCCCAAATCAATTTCACGGGGGGTAATGGTAAGAACGGGACGCTGTTCCTCTTTTTTAACGGACGTCGGGTTTGTCACATTGGATGTTGGATGCTGATTGATCCTGGGATCTGATCCGGATTGCGCAAAGGCATGAAAGCTCGCCATATTGAAAAAAACAAAAAATGAAATCAAATAAATTTTTATCTTATCCATAAACGCCTCTTCTTTTCATTATAGAAGCGTTTCATTAACGCAAAGATTAATTTTACGCAATAATTTTAAAATACTTGACAGGCAAAGCGAAGAAGATGTAGCTATTGGCAAATTTTTCAAGACACTGATGAATAACTTTTATATCTCCTGTCAAAATGTAACCCTATGAATGAAGATCTTAAATACTGGATAGCCTTAAAGTCCATCGACGGAATCGGTAATGCGTCATTTCAGCCGCTGATTGATCATTTCCGCACTCCGGCCGCTGTTTTTTCGGCATCCATTCAGGATCTTTCGTCTGTTTCCGGCATAAGTAAAAAAAGTGCGACTGCCATTGTTTCGTTTAAGGATTGGGATAAAATCCTTCGCCAACTGGACGCGCTTGACAAAATGAATGTCCAAGTTATCACTTGTTTTGACGAGCGCTACCCGAAAAATCTTCACAATATTTATGACCGTCCCCCCTTTCTTTACGTTTTGGGCCGTCTGGAACAAGAAGATATTCCTGTCGCGATTGTCGGCTCTCGACATGCCAGCACCTATGGCAAATACACGACAGATCGAATCAGCAGGGAGCTTGCCCTCCGGGGCATCACAATTGTCAGCGGCATGGCCAGAGGCATCGACTCCTGCGCGCATCGCGGCGCGCTGGCCGCTAAAGGACGCACCATTGCCGTGCTGGGCAGCGGTCTGGATGTCATTTATCCGCCGGAAAACAAAAATTTATTTGCCGCTATCGCGCAAAGTGGCGCGGTTATATCGGAATTTCCACTGGGGACACAACCCCTGCCCTATCATTTTCCGGCCCGCAATCGTATCATCAGCGGTTTATCGTATGGTGTCGTAGTCGTCGAAGCGGGTGAAAAAAGCGGCTCGCTGATTACCGCTAGATTGGCGATGGAACAGGGACGCGAGGTTTTCGCGATTCCCGGCACGATTGATTCCGCTTCTTCACGCGGCACGAACAGTCTGATCAAACAGGGCGCCAAACTCATCGACAACATCGATGATATTCTAGAAGATATTCTCCCGCAATTGGAACGATCAACACCCCGGCTGATGCCCCCGCGGCAGGAACACGATACGATCCGTAACCAACAAACCGAGATTCAGCTGAATAGAGATTCCCTCAAGCCGATCGAACAGGCCATCCTGACGTCTCTCTCGCAAGGAAAGAAACATGCCGACGATATTATTTCTGACACAGGACTGCCTCCCGCCGATGTCTTAAGCCATCTTTTTAATTTAGAATTAAAGGGAATTATTTTACAGCATCCGGGAAAATTGTTTTCACTGAAAGAATGCTAAAGTAATAAAATGCTTTACAAATGCATTTCGACCATTTATATGGTGCACCGAAATGCAGGGAGAAAGCTTTGATGATTATCATTTAAGATATTGTTTTCTCAATTCACAAAACTATTAAAAAATTCATATTAAAGAGGACCTATCGCCAGATGTCCAAAAAACTTGTTATTGCTGAAAAACCATCCGTAGCCCGTGATATCGCCAGCTCTCTGGGAGGCTTCAAGGCCCGTGGAAAAGTATTTGAACGTGATGACATGATTGTCTGTTCCGCTTCAGGCCATCTGGTTGAATTGTGCATGCCGGAGGAAATCGATAAGAAAAAGTATGGTTTCTGGACGCTGGATGCCCTTCCGATTCTTCCGGAAACCTTTCCGCTGCGCGCATCGAAAAGTAATGGCTACAGAGGCGCTGTCCGCAAAAAGAAAGATGCGGAAGATACGAACGGTGAGGGAGATTCGGAACTGCTCACCATCATCAAGCGGGAGGCCAAACGCAAGGAGGTTACGGGTATTGTCAATGCCTGCGACGCCGGGCGTGAAGGCGAGCTTATTTTTACATACATCATGAAGTACCTGGAAATAAAAAAGCCTGCTGAACGCGTCTGGTTACAGTCGATGACGCCCGCCGCCATTCGGGAAGGATTCACGCACTTGTTTCCCGCGCAGATGAAAGCAGGCCTGGCCGAAGCCGCCGTTTGCCGGTCTGAATCGGACTGGCTTGTCGGCATCAACGCCACGCGCGCCTTCACCGTCCGCCTGGGAGGACGCAAAAGCAGGGAAGCCGTCAATCTGGGACGAGTCCAAACGCCCACACTGGCCATTTTGGTAACAAGGGAACGCGAAATCCAGGCTTTCCAGCCGCGCGACTACTGGAACGCCAAAGGCTTTTTCGATGTTTCCGGAGAAACCTATGAAGGGATCTGGATCCGGGAGGATTTTAAGAAAAATCTCAACGATCCGGATGATCGCGCCGACAGGATCTGGAACAGGCAGGACGCGGAGGGCATCAAGGAGCGCTGCACGGGAAAGCCGGCCACGGCAACCGATAAACACAAAGAAAATCGGGAAGCCCCGCCGTCACTCTTTGATTTGACGACGTTGCAGCGTGAATCCAACAAGCGCTTCGGACTTTCGGCAAAGTCAACCCTATCCGCCGCTCAAGCACTGTATGATAAATACAAGGTGCTCACCTATCCGCGAACCGACAGCAAATGCCTTCCGGAAGATTATCCCGCTGAAGTCAGCCGCATCCTGTCATCTTTGGGCGGTGATTATGCTCCGCTGGCTAAAAAAATCGGCGACCCTTCCAAGGCGGTTATGGCGCGCCGCATTTTCGACAACACCAAAATTTCGGACCATTTTGCCATCGTGCCAACCGGTGAAATCCCTTCCGGTCTCAGTGAAATCGAGAAAAAAGTCTATGATCTGGTTGTGCGACGGTTTCTGGCCGCGTTCATGGATGCTTCCGTATGGAAGGTTGTGGAACGGACAACCCGCGTCGGAGATGACGCTTTTCGCACAACAGCCAGGATTCTGGCGGTGGCCGGTTGGCGAGAAGCCTTCGGCAAGGAAGACGACCTCGAGCCGGAAATCGGCATCGCAAATCGCCTGCCCGGATTGGGCAACACCAACGCTAAAATCCAGACAATCAAAATTGAACTCACGGGCTGTCAGACCAATCCGCCGCCTCGTTACAACGACGCCACACTGCTTGCCGCGATGGAAACGGCGGGAAAGCTTCTGGATGACGAGGAATTAGCCGAGGCCATGAAAGAACGCGGACTGGGCACCCCAGCAACCCGGGCGGATACCATTGAAAGGCTTATAGGAGCGCGTTATGTGACGCGTGATCGAAGGGATTTGATGCCGACAGCAAAAGCAATGAATATTATTCAATTGCTGGAAGCCATTCCCGTTGAAGGGCTTGTTTCGCCGACCCTTACCGGCGAATGGGAGCATAAATTGCTGCTAATGGAGAAAGGGAAAATTTCCCGATCCGATTTTATGCGCGAAATAAACAATTTTACTGAAAATATCGTGGAAAAGGCACGCGGCATCAGTCATGACGCAACCGATATCGTTTGCGACAAATGCAATTCTCCCATGATTATCAAATGGGGAAAGAACGGACGTTTCCTGTGCTGCTCCAACTATCCAGAATGTAAAAACATAAAGAATTTCACCTCTGACGAAAATGGAAAGGTCACGCAAGTGGAAAATCAAGAAACCGGCATCAAATGCAACAAATGCGGCAAAAGCATGACGATAAAAGAAGGTCGCTTCGGGCAGTTTCTGGCCTGCTCAGGCTATCCCGAATGCAAAAACACCATGAATGCAACCAAGAATGAAAATGGCGAAATTGTCGCTCAGGAAGCGCCGACAACGGATGAAGTTTGCGAATTGTGCGGCAAACCGATGGCCTTCAAGCGGGGCCGTTACGGCCAGTTTCTGGGCTGCACCGGTTATCCCGAATGCAAGAACATCAAAAAAACGGGTAAAGACGGCAAGGCCGCCCCTCAGGAAGCCGTCATCTCGGATGAAACTTGTGAAGTCTGCGGCAAGCCGATGGCCGTCAAGCGCGGCCGCTACGGTCAGTTTTTAGGCTGCACCGGTTATCCGGAATGCAAAACGATCAAAAAAATGCCCAGGATTAAAGCAGAGGGATGAAATCCGACCAGGTTCTCATTATCGGAGGCGGACTGGCCGGTTGTGAAGCGGCTTGGCAGCTTCTGAAGCGCGGGCATGCGGTTCATCTTTTTGAAATGAAGCCGCAAAAATATTCTCCCGCGCATAAGATGGAACATCTTGCGGAGTTGGTTTGCAGCAACTCTCTCAAATCTAATGATCCCCACAGCGCCCCCGGTTTGCTCAAAGCAGAAATGCGCAAACTCAATTCCCTGATCGTGTCGGTGGCTGATCAAACAGCTGTTGCCGCAGGTTCCGCGCTGGCCGTGGATCGCGTTGATTTTGCCCGCAAGGTGGAAGAAAGTTTATTACAGCAAAATCATTTCACACTCAGCCGGTCTGAAATCACCCAAATCCCTGCTGATGCCTTATCCATCATTGCCACGGGGCCACTGACTTCCGACAAGCTTGCACAATCGATTCATCAAATGCTGGGTGGTTCTTATTTATACTTCTACGATGCTATTGCGCCCATTGTAGAGGCCTCCTCCATCAACATGGAAAAAGTATATTGGGCATCACGCTACGATAAAGGTACACCGGACTATCTCAATTGCCCTCTGACGGAGCAGGAATATAAACAATTTCGTCAGGAGCTGCTGGCGGGCGAAAAAGTGCCAGCAAAATCCTTTGAAGATGTCAGGCACTTTGAAGGCTGTCTGCCCATCGAAGTCATGGCTGCACGCGGCGAGGACACCCTGGCTTTCGGTCCGATGAAACCGGTTGGCCTGATCAATCCGCAAACGGGAGCCATGCCCTACGCCGTTCTTCAACTGCGCAGGGAAAATGCATCCGGCACGCTTTTCAATCTGGTTGGTTTTCAGACCAAACTCACCTGGCCTGCACAGGAGCGGATTTTCCGCATGATTCCCGGCTTGGAAAATGCGCAATTTGCCCGCATGGGCAGCATTCATCGCAACACCTACATCCACTCCCCTTCCCTGTTGCATCCCACATTACAGCTCAAAACAAACCCGGATATTTTCTTTGCCGGACAGATAACCGGCGTGGAAGGTTATATGGAATCGACCGCCATGGGATTGATCGCAGGATTGAGCGCCGCAGCTTGCCTTGAAGGAAGATCATTTCAGCCCCCTCCGCCGGAAACGGCCATCGGCGCGCTTCTGAGCTACATTACATCACTGGAATCAGCAAATAACTTTCAGCCGATGAATATCAATTTCGGTATTCTTAAACCGCTGGCAGCAAAGCGAATAAGGAAGAAAGAAAAACATATTTTATATGCAAAACGGGCTTTGGATATTTTAGATGATTGGATTCAGAATAAGAATTCAAGTCCATTCCGGGGTTAATGGATCCCCGGAGAAACAATGGCTGTAAAGTCCATCAAGTTTTCGCACTTTTATAATAAGAGTTGACCTTGGCAATGTAATTGAGTGTTTCGGCAGGTAGCCGATCCGGTTTTTTCTCCACATTTCCCATCCCCCAATTATAAGCCGCCAGAGCCAGATCGACCTGCCCGTCATAGCGGTTCAGGAGCATTTTCAGGTAACGGGTTCCCCCCATAATGTTTTCCTGAGGATCATAAGCGTTATTGACACTCAAATCTTTGGCCGTTTCAGGCATGAGCTGCATGAGGCCCATCGCGCCCCGAGGTGAGGTTGCGGACGCATTAAAATTGCTTTCCGCTTTAATAACGGATCGAATCAAATCGGCGTCAACATCATATTTCTGTGCCGCTTGGTTAATAAGTTGATTGATATGGGGTTCACCGCCGGAAAGATTATTTTTTGGCGTTTGCTGATTAATTTTTGACGTTCCGGCGTCAATGGGAAAAATCTTCCCGCCATAATCCTGCATAACTTTAGAAGCCAGTGCATTTGATTCCAGAGAATTATTTAAAATTGTGTTATACAACCGCGAATTCATTTGAATTTGGATGGCTTTTACAAAAAGCATCAATTGATCTTTGTTTAATGACGACATTGCAGATGAATCTAGAGAGGTGTTTTCTATCTTTCCAACTAATTCCTTTAAATAATTATGGAATTTATTGTCTGCCGCCCCTGTTGATAGTTTATGATTCCCCGTTTCAATGCCTTGTTGATTTATTAATCTGGATAAACCAGCGACATCGCGCGATATAACCATATTGCCTCCTTCAACCAATCAGGAACAATTCAATTTATATGCCAATGTTTATTTTATGTTACAGGATTTTGATATAAGCATCAACGATATCCGGATCAAACTGCGTATTCTTGTTCCGGATTAATTCTTCAATCGCATCTTCTTTAGAGAGGGCTGACCGGTAGGGACGGTTATTGTTCATCGCGTCAAAGGAATCCACAACGGTTAAAATTCTTGCCAGAAAAGGAATATCAGGCCCTCGCAAGCCCTGAGGGTAGCCGTTGCCATCCCAGCGTTCATGATGGCACTGAATAATCATTCTTTCTTTATCCAGTAAAACGATCGACTTTAAAATATTTTCACCGATCGTTGGATGATTTTTAATAACCATATATTCTTCATCCGTCAGTTTGCCAGCCTTTAATAAAATACTATCCGGAACGGCAATTTTACCAACATCATGCAATGCCCCGGCAATTTTAATACTTTCCAGGTCTTTCGAAGGGCAGTTCATGCTGGCCGCCAAACGAATGGCTTCGCTGGTCACACGCTGCGAATGTTCTTCCGTATAATGATCCCGCGCCTGAATGGAAGAGATCAATGATTTTAAAGTATCCATAATGTTGAAAAAGATACTCTCATAGAGAATTTTATTTT
This sequence comes from uncultured Smithella sp., assembly GCA_964450075.1. GTDB lineage: Bacteria > Desulfobacterota > Syntrophia > Syntrophales > Smithellaceae > UBA8904. The sequence continues at coordinate 8,793 of CAYVFA010000007.1, forward strand.
CCAGATTCAAAGACGCCCGCTTGGTCAAACTTAAGATATGATGCAGATCTTTCTTACTGAAGACCTCCCTGTTTTTCTTTTTGCGAATACTCAGGATCCCGAGAATGTTGTTGCGAATCATTAACGGAGCGCAAATCAGCGATGGAGCCACTTCCGGATGGTCATTGGAGTTAATCAGTACCGCTTCTTTGCGTTCAATCACCTCGTTGAAGACCATTTTCAGTGTTGGACTGTTGGTATAGTTGTTGTGTATCCCGTCTGTATTGCCTTTTACGACTTTTTCGTGAAATTCATTGTCCTGCTCATCAAAGAGCAGGATGGAACAGACTTCACCATCGACCAGTTTTAGCGCCAACTCTGCTATTTTATTGAATATGGCATCATTATCCATGGGTGAACCTTCTATGGAATCATAGATATATCCCTGTTTGGATAATTCATCCTTTTGATCATTTAATTTATTTTGCTCCGGAATACTCCCTAAAGCCTCCCCCCGCAGCATTTCTTTTTGTCGCAAATGGATATCGACTTTGTAGAGCAAATCATCAATATCAAAAGGCTTTGTTAAAAAATCAACTGCGCCTTTTTTTATGGCGTTAACCGTCAGATCCGTCGTTGGATTTCCGGTGATCATAATAACAGCAGCTGAGGGATTGTGATCGCGAATCAGACGAAGCAGTTCCATACCACTCATGCCCGGCATCATAATATCACTGATGACCAGATCAAAATCGTCTTCGTCAAACATGCGCAAAGCTTCTTTGCCGTTTTCCGCTTCCGCTATTTGATATTGTGAGGATTGACTGAGTGTTTCAACAATGAGATTGCGAGTAGGCAAATAATCATCGACAACCAGTATTTTTTTGAGCCCCTGCTTCGCTTCTGGTTGAACTTTTCCCACCATTACAGCACTCCAGCGCACGATATTATATCTATTGAAATGTTGGAGATAATTTATTGTTTTTTATTGAAAAGACTTCTGGATAATGAGTATGCTTAAATATCTTCATCCTTCAGAATCACATCGCGAAGATTGTAACTGATTTTTTCCAATTCTTCCGCTTTGTTAGATTCCTTGACGGACAAAGATACAACATCCCGGTATTGTCCATCAGAACCCTTATCCTTTGCCGGATCTGATGAAATTCGAACTTTACTTTGCCGGGTGTATGCATTCAGCACACTATTAACTTGATAAGCCGTAACTGTCATTTTTTTACCCTCAATTAAAGCCTTTGCCTTACTAGTACATCGGCATTAGAGGATAAAACTTTAGACACATATTGAAATAATAAGTTAATTATTTGTATTTATTAGTTAAAAATATTTATTTTTTTGAATATCCCGCAACTAAAGGTAATTCATGATCGTCATTTCACCAATTTTGGAAGCCATACTGTAGGACGCCTGCATCGCGATTTGCTTCATCTGAAATTCCGTGATCAGTTGGGTCAAATCGGCATTTTCTATATCGGCCAGCATGTTTGTAATCTGCAGATCGAGAAATTTGTGATTGTTACTGGCCAATTCCAGCGAACTCCTTTTTGCACCAGCCAATGTTTCAGACTGCAACACTTGCGTTCCCAAAGTTTGCAATCTTTCCGTTTGAGCACTGATCAAATCTGTATTGTGAGCGCTCAATGCATCTTTTAGCGCATAGAGGGTACCCAAAAGATCTACCGTTCCTGAACCCTGAACACTGACCGCGCTCAACGCGGGTGTTATCGGGCTTCCTGCAATGACAAAGGTTGCAGTATCACCAGAATTCCACTTACCGGATAAAGATAACGTAATATCCACATCCCCATCGTTATTAGCGTCAATACTAATCGAACTGGCATTCTGTGCAATAATATTCATATCGGTATAGTTTGGTTTACTGGTGAGCGACCAGCTGCCGGCACCCCTGGTCATAACAATTGTATCGTTGAGCAATAACTCACCGCCAGGAGCAATTGCAGCAGAGGCCGCTGGCCCCGTAAACGCGTCCGCTCCGGTAATATTGTATATAAGATTGTTGTCTTTGCCAATTTGCACGGTCATGTTGTCATTGTTGCCACTATAGTAACCACCTGCATTACCATCTACAGTAAAAAGATCTCCTATTGCAATGTCCGTTGCAACAAAACCAAAAGTCATTGTTATGCCGTCACCAACTGAAATAGATCCCCCCGAAAGATCTACCGCCGTCTTCTTCATCGCCACTGGCCATGTTTTACCACCATCAGGTGATACTTCGTAATTTGCTGACGTAAATGAACCTCCCGTAATTCTAACGGCATAGGTTTTATTTTCTGTCCCCAAATATGGGGCTGCTGTATTTGAAATAACTGTGCCATCAAAAATATTGGATATCTTTGCGGTGACTGTTCCAATACTGGCAGCACTATAAGCCGCCGCAAACGGTTGTGTGTCCGTCTTTGATCCGCTAAACAAATAACTATCACCCTGCTTGGTATTCATCAGTGACAGGGCTTCGTCAATTAATGCGGAGACCGTAGCCGCCGAAATGTTCATCGTTTCGGCAGACCCCGTGCCGGCTTCCGAAATCGCAATCGCTTCCGCATCGGCAACAAGTTTTTTGATGGAAGACAGTACGGTTTCAGTCACGGAGAGCGAAATGTCGGCGTCAGTTATGTTTGTTTGATACTGTTTAATGGTATTAATTGCTGTCCGTGAATTCAAAATATTGTTTGTCCCGACAGGATCATCCGAGGGGCGATTGATCATTTTCTGCGTGGACAATTTTTCCATCAACTTGCCGTAATCACTCTGAATAGTGAACATACTATTGGTGATCATATTGAATTTAATAGTTTCTGTTACCCGGTTGATCATAGCAATACCCTCATTTTTTGAGCTAACGTCCCAGATTAATTAATATGTCCATTAACTCATTGACTGTTGAAGTCATTCTACCTGCCGCGCCATAAGCCATTTGATATTTGATCAGATTCATCATTTCTTCATCCAGTGACACGCCGGAGAGCTGCTCTTTCTGATCGGTTTGCTGATTGAGAATGGCTGTTGTGCTACTAAGAGATTGCGATACATTGTCAACATCCTGCCCCACGCCGGCGATAAAAGCGTTAAAGTAGCTGTCAATATTTGTTGTGCTGTCGCTTTTTGTCAGTGTGAATTTTATGGTGTTGCCAGGGGTCCAAGTGCCTGTAAGATTTAAAGTAATATCAGCTTGTAAATCATTATTCAAATCCAATGTCAAAGTTCTGTCATCTGCTGTTAAGACGGACATGTATGAATATCCACCATTGCTTACCGTCCAATCGGTCGGCGCTGAAGTCGCTCCCCGTGTTAATGTTACCACGGTTGAATTTTTAAAAGCCTGACCAATGTTGTTGATTTGACCAGTTACCGTATGTGTTGATGAGACCATCACAATTGATGCATACATCTGATCGCTTTTGATGTCGGTCATCGCGGTGGCATTATCACCATCGGCGTTGATCGTGGCTGAGGCGGCAATTTTTCTTGAATCATCCACGATATCATGGTGTACCTGCATATACCTTGCATCAGCAGTCGGTGAGAAAAACAATTGGCCGGGATTACCGTCCTGATCATAGCCCGCCGTATGCAATGCATTGACTTTATTAATAATACTTGAAGCTGTTTGATTCAGTTGATCCAGGTAGGATGGAATAAGATTATCCCGAACTTCCAGCAGACCGGCAAGTTTTCCTCCTGTTATTTGCTCATTGATGGACTTGGACGGATCTTCCGAAAAGACGATATCATATAAATTATTGTTGTCAGGATTTCTATTGGCTTCCAATTTCCAACTGTTAAAACCTTCAACCAGGGCTTTTCCGTTGGTGGGAAGCGTAATATATAAGGACCCGTCACTCTTTTCGATGTAATTAACATCAATCAATCCACTTATTTTCTTTAACAATTCTCCTCTGTGGTCTCTGATGGACGCGGCACTGGTTCCCGCGCTTTCAGCGCTGACAATGGTCTCATTGTAATTGGCCATCTGTTTCAAATCATCATTCAATGAGGATAGTGTATCGGCAATACTGTCATTGGCTGCTATCTGGACATTGGTTAAGTCTTCTCCCCGCTGATTAAATGCGTAGGCAAGGTTCTGTCCTGTTGTAACCACCATATTTCTTTTGGATATACTGGAGGGTTCAACGGAAAGATTGCCCCAGGCGTTGAGGAATGCACCCAGCGCATCATTAATTCCGCCGCCGTTATTTTCGTTCAGAATACCTTCAACACTGTTTAGCGAATCCTGTTGAGCCGTATAGTTTCCGACGGAAGATTGCTGCCCGACAAGCTGAGCTTCAAGAAATCGATCATAGATCCTTTCAACAGCGGCAATCCGCACACCCACTTGCTCCTGTGCGGATGAAGCATCCTTGGTGCCGACGGATTCAAACATCGGGCGAAGCCTGGAGTAACCGGGTGTATTGACATTGGCAATGTTGGAACCGGTTACGTTAATGGCCGTTAAATTACTCAACAATGCTTCTTTGGCCGTATATAGAACTCGACTGATATCCGCCATGTCCTAGCCCTCCGTCCTTAGAAATCTGCCATTTTTACTGATTTCATTAATTTTGCCCGTTCCGAGATAGACCCCGGACCGGTCAATCAGGGAGGAAATAAACTCAAGTGATCCTTTAACATTATTAATGGATGCATCTAATAAATATTTATTATCATCATTCATTCTGTTGATATCCCGTGCAATGCTCACCAGATCACTTTTTAGATTTTCAATGACCTGTCTTTGTTCATTAACAGCATAACCAGCCAATGACATTAATCTGATTTCACTATCATCTATTTCCAGATGGCGAGCGATTTTCTTTAAAACATTGGTGCGTACCTCTTCCAAAATCCTTGATTTTAGAATGATGTTTTCCTTTACAGCGTTGTTTTCATTAATTTTGGCAAGTGAAGCCGATTTCATGAGCATCTCTTTCTCGCACGCCAGATAATCTCTTAATTCACGATATATGGATAACTCTTTTTTCAAAACATCAATCAAGGATACGAACAACCCCTCGGTTGCAGAGTCTTCCAGACAGTTAGCCACAGTGTTATATTGTCCTAACATTTTATTTTCCTTATTTAATTTTAATTGACACAATAGACGTGAATCTGATGGAACAGAAGACAGATGAAGAAATATAATGATAATTCTTATCTGCCGGGAGGAAGATAGAATTAAGATGGCGATTTATTGGCCGGATTGATCGTCAGCCTTTTTTCTAGGCAAACAGATCAACCAGTGATTCTCCCACCATCTTATTGGCAATCTCCGCTCCGCTCACGTTGTATGTGCCTTTATCTACCTGCGCCTTAATTTGCTGCACTTTTTCTTCGCGGACGTCAGGTACCTTGGACACTTCAACCTTTGCTTGCTGAATATCTTTTGCCATGGTGGACAAATCAACTGTTTCTTCCGGCTTCACTGCTGCAGAACCAGCCTGCTTATCAACCGCTGTTGACACATTTTCATTGCGTTGATATTGCTGGAGCATCTGCGCATTTACATCTTTAATATCAGAAACATTCATGAAACCTCTCCTTAGTTGTTGTCTTATGCACCATATCGGCAAAACTGAGCTATTACTTTAATTTGTTTTTTACCTCCCCTGATGTAGCCCCGGTATTTGTTTTCGTAAGCTGCTCATATAAAACTTTCTTTAATCCCAAGCCATCGCCCTTTTCCGAAATATTTTCAGCAAGTTTCTGATCCATCATCATGGTATAGGTATCTTTGCCGTAATTGTTCATACCGGTTTTATTCTCCGGAATGGTCTTACGCATGGTTTTAAGCAACTGATACGTAAAAATCGATTCAAAATCCGTACAGGCTTTTTTTAACTTCTGCAGATCTTCTTTACTGTATCTGGAAGAAGTCACTTTTTCACTGACCTGCGTTTGACCAGTTGCAATGTTGATGGGCGATGCCATTTTAATATAACCTCACGGATTAAATAGTTTTAATATCGGCCTGAAGCGCGCCTGCCGCCTTAATCGATTGTAAAATGGTAATCAGATCGCGAGGCGAAACACCAATCGCATTCAACGCTCTGACGACGTCAAAAATAGTGACGGTTTGCGGCACCAGCATTAATTGTTTTTTCTCTTCCGCTACGCCGACCGTTGTTTGTGTTGTGACAACCGTTTGTCCTCCCGGAACAATCGTTGTTCCCGGGGCAGGCGTAACGGGTGCCGGGGGACGACCGGCCTGGGCTCGAACCGTTTCAGCGCGTTCGGCCAGCGCTCTGCCGGCAAGCGGCGCGGGAGCAAACGGCAAGGGTTGGGAGACTTTCATGTCTTCTTTGATCTGGATGCTCAAGTTGCCATGCGCAATCGCAACAGTCGAAATACGCACATTCTCTCCCATCACCACTGTGCCCGTTTTCTCATTGAGGATAACGACGGCTGGCGTATCCACTGGAACATCCAGCGATTCAATATGATAAACCAGTTCCGACAACGTTCCGGCAAAAGAATCATTAGCCTTCACGCTGACGGAAAAAGCATCCAGTTGCTTTGCTTCGGCAAAGGCCAGGGCTTTATTGATGGCGGATGTCATACGGGTTGCCGTGGTAAAATCCGGCTGCTGCAAATTGATCATCAAGACTCTTTTCGAATCGAAATCGTAGGCCAGTTCTTTTTCCACGGTAGCACCACTGGAAATTCTGCCCACCCGGGTATGATTTTTAACAACACCGCCACCTGCGCCGCCCGCTGAATAACCGCCCAGCGATATGGCACCCTGTGCAACGGCATAAATTTCTCCGTCCGCGCCTCGCAGCGGTGTCATCAGAAGAGTTCCTCCCTGCAGACTTTTAGCCGATCCGACAGAGGAAACCATCACGTCAATCTTTGAGCCGTTTTTAGCAAAGGGAGGCAATGTCGCCGTGACCATGACAGCGGCAATATTGTCGGCCTTCAGGGCAGCTGTTTTGTCTTTCATCGTCAGACCCTGACGGTTCATGATATTGGCCAGTGACGCGGCGGTAAAAAGGTTTTTCGCCAAATCATCACCGGTTCCAGCCAATCCCACGATCACACCATAACCGATCAATTGGTTGTCCCGGACGCCACCGATTGTAGAAATATCTTTTATCCGCGCCGCAAAGGAAACGCTTGTCCAGATGAAAACCATCGCGAGTATGAGGAGGCTGATATTTAAGTGTTGTTTTTTCATAACGATCTCCGAATATCCTTTTTTTATGTTAGAAAGGCCAGACCCAATCCACAATGCGAGTCATCCACCCCGGTCTCATTTTGTCATTGATGACGCCCTCACCCGTATAGACAATGCGGGCGTCTGATATAAACTGCGAGCTGATGGTATTTTCAGCCGTGATATCCTGCGTTCTGATAATACCGCCAATGATCAGGTATTGATCTTCCGCGTTGATTGTTACCTGGCGTCTTCCTTCAATCAGCAGATTTCCGTTATCTAAAACACGAATCACGCGCGCACTGATTCTTGCAATCAAGGTGTTGTTGCGGCTTGTATCACCCGAACCCTTCAGAGCGTTGGAGGCTGATCCACCCAGAGCTATTTTACCTCCCATGTTGGCATTGTTGCCGATAATCTGATTCTCGATACCCAGAAAAGATGCGATCGAGGCATCGGTTGATGTGTCACGGCTGGTTGCTGTAGAAGCCTTGTTTCCGCCGGATGCCGCTTCCGCGACGATGATCGTAACAATGTCATTGACGTACCTGGCTTTTTTATCGGTAAAAATCATATTTCGGTCACTTTCACCGCGCCAGATGGACCCTGGGGCCGGCGCCGGCTGAGTGATCTGCTGAACCGGTGTTTCCATAATGTCAGGACGAACAATTTCTTTTTGGTTCACACATCCGGTGAATGAAAATGAAACCACCATGCACGACAAAATAAATAAGGGATATAGTTTTTTCATAACGACCTCTTTCACTAAAAATCGACCTGAACTTTTGCCTGACCCACCACGCGCGCATAAATAATTTTGTTGGAAACAACATTGCGAACTTTCACCAGAGAATCAGCAGCTCCGTCTTCTTCCGCGATCCCGCTCATCATCATTTTCATCGCGCCATTATCCAGAATCACCTGAACCATTTTCCCTCTTTTCACAGGCATAACTTCTTTAAGCATGCTGCGTACAATTTGCGCGTTGGGACGAACCGAGACGACAATGTTTTTACCAAGAGCTTCATCCAATGAACACACAGCGTTCAATGGAATATGTTTTACCCACTTTTTCTGCAACGTTACATCATTCTCCGACAGAATACTGTCTCGGGGAATGTTTTTCAGGCTGACGACAAAATCCTGCAGCACTTCAATGCGAACACGAACCGGCACTTCTTTGAAGAAAACATTATTCATGAAGATGCGAACATTGAAGGACGTATCGCCGATGTATTCTTCCCTGGGCCTGCTTTCAATGTGCAACGTCATTTCACCTTTGATATTTTGTATCTTGGGAAGACTGGAAAGAAGCTCGATACGAACACTTTCAGCAGGCCAGAGCATGTTATTGTGAATGTACTGAGTGATTTCCTGCATCAATATTTTTTCATCATCCTGTTTGCAGAAAGCTGACGACGGGCCGATCAAAGCCAGGAAGCAGATTGTTAAAGTCACAAACAGAATTTTTTCTTTCAGTCTAAACATAACTTATGACCTCTTGAGGCTGTTAATGATGCCCAGCATGCTATCAGCCGTCTGAATCGCCTTGGAATTGATTTCATAAGCCCGCTGACCGACAATCATTCGCACCATTTCATCAACGACGTTAACATTGGACAGTTCCAGGAAATTCTGTGAAATCGTGCCGACGTTGTTTTCACCGGGATTGCCCGTAATCGCGTCCCCGGAGGATACCGACTTGGCAAAAAGATTTCTGCCTTTACTGGTAAGTCCTCCGTTATTAACAAATGTCGCCAGTTCCAGCCTGCCTGTTGCCAAGGAGTTGCCCTCCTTATCTGCTGCCGTCCAGGTGCCACCTGTATCCATCGTAAAAGTAACCGTGTTGGCCGGAACCGTAATATTAGGAATCAACTTCAGGCCTTCGGAATTTACAACAGCACCGTCTTTGTCCAATTTAAAATTGCCGGCTCTGGTGTAAAAAGTCGTCCCGTTATCATCAATCTGGTAAAATCCATCCCCGTCTATGGCCCAGTCGAATTGATTGCCCGTCAGTATATGGTCGCCTTCTGTAAATAGTTTTTGTGTGGACATCGGTTTGACGCCCATGCCCACTTCCAGACCAACGGGTAATTGATTACCCTGACTGGTTTCCGACCCGGCTTTGCTGTGGATTTGATACATCAAGTCCATGAAATCAGCGCGGGACTTTTTAAACCCTACCGTACTGACATTGGCCAAGTTATTGGCGACAACATCCTGCTCAATCTGCTGGGCGACCATTCCGGTTGCCGCTGTCCATAATGATCTAATCATTATTTTCTCCTTTTAAATCACTTTGCCTATTCTGTTGGTGGAAATCTTGTCCAAATCCTGCAAGGTCAAAATCATCTTCTGATACGTTTCAAAAGTCCTCTGAATTTCCATCATATCCGTCATTTCCCGAACGGCGTTGACATTGGAAGACTCAACGAATCCGGACGCTATCCGGTGCTCCGTGGAACCCTTCAGCCCCGCCTTCTCATTATCGACAAAACCGCCATTGGCAGAACGCGTCAAAGCCTGGGGATTTTCAAAAGCCGCAATCTTTAATTTACCAACCAGGGCTTCATCCACATAAATAGACCCTTGCTGATCAACATTAACTTTGC
>CAYVFA010000007.1:18678-32361 GCA_964450075.1 uncultured Smithella sp.
CCAACCAGGGCTTCATCCACATAAATAGACCCTTGCTGATCAACATTAACTTTGCCGCCACTAAGAACGATTTTTCCGGATTCTCCTAAAACAAATTCGCCGGATTGCGTGACCAGTTCATTATTGGTATTGAGGACAAAACTGCCGTTTCGTGTGTAAGTATCGCCCTGTTTTGTCTGAATGGTAAAAAAGCCATCGCCTTCAATGGCCAGATCCAATACATTTCCAGTGGTTCTTAAGGTGCCTTGTGAAAAATCCATTTTTGAAACGGTGGATCCCAATTCGGCCATCGCCCCTTCTTGAGCGTTCTTACCCTTCATGGAATAATACATATGTTCCGCTTTGAATCCGGACGTGGAAGAGTTGGCAATATTGTTTGTTACATAATCCAGCTGCGAAAGTTTTCTGGCACCCGCCCTGGCAATATCTGTTATGTTATAAAGCATCTTGGCTCTCCCTTTTTTCTTACTCATTAAGCAAGCGATGTGCCATATCATATCCCCATCGCCTGCTGATATTTTTCCAGCCGGACAATTTTATGTATGTATTTGTTTATATTTGTTAATATTGAATATAAGCGATGCCGGGTTCCTCAAAATAAATTATTCCGACAAACCAAAACGAGCGCGCCAACATTGGCAATCAGGCAATTTTTTACCGCAGGGAATTTTTTTCCGGGATGGGCTGAATGACGATTTTACGGCTGTTTACCGGCACGTTGATTTTCGTTGAGGGAATAAACAAAGGCCAGAATTTCGGCGACGGCCCGGTATAGTTCAACGGGGATTTCCGAACCGACTTTGAGCTTGCTTAACACCTGAATCAGATCAGGATCATTTTTAATCGGGATACCCTGCTCACGAGCCAATTCTATTATTTTTTCGGCAATCGTTCCTTTACCGCCGGCTGTGATGGCCGGCGCCGCGTTTTTTGCCGAATCATATTTGATGGCCGCAGCCATCTTTATGGATTTTTTATTTTCTTTCATATCTTTCATCTTTTGCCTTTATGCAAACTGATTGACCAAATCCACTGATCCCAGTAGTTGCTTATCCATATATTCAATCTTTTTAGTCTTCAGTTCAGATACTTTCAGACAATCAATCTGTTCAACGCCATAACCAACCCTGCCTAACGCTTCTTTTAACTGATCGGCGGATGAGGCCAGCAGCTCTTTTACCTCGTCGCTTTCACATTTAATCAGGCAGCGGATGCGGCCTTCCCTGACGGAAGCATCAATATAAATCTCGCCCAGATAATCCAGATCCAGAAAGATCACCACACTGCACGACGAATATTTCTTAGCGTCAGCTGCGTTTTTATCATCGGGTGTGATGAAAATATCCGCCTGTCGCAATGCGTCTCCGAGAGCCAGCGGCACTTGCAGATACAACCCGGATTCATTCTGTTGATAAATGACGTTGACCGCCTGCCTGGCTTCAAGCGCCTTCAGAGCATCCGACGTAAAGGACGACAGATTCATCAATTTGGACGTCACCTGCCCATCCATTTTTGCCGTGTCTTTGAGAATATCGGTTATTGCCGCTGATAATTTCAAAAGCGAAGTCTTTAAATTTTCCGCAAGGATTGGCACTTGGCCGCCCTTTGCCGCAATCGAAACCATCTTACCCAGATCGCTTTCCAGCATAAGCCCAATCCGGGATACGAAATCTTTCACAAATAATGGATTCGTTTTGGTCTGTGATGATAAAGTAATATCATTAATAAGTTTCATTAAAACGTCAATTTTCTTCTGAGACATCGACTGCAACCAATCAACCGATTTAAGATTGACGGAAAATTCGTCCACTTTGCTCAAAAGCTGCGGGAGAGCATCAGGATTAATACGCCATTGCAGCAGTTTTTCACTGACTTTCGCATCCGCCATTTGTTTCTGAGGATCGATCACATTTAAAACAATCTGCGGTTGAACGCTCTGGACTTTGACCTGAAGTTTTTCTCCCACATTCAAGGGGATATCGCTTTTGGCCATGATGGAAGCATCTTTCATCGCCATAAGATATTGATTGGAAGACTGTTTCTCAATCACGCTAACGGTTAAAGTTTCTCCCGGTACGAGATTGGGCAAAGGAAGATTAGCTTTTACGAATTCAGCAATTGTTTTGATGGTGACGGGGATATTAGCATTAAGGGGAAGGACGGCCATCAGGCATTCTCATTTTTGACCCTGTAAAGATCAACAATTAATCCAATTTCCGGTTCTGTAAAACCGGTTGCTTCGGCAACCTGGGCGTCCGAATAGCCTTTTTTAATCATGTCAACAACCTGATCATACTTATCCTGGGGAACGCCAAGGGTCCGATTGCCTGCGGGATCGCCTTCAATGCTATCTGATTTCGCCAGCAATGCTTTGACTCTTTGCTCTTTAAGATCCAATTCCAGCGCAATTTCTTTCAGCGCCAGACGGCTCTGTTCCAACGCACGAAGAAAGTTTTCAGATGCCGTTTGTGATTCGGTCGTAATCGCTTTGAGCTCCCGCATCATTTCTTCATGGGATGTCATCAGCGGTTTTTTCAGATTAACATTCACGCGCCACAAAAGAACGATAATCGACACCAGTAATGCAAGGTCGATGAATAACTGCAGGAGTATGGGGTTTGATATTTCCATTTTATACTTTGATGTTAACGACACCACCCTCATCGGATGATTCATCATTTTCGTCTAAAAGAAATTCCATGCGGCGGTTGGGATGCTGACCGCCGCCTTTTTGTTGCCTGCCTTCTTTTTCTTGTTTTTCCCTTATTTTCGCCTTTTCCGCTTCTTCAAATTGCCTGATCTCTTCCTGGGCCAGACGATCCTCTTCCGACAACTTCAGCTGGAAATATCTTTGCTGCATATCCGCGTGTTGCTGCTGGATCTGCTGAATCTTCTCCGTCGAAGTCGTCTGCAATATGGATTGTTGAACATCTATAGCTCTGACCATTAATACCTCCCCCGTTTCCGCATCAGCGTCATGCAATCGGGACTGCTTTTCTGTATGATCGTCAAAACCACAGAATTACTTAAATATTCTACCCATCAGCAAGCAGAAACCTGATAGGGTATGGTGACGGAAAGTGTGTTGATGTTGTCTTGTACAGAAAATTGAACCTTCGCCGCATATTGTTTCAATATGGCAAACGCCATCAAGAGCCCTTTTTCCGCTTTTATATCAGCCATATCCAATTGATCATCTTGAATATATTGGGTGATATTATTACTGACCTCCTCCGGCACAGCATCACCGGAATACTGGATGGTGATAAAAGTATTTTCGTGATCATGCTGAGTTTCCAGCGAAAATTCTTTCGCTTCACTTTTTAAAGCCCGGATCATGGCAAAACGGATTAATCGCCAGAACACCAGCGATAATTCTGCCGTATTTCCTTTAATTTCATCAACGCCATCACCATCCAATTGAACTTTTTTTGTGATTTCGTGTTTGAATTCAAGGTAAAAATTTGCAAAACGCATTTCAGCGGCTAACAGCTGAGAAATATTAATTCGGTCCTGACCTTTGGCTGCCAGCGCGTAAAATTTCCCGGATGCATCACGAAACATTTCAAAAAAAGACTCGGATTCCTTGTTGACGGAATGAATATCGTTTTTAATGCGTTGTAATTCATCTGCAAGACCTGCCGCGGTTTCCGGATACTGCTCGTTAATTTTTTTAAGCGTATCATCAATCCGTCTCTGCAGCAGTTTTGCACGGCCCATGATGCCATTTAAAGGATTGGCAAAATTATGCAGCACACCCGGCATCAGCTCGTAAATAAAGGTCGATGTAAAATCATCTTCCAATGCTTTATATATTTCGGTTTTTTCCATTCATTTCTCCGTTTTGGATATTAGGCATCAGCCATAAAAGAAGTCAATCAATAATGATTACATAATAAAATAATTCAAAAAATAAACATTTCTCACGGATCCCTCGCCCAGAATCTTTTCGAGTTCCGATACTAATTCTTTTTTCATTTTTTTACGTTCCTCAACGGATCGGAGGGCAACCACACTCCTGCTTTGCGCCGTTTTGTAAATAATATCGCGAAGGCCTGCGTTATTTTCCAATTGATCCGACTTTATTTTTCTGCCCACGTCAAAGGCCACATCGCACATCAGAACATAATTATTCCCTTGAGCATCTTTCAGATCAATGATGAAATCCTTCAGATAAACCCTCTGCCATGATTCAGATTCAAGAGCCGTGAGGCTGGCGGGATTTTGATTCAAATCGGTTTTTTCCAGTAACTGCTGTTCCGTTACCTGAACTTTTTTCGGGCCGGCTGCCGGCGTTTGACGAACGGGCGGAGGGGATCCCGTCAAAAAATAAATGAGAACCCCGCTGATCATCAGGATACCCAGCGCAATCGGCGCAAAAACTATCAGCAGCTTGTTGAAGGCCCATTTGCCTCCGGTTGGAACCGGTTCCTGACCTTCAGGATCCTGCTCAATCGGCTGATCGCCGGGCACCTCCATATCCATGCCGGGCATATCTTCCAAAAGATCTAATTTTGCCTTCTTCATTGAGCTAACCTGTTTTTTACCTGGCAAACTTGACGATACTGCGCAAACGTAAAACAGCCTGGGAATGAAGCTGGCAGACACGCGATTCCGTTAATTCCATCACCCGACCCGCTTCCTTCATGGTCAGTTCTTCATAATAATAAAGCGATAAAACGAGTTTCTCTCTGGGGGGCAACTGATCAATGGCCTGCTTGAGCTTGTCTTTGAATTCCATATCCACCAGCATGGTCAGTGGATTGTTTTCAACAACATCCGTCATCACTTCTTCACGACTGTATTTCTCAAGATAATCCGGCGGCAAATCTTCCGTTGAAATGATGGAAACACATCTGGAGTCATCCAGAAGCTTAAAATATTCATCCAGCGAGATGCCTAACTGGCCGGCGATTTCTGTTTCGTCCGGCGCCCTTCCCAGATTTTTCTTCAGCGCATTCATGGCGCTTTCAATTTTATTATCCTTGCTTCGGGTTGCCCGGGGAACCCAGTCTCTTGCCCTCAGCTCATCGAGCACCGCCCCGCGGATGCGAAAGCTGGCATAGGTTTCAAATTGAACGTTTCTTGTTTTGTCAAATTTTTCAAGAGCGGACATCAACCCCATAATGCCGACATTAATCAGGTCTTCTTTATCCGCAATATCGATGGGTAATCTAGCCGCCAGTCTTCCTACAATATTCTTCACCAGCGGCGCATATTGCATAATGAGGTCATTACGTTGTTGCCTAAGCGCGGCTTTTGTCGATGATGTTTTCCCAGAAGAATTTAATACTGCCGTTTTCATACTCTTCCAAAGTCTCCGCGGAGATTTTTTCCGAGATTTTTGTCAGACATTTCACCGCCGGACATTGCGGGTAAAGCTCAGATACCAGTTTTTGCTGCCTGACAGATTCTCTTACCTTGTCATCTAATACGATATAGCCTAAATATTCAATAGTTAAATTTAGAAAATGATCTGTCGCGTTGCTGAGTCTTGAATATATTTCTCTGGCTTCATTTGCGCTCTTAACCATATTGACAATCATCCGGAATCGTCTTTTGGCGTGCCGCTGATACAGGACTTTTATGAGGGCATACGCATCGGTCATGGCGGTTGGTTCAGGTGTGGTCACAACAATGATTTCTTTGGCCGCCATATTGAAATACATCACATTGGACGAAATGCCGGCACTCGTGTCGATCAGCATAAAATCCAGCGAATCGGAAAGCGTATTTAATTCATCAATGAGCGTCAGCTTCTGCCCGCGTGAAAGTTCGGCCATTTCGGGAATTCCGGATGCCGACGGCAGAATTTTTATTCCCCGGGGACCGTTGATAATCGTTTCCGACAGTGTTTTTTCACCATTCAACACGTGATTAAGATTATAAGGAGAGTTGATGCCCAAAACGACATCAATGTTTGCCAATCCCGCATCGGCATCCAGCACCAGCGTCCTTTTTTTCTGACCGGCCAGCAGGTAGGCCAGATTGGCCGTGATATTGGTTTTCCCCACACCGCCCTTGCCGCTCGTCACCGATATAACGCGAACGTCATGCTCGGGCATTGCATAAGCTCCCTGTGCCTCAAGAGCGCCTTCCTGACGGTTTAGCTGTTTCTCTTTCTTCTTAATTTCCCGAAGCATTGCTGCCTGATCCACGATCATATCACTCCTTAACTGCGTTTACCTGTAGGTTTGATCCATCTGCCGCTCAGTGAGCGGCGCATCTCAACATCAAATTTGCTATTCTGGCCGGTGTGACTTCCTCAATATCCTGTGGCACATTCTGCCCGCAGGTCAGATAAGTAACCGGTTTGTTCGTATGGGCAATAATGTCGTAAAGCCTCCCGAATCTTCTGGATTCATCAATCTTCGTGACAATCAGATTATCGATTCGGAAGCGGTTATACCCCGATACAATATTTTCAAGATGATCTTCGCTTCCGGTCGCATTAATCAGTAAATTTTTTTCGATGGCCTGCTCGGGAAGCGTTTGCTCCAGTTGATGAAGATACCCGTCATCCGGTCGTGCGCGCCCCGGGGTATCCACAAGAATAATATCCTTATCGGCAAGAGCGCTCAGCGCTTTTTCAAATGTCTCGCGTGTGGAAGCCTTCTCCATCCGCAGCCCCATGATTTTCGCGTAGGTTTCCAGTTGTTCAGTAGCGGCAATGCGAATGTTATCCGTGCTGATCAAGCCGACTTTTAATTTTTTTATCATCGAATAACGAGCAGCCAGTTTTGCAAGTGTTGTGGTTTTGCCCACGCCGGTGGGACCGATATACATTTTGATGCGCTTTCCATGTCCGGCTTGCAAAGCAACCGGCAGCGACTTCATCACATGATTTTCCACCATTTTCAGCGCCTCCGCTTCACTTAATTGCGCAGGCAGGGAGGCCGTTTGATTCATCGCTTCCACCATACGACAGGAACCGGCTTGCGAAAATCCGTTGCCGAGCAAATGCAGATAGATCTGCCTGTTCAGATCCTGCGGCGCCTTTCCTTTTCTCATGCCCAGAATGTCAAAGAATGAATTCATCGTTTCCTTCATCTCGGCCAATTCCAGATGGAGAGAGTTTTGCAGGTTAAGGGCTTTAATGGATTCCTTGATCTCCTGAAGTTCATCGCGGAATAAAGCAAGGGCATCCTCTGGATGATCCGTCTTGCGAAGCAGGGAGCCCTCATCTTTTCCGGTTGGAAGATGATGGGCAAGGGGTGTATTTTCATCGCGCGCCGCCATGACTTCAAAGCCCTCTTTTCTACCGCTTCCGATCTTTTTTGCGGATAAAATAACAGCATCCGGTCCCAGATCATTTTTAATTTTCGTCATGGCTTCGTTCATGGATGAGACTTCGTATCGTTTCACTTGCATAGGATCACTCGACCATTCCCAGAGATTTAATATTCGCTTCACGTGCTATTTCATTGTGCGCCAGAAATACCAGATTGGGATAAAACTTTTCCAGAACCTTGCGAAAATGAATCCGTGTATTGGGTGAACAAAGAACAATCGGCTGCAAACCACTGGCAGCAAAAGTGCTGATCATTTTTTGAAGATTGGCTACCATATTTTTAACTAAATTCGGATCAGGAGAGACAAACGATTCATGTTCCGTATGCTGAATAGAACGGGTGATCTTATCTTCAATGTCGGGGGACATAATCATAACCGTAATATTACCGTCGCGGTCCTGATACTGCCTGGTAATCGCCCGCCCCAAAGCCTGTCTCACATAGCCGGTTAAAATATCCGCATTTTTGGTCATGGCGACATACTCACCCATCGTTTCAATAATGGTAAGTAGATCGCGGATGGATATTCGTTCTCGTAAAAGACGCTGCAAAACCCGGAGAAGCAGATTGATCGGAACAACTTTAGGGACAATCTCTTTGACGACGCGCGGATACAGCTGATCCAGATTATCGACAAGAGATTGAACTTCCTGTCGCCCCATTAACTCATCGGCATATGTTTTGGTCAGTTCCGTTAAATGGGTCGTCATCACGGTGGATGGATCAACCACGACATAACCTTTGGCCATAATGGCATCTTTATCCCGATCCGACACCCACATCGCAGGCAGGCCGAAAGCCGGTTCTTTAGTGGGAATGCCGTTGATCTTCATGCCTTTTTCATCACTGGCAATGACTAAGTGATGTCCCATCATGACGGAACCACGGGCAACTTCAACCCCCTTGAGCAACACACTGTATTCATCCGGTTTTAATTTCAAATTGTCACGGATATGAATCGCCGGCATGATAAAGCCCATTTCAGTCGCCAGTTGACGGCGAAGGGCCTTAATGCGCTGCAATAACTCTCCGCCCTGAGACGCGTCAACCATCGGAATCAGCGCATACCCGACTTCCAGACCCATGGCATCCAGCGGCGCGATGGCATCCACCGGCTCTGCCGCCTCCGGCGTTTCCATTTCCTGTGTTTCTTCCGCAAGCTTTTTCGCGGCAATACTTTTCACGACCTGATAGGCTGCAAACGCAATAATCGCAGAAACAATCAAAAAAGACATTTTAGGCATGCCTGGAATCAGCGCAAAAACAAATAACAAAATGGATGCCGTAGCAATCGCGCGGGGCTGTGTAAAAACCTGCGCTTTAACTTCATCGCCCAGTTCAGTGGATGTAGCCGTTCTGGTGACCAAAAGACCGGCTGCGGTGGATACGATCAAAGCCGGCACCTGCGTCACCAGACCGTCACCAACCGTCAACAATGTATAATTTCTTGCGGCATCGATCACCAGCATATCCATTTGCAGCACGCCGATAATCAAACCGCCGATGATGTTGACCAGAACAATCAGGATGCCCGCAACCGCATCGCCGCGGACAAACTTACTGGCGCCATCCATCGCACCATAGAAATTGGCTTCCTGTTCAATCTCGGCTCGCCTGCGCCTTGCGTCCGTATCGGAAATCAAACCGGCATTCAAGTCCGCGTCGATACTCATTTGCTTGCCGGGCATGGCATCCAGAGTAAAACGCGCCGACACTTCGGCTACCCGGGTTGCGCCTTTGGTAATGACGACAAAATTGATGAGGACTAAAACCATGAAAACAACCAGGCCCACGACGTAATTTCCACCGACCACAAAAGTTCCAAAGGCCTGAATCACCTGACCTGCGGCACTGGTGCCTTCGTTGCCGTGCAGGAGAATCAGACGCGTGGAGGCCACATTGAGCGACAGACGCAGCAGGGTCACAATCAGCAATACGGATGGAAAAACCGAAAATTGCAACGGCTTTAAAACATACATGGACATGAGAAGAATAATAATGGAGAGCGCCAAACTTAAGGATAACAGAATGTCCAGTAAAAAAGTGGGGATCGGAATAATCATCACCATGAGAATGGCGACGACCGCCATGGCGATCATGGCCGAATTGGATGTTGCCGAATCCAGAAAAGTATTTCTACCTGTCATTTCTTGTGCATTGGCCATTGTTGGTTATCCGAATATCTTAATATTTTTTTGTTCGTAAACAAACGCCAGGACTTCGGCCACCGCCCGGTAAAGATCTTCCGGCACCGGATGGCTCACTTTAACAATCTTATACAATACCTGTGCCAGAGGTTTATTTTCGATGATGGGAACATCATTTTCCCGCGCAATATCTCGAATCTTCTCCGCGATAAAATCAGCCCCTTTCGCCACAACAATCGGCGCTTGCATATCTGCCGGATTATATTGAATAGCGATCGCCAGATGGGTCGGGTTGGTGATGACCACGTCCGCTTTCGGCACCTCGGCCATCATCCGCTTCTGAGCCATTTCTCTCTGAATCCGGCGAATTCTGGCTTTGATCATCGGATCGCCTTCCGTATTCTTATATTCATCTTTGATTTCCTGCTTGGTCATACGGATGCTTTTCTCAAATTCCCAGCGCTGATACGCGTAATCGAGTATCGCCAGAAAGACCAGAACAACCGTCACGTACATCAATATTTTAAAACAGATGCCGCCAATATAACTGAGCATGCCCCAGATCGACTGATCCGCCAGCGGCATCAAGTTATCAAATTCATTTCGAATAATAAGGTAGGCCACCCCTCCGATAATGCAAATCTTCAGGATACCCTTAACAAGCTCCGCTATGGAACGCGTTGAAAACAGTCTTTTGAATCCTTTGGCAGGACTGATCTTGTCAAATTTCGGTTGAAGGGATTCAGAAGAAACCATAAAACCGACTTGCAGAACATTCCCCAGGATAGCCGCAATTAAAACGGCGATTAAAAGGGGAAATAGTATTCCAAACCACTTGAATATATAAGAAGTTATGATTGCAGGCACACTATCTGGCGTCAAAGTGACCTGTCCTGAATCACGAAACCCGGTCGTCATGACATCCATCGTTTTTAAAAGCAGCGTGGAACCGCCAAAGTAAAAAAACAGGAGTCCGGCAACAAGAATGGTCACCGAAACCAATTCCTGCGATCGGGCTACCTGGCCTTTTTCACGACTTTCTTCTCGCCGTTTACTGGTGGCTTGCTCTGTTCGCTCCTGATCGTCTTCGGCCATTGTATCCCCAACTATTTAATGACGCGTGCGTCAATTTTCCGTTATGCTTTCCGTTCTTGTCCGCCCATATTCTGACACCCCTTACATCAGACGCATCAGCGTAACAATCTTACCTTCCAGTCCGTTGAAAATAGCTTGGGTCATCCGAACAAAGAGTGGCGCCGTTATCCCTAAAAATATGAGACCGAGCGAGATCTGCAACGGAAAACCAACAATAAAAATATTCATTTGCGGCACCGTGCGCGCTATAATCCCTAATCCCACATTGGTAAATATCATCACTGCCATAATCGGCGCTGCTATTTTAACGGCGATCACAAACAGATCTCTGGAGGCATCAAAGATAAATTGCATGAGCTGACCGGAAAAATGAAAGCTCAAAGGGGTAATTAAAGCGTAACTCTGAAAAATAGCCTGGAAAAACAAATGATGAGCATTGACGGTCAGAAACACCAGCATGGCAATCAGATACTGTAATTCCGTGATAACGGACGACATTTGGGAAGTCAGGGGATCGATGACATTGGCGACTGAAAAACCCATCTGAAAACCGATGATATCGCCCGCCATTCTAATCCCCGCAAAGACCAGTCTGGCGACAAAACCAATTGTCACACCGATCAGCACTTCTCCAATCATGAGAAAAATGAACTCCAGGAAATGCAAACGATTGACCGCTGGAATCTGGGAAACCACCAGAGGAAAGATTATAAGGCTAACGATAATAGACAATCCGGCTTTAACTTTGGCCGGAACAGTGGCCTCGGAAATCACCGGTATCGTAACAATAATGCCGCTGACCCGGAGCAACACCAGAATAAAAGCATTGAAATGCTCGGCGGATAAGAAAGGCAAACTCATTTAAATGGACTCCATCTTCGTCACGAATCATTTCAACAGGCCAGGTCTTCCTCACTTAATATACAAAGGAATGCTGATAAATAAATTCTGCGTATAACTGATCATCATCCCCATCATCCAAGGAAGGGCCGCGATCAGCGTTACTAAAACGGCCACAATTTTAGGGACAAAGACCAGCGTCATTTCCTGAATCTGCGTTACAGCCTGAAACAGACTGATGACGACGCCGACCACCAATCCGACAATCAGCATGGGCGCTGCAACCATAAGCGTTACCTTGATTGTTTCCGCCATTAATCCGATAATTGTATCAGGCGTCATTTTCTTCTTCCTTACCTAATGAAAGCTTTGCACCAAAGAGCCGACAATCAAATGCCAGCCATCTACCAGAACGAACAACAGCAGCTTAAACGGAAGACTGACCATAATAGGCGGCAGCATCATCATACCCATGGATAGCAAAACACTTGCCACCACCATATCCAGAATTAAAAAAGGTAAATAAATCATGAAACCGATTTGAAACGCCGTTTTCAGTTCACTGATGACAAACGCCGGTATCAGAGTCGTAAGCGTAACATCTTCGGGTTTGGCCGGCCTGGGTTCTTTGGCAATTTTAATAAACAATGCCAGGTCTTTTTCCCGCACTTGCTTGAGCATAAATTCCTTGACCGGAACAGCAGCCCGGGTCATGGCAATTTCTCCGGAAATCTGTTCTGCGTAATACGGCTTGAGCGCTTCCGTATTGACGCGATTAATGACTGGCGACATAATAAAGAACGTTAAAAACAACGTCATGCCAACAATAACCTGATTGGGCGGCATCTGTTGCGTGCCCAATGCCGTCCGGATGAGTGATAAAACAATGATGATCCTTGTAAAAGACGTCACCATCAGCAGGATGGCCGGCGCCAGAGAAAGGATCGTTAATAAAATAACCAGTTGGATCAGAGAAGATACTTTCTCCGGTTCAGTGGTTCCGCCGTTCAGCGTCAAATTGACATTAGGAAGTGAAAAAGGTTGAGCAGCCCCTGCAAGCTGAGGCACAAGAATGGAGCAGATCGCCAATCCCAACGTTAAACCTGTAATCGTCAGCAGAGTCTTTTTCATTTTGAAGACTTACCTGTTTTTCTTCCGGCGGATAAATTGACCATGGATAATAATCTTGCAACTTTTTCTCCGGAGAAAGGACTGGTCGGCGGTTGACTGCGTTGCGACTTGATTTTGGCGATGGCATGTGGATCATCAATCGTGGCAAGCGGCGTCATCTGCTGACCGGTCATTCCGACAACAATGACTTGATCCATCACCTCGACCAGCATAATGCTGGATTTAGGACCCAGATAGCGGGATGATAAAATATTAATTAAAGACTGATGATCGGCGGATGGCGCAGAGTGCCCCATAAAATTTTTAACGAAGTACATGACGCCGATGAGAAGCCCCAGAACAATTGCCAGGGCAAAAATCATTTTCAGAAATGAAGACAGCAGTGAAATATTGTCCATGGAGTTCTCGCTTAACCTAATTTATTGACCCGTTCCGCCGGAGAAACAATGTCCGTCAGACGCACGCCGAATTTTTCATTAACCACAACGACTTCGCCACGGGCAATCAGCCGCTGATTGACATAAATATCCATCGGCTCACCCGCCAGCTTGGAAAGTTCCAGAACCGATCCCTGACCCAGTTGAAGCAGCTCGCTGATGAGCATCTTGCTTCTTCCGAGTTCGGCAGTCAGGGTCAGCGGAATATCCATAATGAAGTCCAGGTTGAAATTGGTCTTCCCTTCCGGCTTCGCTCTTTGCAATTCTTCGAAATGGACGTTGGATATTTCAGTCTTCGGTCCGGCCGGGTGGGCAGATTGTTCCATCTCATCCTTGACGTCGTCCCAGCTGATATTATCTTCCGCCGGGGCCGGTTCTTTTGTCGAGCCTACGCCCTTCATCAATTCATCAATTTCATTCTGTTCCATATTCTACATCCTCTTTCCCCGTAATGATCTGTGAAATCTGCACGGCCTGATTCCCTTTAAATAGCCCCGGAAACCCTCTGTATTTGATAATCCCTTCAATATAGACATCCAGTGGATCGGATGCATAATGATCTAGTTGGATCACATCACCCCTCTTCAGATTGGCAATATCCTTGCCCAGAATCGACACCCGTCCCAACTCCACCATAATATCAACATTGGATTTCAGCAGGCCGCCTTTAAAGCGGTTGGACCAATTACGGTCCACTTCCAGCTGTTCGCTTTGAAAACCGGCGGAAAGCTTTTCTTTAAT
>CAYVFA010000008.1:0-14122 GCA_964450075.1 uncultured Smithella sp.
ATGTCGTGATGCCGAATATCAACGGGAAGGAACTCTCCGAGCTGATCCTGGCCATTAAGCCGGGGCTGAAATGCTTATTCATGTCCGGGTACACGGCGGATATCATCGCCCTCCAGGGTGTGCTGGACGAAGGTGTAAAATTTATTTCCAAACCCTTTTCCTTAAAAGATCTTGCAGCGAAGGTACGGGAAGTGCTGGGGTAGATATCGTAGCGATCAGCCCGAATCCTTGCCTGAGGGCGTGTCCGGGTAAAGTCTTTTGGTGCAATCGGGGCAAATGGTGTGGGTAAAGTCCGCATCTGAATTTTCGCTGATGTATCGTTCGATCTGCTTCCAATAACCCTTATCGTCACGGACCTGCTTGCAGGAAGCACAGATGGGGATAAAGCCTTTCAGCGTTTTGATCGTCTCATTGGCGGAACGCAATTCCTTCAGCGCCTTTTCCAGTTCACGTGTTTTCTGCATAGTCGCTTCATAAGTCGCAAGCAGAAGATCCAGGATTTGGATGCGGCTGGACGTGACGAAATATTTCTTGCCGGCAAAGATAATGTCGATCCCCATTTCGGATTCTGAATGCTTGCGCATTTCCGCATTTAAAAGAATATAATTGATCCTGGCCACCAGCGCTTCTTCATCATAGGGTTTGGTGATAAAGCTGTCCGCCCCGCATTCCAAGCCGTGAATGATGTCTTCCGGCTCCGAAAGCGACGTCAGGAGCATCACGGGCATGTGTTTCATCTTTTCATCCGACTTGATTTTGCGGCACAGTTGATACCCGTTCATTTCCGGCATCAGGATGTCACTCAAAACAATCCGGGGTAGCTCTTTTTCCAGATACTGAAAAGCCTCGCTGCCGTCATAAGCGATGGACACGCTGAATCCGTTCGATTCAAGAACATATTTTAACATGTAAGCCTGTGTCTTGCTGTCCTCCGCAATGAGGATGTCAATTGTGTCACGATCTCTTGAAGCCTTCATGGTGATCCCTGCCCCCCTTCTTTCGTATTACCCGCTTTTCATGCTACTTGTAACGGTCACGTCATAAATCGAACTATACGCGGAGTATTTTTTTAAATCAAACATTTTGTTGGCTGATCGATGCACCCGTGCACCAAGATTGTCTTGACATCAATGCTTATTAATCCATATAATGACCCACTTGTAAAATGCAAAAGATCAACATCAATAGAAAGAGACAGTCCATGCAAACTTACCCGGTGTCCTGGAAAAATGATCAACAACTGTCTTCTGTTGGGGACAAATCACGCTACTACGTCCTTTTTAGAATCGCCCGCCAGATTTACGCACTGCCGTTGACTCAGGTCGTCCGCGTTCTGCGCATGGTGGCATTTACGCCGGTTCCCGAAATGCCTGCGTGGCTGTCCGGAGTCATCAATGTGGCCGGACAGACCCTTGCCGTCGTTGATCTGAGGCATCTCCTCGGCCAGCAAAGCCGTGAGCCTCAACTTCAGGATCGCCTCCTGATGATCGAATCGCAACGGCAGGTTGCCGCTTTTGCTGTGGATGAAGTTCTGAGCATCCAGGAATTTACCGATGCGCAAATCGAACCACCCAATCCGGCGCTTTCCCAATCCCATGTTCTGGCGGCAATGGTTCATCAGGACGATACTCTGGTCATGGTTCTCGATGCGCACCGGGTCTTTTTTGAGAGACTGGAAAAGGTAAGGGCAACATAAATATGGCGACAGCGATCCAGCTTGAGGACAAGGACTACCTTTTTATCCGCGATCTGATCCAGGAACGGACAGGAATGCTTATCGCGGAAACAAGGCGAAATATCCTGACCCGTGCGCTGAAAGACAGCGCCCTCCAGGCGAAATGTACAGACATCCCTTCCTACGTTGCGCACCTCATGGCTGCCGATACCGACAGCGAAACCTGGGACAACCTTGTAAAGAAATTGACCATTGGTGAAAGCTATTTCTTCCGGCACCGCGAGCAAATCAACGCGCTTAGGCAAAATATCCTTCCCGATTTGATTGCCCGTCACTGGACGGATCGCACCCTCCACCTGTGGAGCGCCGGCTGCGCCACAGGCGAGGAACCTTATACGATCGCCATTCTGCTTTGCGAGCTCCTTCCCGATATTGAGCGCTGGAAGATTATGATTCTGGCCACGGATATCAACCGTCAAGCTCTGACCCTGGCCGCCGCCGGCCGCTACCGCGAATGGTCGCTTCGCGATACCGACCCGCAGATGCGTGAGACATACTTTACGCGCAAAGGCGATACCTTTACCCTCAACCCGGCCATACGCCAAATGGTGACTTTCACGTATCTCAACTTATCAGAAGACAAATATCCTTCAACCATCAACCATACCCATCATGTCGATCTGATCCTTTGCCGCAATGTGACGATTTACCTGCCCCATCCGGTTATTCACGATATTGCCGAGCGTTTTCACAAGTGCCTGGCACCCGGCGGCTGGCTGATTGTCGCCCCCAGCGAAACAAATCTGGAAATTTACTCTAAATTCCAGACGCTTGTTTTCTACGGAAACGTTATTTATCAAAAAATGGGGCGAGCGCCCGAATCCATCTTTCCCCCTGCCAAAGATCAGAAGCATGTGCGGCACACAAGGAAAATGCCGGATTCTGAACCCCAACCGATCTTTCCCACGTTTTCGCCAAAGCAAACGGCCCCTTCCCCGATGTCGATCG
Organism: uncultured Smithella sp.; assembly: GCA_964450075.1. Taxonomy (GTDB): domain Bacteria; phylum Desulfobacterota; class Syntrophia; order Syntrophales; family Smithellaceae; genus UBA8904. Next base: position 2,684 of record CAYVFA010000008.1, read on the forward strand.
CCGTTACGGTTCCTGCAGAGTTCACAGGCGTCAGGCAGAAAGGTGAAAGCCCTGCCCCGAAACAGGATGAAAGCCTGTACGAGCAAGGGGAAGCCTTGATGAAGGAAAGACATTATGACGACGCGCGCAGCAGCTTTCTTGCCCATCTGGCGAAAGAACCGGACTCCATTTCTACCCGGTACCGATTGTGTTGTCTGGAGGCCAATACCGGACATCTTGATGAAGCCCGCAAGTACGCTGAGCAGGCCCTTCAGGATGACCCGATGCACAGCCGACTGCATTATGCCATGGGCATTATTCAACAAGCCCAGGAAAAATTGGAAGAAGCGATGACATCGTTCAAAAAAACGATTTATCTGGACCCGGATTTTATCCTGGCCCACTTCAGCATCTCCCATATATACGAACGAACCGGCAGGCATGAGGAGGCCAGGCGCCATCGCACGCTTGCCGCACGTCTGGCAGGTCAGCTTTCCCCGGACCTTTTATTACCGGGTTCGGATGACTTGACGGCAGGCCAGCTGCTGGGGATGGTTCAGGCCGGCAAGGCAACCGCCAACACATCAACCAGGAGAGGGTTATGACCCAAGCGAATAAAACAACGCAGATAGCGGCAGCAAATCCCGACGCCCCGGATGCCGTCCGGCAGATCCTGGAGGAAAGGGCCCGGCTTCTGGCCAGGACGACGAAGAAAACAGAGGATCGTAAAGAAACGCTTGAAGTGCAGGCGTTCCATTTGGGAGCGGAATATATGGGCGTGCCGACGGCCATGGTTCAGGAAATACAAATTCTCCGGGCCCATCGCTGGTCCCGCGTGCCGTGCGCCCCGCCTTTTATTGTCGGGGTCGTCAACCTGCGGGGCCGGATCTATTCCATCATGGATCTGGCATCTTACTGGGGATTGCCCGCCCGGCCGGTTTCTGATAATTCTCACATCCTTCTCGTAAAAGGATTCAACGACAGCAACAACGAAGAAATAGAATTGACGCTGCTGACGGATGACTGCTCCGAAGTGCGGCTGATCACACTGGATGAACTCCGTCCGCCGCCGTCAACGATTTCTCAAAAAGTTCAGGGTTATCTGCGGGGGGTAACGCCGGATATGATGCTGGTCATCAATCTGGAAGCGCTTCTGGGCGATCCCGAAATCGTAGTCTCGGAGGGAGAATGAGACCGTGCCACACGAAACACCGGATCAAGAAATATTGAACCCTACAGGAGGATAGAGCATGTATAAAAATTTGAAGATCGGCACAAGGCTGGGATTGGGTTTCGGGATTGCGATCGTATTGATGGGAATCATCAGTCTTTTAGCCATCGTACGTTTGGGAAACATCGGAGATTCCGTCAATCTGTTATTAAAGGACCGGTTTCCCAAAGTAGTTTTGAGCAACCAGGTCATGGCTGGCGCCGATACGGTTGCCCTGTCTTTGAGAAATACTCTTTTGCTGGACAATGCCGATGACATTGAGGGTGAGTTTAAAAAGATTGATGATACAAAAAAAATCGTTACGGAAAAACTCGCGGCGCTAAAGGGCATGGTGCGATCAGACAAGGGCAAGGAACTCTTTGGAGCGATCGTTGATACCAGAACAATTTATTGGGCCGCTGTGGATGAAGCCGAAAAGCAGATCAAAGCGGGAAAGAAAGAAGCGGCGGTGGACCTTATCATGAAAAAGGTGGCGCGCACTCAAAAGGCTTATTTTCAAGCAATCAATACATTCGAAGATTTCCAGACCGCTCAAATGGAACAGGAGGGAAGCCGTGCCCAGTCTTTGTACAATGGCACCATCACGCTGATTATCGTCCTGGGCATCGTGGCCTTGCTTTTCATGATGGGCTCCGCCCTCGTCATCACCCGAAGCATCACCCAGCCGATTCAGGAATGTGTCAAGGTTGCTCAAAAGATTGCGGCAGGCGATATCGATGTTGTGGTTCAAACAGAAAGCAAGGATGAAACAGGCGCGTTGATCGTTGCCATGAAGGATATGATCGTAAGCATCAGAGCGCTGGTGGCTGATGCCAACATGCTGTCGGTGGCGGCAGTCGAAGGAAAACTGGCCACGCGCGCCGATGCCACAAAACACCAGGGGGATTTCCGCAAGATCGTCGCCGGCGTCAATGATACGCTCGACGCGGTTATCGGGCCGCTCAATGTGGCGGCAAGCTATGTGGACCAGATCAGCAAAGGCGACATTCCCGCTAAAATAACGGACAGTTACAACGGCGACTTCAATACCATCAAGAGCAATTTGAATCAGTGCATCGATGCCGTGAACGCCCTGGTTGCCGATGCCAACATGCTGTCGGTGGCGGCAGTCGAAGGAAAACTGGCCACGCGCGCCGATGCCACAAAACACCAGGGGGATTTCCGCAAGATCGTCGCCGGCGTTAATGACACGCTCGACGCGGTTATCGGGCCGCTCAATGTGGCGGCAGGCTATGTGGACCGGATCAGCAAAGGCGACATTCCCGCTAAAATCACCGACCGTTACAACGGCGACTTCAATACCATCAAGAACAATTTGAACCAGTGCATCGATGCCGTGAACGCCCTGGTTGCCGATGCCAACATGCTCTCACAGGCGGCAGTCGAAGGAAAGCTGGCCACGCGCGCTGACGCCACAAAACACCAGGGCGATTTCCGGAAAATCGTTTCCGGTGTTGACGACACACTGGACGCGGTTATCGGGCCGCTCAATGTGACAGCAGGCTATGTGGACCGGATCAGCAAAGGTGAAATACCCGCCAAGATCACCGACAGTTACAACGGCGACTTCAATACCATCAAGATCAACCTGAACCATATGCTCGATTACCTTAACGAAACAGCGGAAGCAGCCAATCAGGTAGCTCAGGGTGATCTGACGGCAACCGTCAAGCCCCGTTCCGAAAAGGATGTGCTGGGCAACGCCTTTGCGAAGATGCTCGTCAATCTTCGTCAACTGACCAATCAAATGCATCAGGCCACTGAAAACATCAATCATGCCACGCTCAATATCTCTTCGGCGACCAGTGAACAGGCGGCTACTGTTACCGAACAGGCGGCTTCCGTGGCTGAAACGACAGCGACAGTGGAGGAAGTTCGCCAGACGGCCGAACAGTCCGCCGAGCGCGCCCAGATCGTATCGGAAATGGCAGCCAATACCATGGGGGTTGCCGAAAATGGCCTGAAAGCCGTCAAAAAGAGCGAGGACGGGATGTTCAACCTCAAAGAACAGGTGCGCAATATTGCTGAAACCATCCTCGCGTTAAGTGAGCAGACCCAGCAGATCGGCGAAATTATCGCCAGCGTTAACGATATTTCCGATCAATCGCATCTGCTGGCGCTCAACGCCGCCATGGAAGCGGCGCGTGCCGGAGAAGCCGGCCGGGGTTTTGCAGTTGTCGCAGGCGAAGTGCGCAATCTAGCGGAACAGTCGCGTCAGGCCACGACGCAGATCAGCAGTATTCTGAGCGAAATTCAAAAGTCCGCCAATACGGCGGTTATGGTGACGGAGCAGGGAACAAAAAGCGCCGAAGCCGGAGTAGCGCTGGCACAGGCAACCGGTGATTCCATCAGCGCCATCCGGGAACACACGCAGCAGGTCGTGGCGGCGGCCCAGCAGATTGCCGCCAGTTCCCGCCAGCAATTAACGGGAATGGATCAGATCACAAGGGCGATGGAGGGCATCAATCAAGCGGCCATCCAGAGTCAAAGCGGTATGCAGCAGGCCGAACTGGGCACGCAGAAGCTCAATGACCTGAGCAAGTCACTGGCCGAAATTGTTCAGCAGTACAAGATTTAATGAAGGACAAAAGCAATGCTTTTATCGGATAAAATGCAGAAAGAGCTGATGGTAACCTTTGAAAAAGAACTGGAGGAACATCTCAGTATCTTGAATAAGGGGTTGCTGGCTCTCGAACACCATCCGGAAGCGCAGGAACGGGACGTACTGCTGACCAACATTTTCCGGTCCGCCCACAGTCTCAAAGGGGCGTCGCGTTTAGTCAACTTCAAAGATATCGAAACCATCGCCCATCGCATGGAAGACGCGCTGGCGATCATCCGTAATGAAAGCCGACCCGTGGGCGCGGAACATGTCGATGCCTTTTTGCAGGCCCTGGACGCCATCGCTGCGTCTTTAAAGGCTAATAAGAATGGAGAACGGATACCCGAAGATCATCTGGCAGCCCTTATTGAACGGCTGAGCGACATAACCCGCAAAAAAAATCTGGATACACCCCCAATAATAGAGGAACCGGACAAGATAAGTGACGTTCAAAAAGTACCGGGAGATTCCGCCGTAACGACTGACGCCCCGTCAGTCGATAAGCCTGCGCCGGAAGAATCCCCGGTGTCGCCTCCCGCGGCACCGCCGCCGCGAATGTCGCCCGCCAAAGCAGGGAATCAACCCCCTGTATCCTATCATCATTCGGCGGGCGACGACACGATTCGGGTGGCAACATCCAAACTGGATGCCTTGATGGGCAATCTGGGCGAATTGATGGTTGTGCAAATGCGTACGGAACAGCTTCTCGATCAGATGAAAGCCATGCAGCAACAAACGCTGCGGTGGCAGAAAAGCTGGCGGAAAGTTCGCCCTCATTATGCCCGCCTGAAACGAAGCAAAACTTGGTCAAGCGACCCGGATCATACGAGATTACTGGATTTTATCGAGCATAACGAACAGGAAATGAAAACGGTCAGCGCCGAAATTAATGGTCTGATGGGCAGTCTGAAGAATGACCGCAATTATCTTCATCTGGTGACGGATGATCTGCAAAACGGCATTCGTAATGCCCGCATGCTGCCCATTGCCACTCTGTTCGATATTTTCCCCCGCATGGTCCGTGATCTAGCCCGGGATTTCGACAAGGACATTGTCATGGAAATGACCGGGCAGGAAACGGAAGTGGATCGGCAGGCTCTGGAAATCATGAAAGATCCCCTCATGCACATTGTCCGCAATTCCATCGATCACGGCATCGAAGCGCCTGAAGAACGTGTATCGCTGGGAAAGCCGCGTTACGGCACCATCAGGATTTCCGCCGAACATCGCGGCAGTAATCTTCTGCTGGTGATTGCCGATGACGGACGGGGTGTCAATCTGGCGTCGGTGCGTCGTGCAGCGGTTGAGCGGGGTCAGCTGACAGCCGAAGAAGTCGCTACGTTAAGCGACCATGAAGCCATTGAATTGATCTTTTTCTCAGGCCTGTCAACGGCAAAAAAGGTTACGGACATTTCCGGTCGAGGCGTCGGCCTGGATGTCGTCAGGAATGCTCTGGACCAGATGAACGGCCTGGTTCAGATTGAAACGGCGGCAGGCCAGGGCACGATGTTTATTCTGACCTTTCCGCTCACGATTGCAACCAGCCACGCCCTGCTTGTCCGCGCCGCGGGAGAAACAGTGGCGCTGCCCATGATGAATGTGGAGCGGATGTTGCGCGTCAGCGTCGATAAGATAAAAAATATTGACGGCTACCCTGCTGTTTTTGCCGAAGGTCGTCCCCTGCCGCTCATCAGTCTGGCTCATATTCTCGAATTGGGAAAGACGGAACAACCCCTGACGGCTGACACAAAAATACCGGTGCTCATTGTGTCCCTGATGGAAAAGCGAATTGCGCTGCGGGTTGATGCTTTCCTTTCGGCGCAGCAAATCGTCGTCAAATCTTTGGGAAGTCAACTCAGAAAATTGCGGAAAATTGCCGGGGTTACCATTTTGGGAGACGGCCAACTGGTTTGCATCATCAGTATTGCGGATATCATGAAAGCCGCTCATACCAAAGCCATTGCTCAGACAGTCTTGCCGCTTATTACACGGGAATCGCGCAGGCGGCAGGTGCTCGTCGTCGATGATTCCATTACGACCCGCACCCTGGAAAAGCACATTCTCGAAAACGCCGGTTATGAGGTTTCAACCATGGTGGACGGTCAGGAAGCCTGGGATTGGCTCCGCAACAACGATCAGCAACTTCCCGATCTTGTGGTTTCCGATGTCGATATGCCCAGAATGAATGGATTTGGTCTGACCGAGAGCATCAAGGGAGACAGCCGTTACACCGCCATTCCGGTGGTTCTGGTTACATCGCTGGACTCCCCGAGTGACCGGTTGCGCGGTCTGGAGGCAGGAGCGGATGCCTACATCGTCAAGACAACGTTTGATCAGCGGGAACTGCTGGAAGCCATAGAGCGTTTGATCCCATAGGAGGGGTATTTTGTGATTCGAATTCTTGTTGTGGATGATTCACCTTCAGTGCGATTGAGTATCCGGCTTGTTCTGGAAAGTGATCCGGAACTGAAAGTGGTCGGAGAAGCGCGAAACGGTGAAGAGTCGGTTGTCCTGTGCCAGTCGTTGCGGCCTGATATTGTCACGATGGATATCATGATGCCGGGCATGGGCGGTTATGAAGCGATCAGCCGGATCATGGGTGAAACGCCCTGTCCGATTCTGGTGCTGACGGGCGTGGAGTCCAAAGATATGGTGGAGGTCAGCTTTAAAGCGCTGACACTGGGCGCCCTGTCTGTTCTTCCCAAGGCAGCCCCGTTGGCCCCTGACAGTGACGCGGGCAAAGAACTGATCAGCCAGATCAAGTTAATGGCGAGAATCAAGGTCGTGCGGCGCAGACTGGTCACAGGCGAAGAACCTCGCAAAACTGCGGGCGGTATGGCAGCTCCGGCCCGCCATACCTTTATGCCCCGGATGAAAAAAGAAGCGCGTCTTGTGGCGATCGGCACCTCCACGGGCGGCCCGCCCGCCCTGCAGATCATCCTTGGCGGGTTGACATCTGATTTTCCGCTTCCCATTGCCATTGTACAGCATATCAGCGTTGGTTTCAGCAGCGGTCTGGCCAGTTGGCTTGCCCATGTCACACCGCTTCGTTGCAAATTGGGTGAACATGGTGAAATTTTAAAACCGGGAACGGTTTATATCGCCCCTGACAGCAAACACATGATGATCCACAACGAAGGTTATATCTTGCTGGATTCCTCCGATCCCGTTGGGGGTCACCGACCGTCCATTAACGTTCTTTTTGAATCCGTTGCCCGGAACTTAGGAGCATCCGCGCTTGGTATCCTGCTGACCGGCATGGGCAAAGACGGCGCCAGAGGGTTAAAGGCGATGCGTCAGGCAGGCGCCTATACCATCGCCCAGGACGAAAAAAGCAGCGTGGTTTTCAGTATGCCGCAAAGCGCAATCGAACTGGATGCCGTGGACGAAATTCTTGATCTTAACCTGATTGCACCCTGGCTGATGCGATTAGCAGAAAAATAAACGACCCTGAGGAAATTAGCAAGATGTCAAAACGAGACGTAAAACTCATTCTTTTGATTGAAGACAGTCCGACCCAGGCCCGTTATACGGGTTTGCTGCTGGAAGGTGCAGGCCATCATGTCATGTTTGCTGAAACCGGCAAGAAGGGCATGGAATTGGCGGAATCCGAAAAACCCGACCTGATTATTCTCGATGTCGTGTTGCCGGATATTGATGGATTCAGCGTTTGCCGTCGCATCCGCCAGCGATCCCCCCTGTATATCCCGATTCTGATGTTCACGGACAAAAGAACCGATGTTGAAGACAAGGTGGATGGTTTATCCGTCGGCGCCGACGATTATCTGAGCAAACCTTTTGATGATCGGGAAATGATCGCGCGTGTCGATTCATTGTTACGGGTCGGTGATGTGATCGACAACCTTTACAGTCGTCTTGTTGACGGAGAACTCTCCTATCAGAAACTACGGGAACTGGCCCTGACGGATCGCCTCACGGGACTTTACAACCGGCATTATTTTGCGGAAGAACTCAATAAGCAGATCGTACTTACGCAGCGTTACGCGACCCCCTTGAGCTGCATCATGACGGATATCGACTTTTTCCGTGACTTCAACACCCGTTACGGTCACCCGGCAGGGGATTGGGTATTACGTGAAATTGCCGGTTTAATGAAAAACAAAATGCGTGAGGGTGACATTATTGCCCGTTATGGCGGTGAAGAGTTTATCATCCTGCTGCCCATGACCGCGCTTAAAGGGGCCGAAGAACTGGCGGAACGGTTGCGCAGTGATGTTGAAAAACAAGCCTGGGAACACCCGACCTATGGCAAATTTAAGGTCACTATCAGCTTCGGCGTTGCCCTGTCTGAGTCATCAGACCTGAAAACGGCGGATCAGCTTGTGGAATGCGCCGACAAAGCCTTATACCAAGCAAAAAATAACGGCCGCAACCGGGTGGAAGTATTCTCTCCGGAACAGGAGCAGTAAAAAAAAGGAGTCCCGCCAAACAGCGTAACTCCTTGATTTTATTGGTCGGGGCGGAGTGATTTGAACACTCGACATCTTGCTCCCAAAGCAAGCGCGCTACCAAGCTGCGCTACGCCCCGATTATTTTGATTTTAAATCTCGTTTTCCAAATGGCTCTTCAATTTTGCAAATGCCTGACCCCGGTGGCTGATTTTATTTTTAATCTCCGGGGACAATTCCGCGGCTGTTTTATTCTGCTCGGGTGAAAGAAAAATCGGATCATAACCGAACCCGTTGGTTCCCCGCCGCTCGTCAACTATCCGGCCCTGCCACCGGCCTTCAAAAGCATGGTAACGCCCGTCTTGATGATACAACACTAAAGCGCAGCAGAAAGATGCTGTTCTTAGCTCCTCGGGCACATCCTTTAATTTGCCCAGAAGTTTGACGTTATTATCATCGTCTGTCGCCCCTTCTCCCGCGTAGCGCGCGGAATAAATACCCGGCTCGCCTCCAAGAAAATCCACCTGCAGACCGGAATCATCCGCCAGAACGGTTTCACCCGTGAATTCGGAAATAATTTTTGCTTTTTTCAAAGCATTTTCAAGATAGGTTTGACCATCCTCCACAATTTCCGGCAGCGATTCAAAGTGATTCAGGGATACTAATTCAATATTCATTCCGGCAAGCATTTCAGTTATTTCTTTGACCTTGCCTTCATTTTTTGTCGCAAAAACGATTTTCATTCGTTTAAAGAGCCTGTTATTTCCTTCTGGCGTTCAATAATCCTGCCAATACCTGCCGAAGCAAGCGTGGTCATCTCGTCGAGCTGCTTTTTATTAAACGGAACGTGTTCAGCCGTACCCTGAACTTCAATAAACAACCCCCGGCCGGTCATGACAAAATTCATATCGACCTCCGCCTGAGAGTCTTCCTCATATTCCAGATCCAGCAGCACCTGATTCTGAACAATGCCGACGCTGACCGCCGATACAAAATCATTGACGGGAATTTCTTTTACCAGCCCCCGCGCCTTCATATCTTTAAATAAATCGACTAAAGCCACAAAAGCACCGGTAATCGAAGCGGTTCGGGTTCCACCATCCGCCTGAATAACGTCGCAATCGATATAAATGGTTCTTTCACCAAAAGCAGTCAAATCCGTGACAGCCCGGAGGGACCTGCCGATCAGCCTTTGAATTTCATGGGTCCTGCCCCCCACTTTGCCGCGCGCCGCTTCCCGCGCCGAACGGGTTTGAGTGGACATGGGCAGCATGGAATATTCAGCCGTCAGCCAGCCTTTCCCGGTATTTTTTAAAAAAGGTGCCGTCTTATCATCCAGTGACGCCGCGCAAAGTACTTTCGTGTTACCGAATTCAACCAAAACGGAACCGGGGACATTGCGCAGATACCCGTTGGTGATGCGGATCGGTCGGAGCTCATCGATTTTTCTGTTCTGACTTCTAATAAACATAGAATTCCTAGAAAAACGCCTTGATGCTCCTGGCCAGAGCTTTGGCAATTTCCGTTTGTGTTTTTTCTGACGTCAACTTTTTCTTTTCATCGGGATTTGTCGTAAACCCCAGTTCAACGGTCAGCACAGGGACGACCAGTCCTTCGGCCAGCGGCACGACGGCTTCCCTCAGTCCCCTTCCCTTGCGCGGGAACAAACCGTCAAGATTTTTTTGCACCAGACGCGCCAGTTTCACTGTATCATTCAGATATTGGCCGGCGTTGGCCTGATTTGCCTTTGTGCCTTTGGGAGACGCTTCAAGACCTTTGAAACCGGGATAATACAGTTCGAACCCTGATGAATTTTTACCAAAACCGGCGTTGGTATGCAGACTCAAAACCAAAGCGGGATTCATTTTGGCTATGCTTTTTTTACGATCATCCAGAGACGGGGCTTTATCCGAATTCCGGGTCAGAACCACTTCCAGATTGCCTTCTTTATCCAGTTCTTTCTTTAATGCCGTGGCAATGGCCAGTGTTAAATCCTTCTCGGCAACTTTAGAAACACCAATAACACCCGAATCCTCGCCACCATGGGCCGGATCAATAACAACAATCTGCTTTCCTGCCTGAGCATGAACGAAAAAGCCCGGAAGGCACAGCATCAGAACCGAAAAAAAGACAACGGTATATTTTTGCCATTTATGAAACATGATTTCACCTATTTTAAAATGTTATCTTTCACCTAAGTCAGGTTGGGCATGCTTATAGCAGAGTGGATTTGTTTGTCAACACACAATTGGAACTGTTTGTTATTTTCAGGATTTGCGTATCCTTTCAATAGAACGGACAATCTTTAATTGCCGGATGGCTGAAAAGATGGAATTGAGCTGCTGGGTGTCATAAACATCAATGACGAATTCGCAGTTGGCGATCATATCGATTGTTTCGACCTGGGCAAAGCTGATATTGATATCAAATGAAGAGATGACGGAACTGACTTCCGTAATCACGCCTTTACGATCATTGCAGACCACTTTGATATGCACCGGATAGGCATGTTTCTGACGGACATCCCAGTTGACCTCCACAATCCTTTCGGCATCAAGTCTGGTCAAATGTGGACAATTTTGTGTGTGAACCGTAATACCGCGTCCGCGGGAAATGTACCCGGATATCTCATCGCCGGGGATCGGATTACAGCATTTGGCAAACTTCACCATGACGTCGTCGATCCCCGTAAGACTGATTCCCATGGAGGGAGAGGCAGCGGACTTTTTCTTTTCCTTCTCCGGAAGTTTTTCAGTTTCTTTCGGCGCTTCGGCAACCAGAAAATGATTGACCACCTGCCTGGGCGAAATTCGACCATAACCCACCTGCGAAATCAGATCGTCCAGGGTCAATAATGAATACTCCGTCAGAATTTTTTTAATCTCGTCTGATTTAATATAATTGGCAAATTTCAGGTTGTTTCGCTTGAATTCTTTTTCCAGCAGATCTTTGCCCAGCGCAAGAGAGCTGTTTTTTTCCTCCAGATTGATCCAGTTGCGGATTTTGGAAATAGCCCGCGACGTCACGACGTACTTCAGCCAGTCTTTGCTGGGATGATGCCCCGCCTGCGTAATAATTTCCACCCGGTCGCCGTTTTGCAGTTGGTAACGCAGCGGAACAATATTACGATTCACCTTAGCCCCGGTGCACTTATGCCCGACGTCGGTATGAATGCTGTACGCAAAATCAATGGGCGTCGCGCCTTTGGGAAAAGATTT
>CAYVFA010000008.1:14222-30820 GCA_964450075.1 uncultured Smithella sp.
CGGTATGAATGCTGTACGCAAAATCAATGGGCGTCGCGCCTTTGGGAAAAGATTTTACGTCGCCATGCGGCGTGAAGACATAAACTTCATCCGGAAACAACGCCATTTTCAGGTTGGACATGAATTCTTTCGGATTCTTGATATCCTGCTGAATCTCCAGGGCTTCCCTCAGCTTTTTGATCTGATTATCTTCATGGTCATGGAAAGCCCGCCCTTCTTTATAGCGCCAGTGAGCCGCAATGCCCTTTTCCGCCCATTCATGCATGGTACGGGTTCGAATCTGAATTTCGACTCTTTCCCCATAGGGGCCGATGACTGCCGTGTGCAGGGATTGATAGTTATTGGCCTTGGGCATGGCGATATAGTCCTTGAATCGACCGGGAACCGGCTTCCATAAGGCGTGGACGATACTGAGCGCTTCATAACAGCTTTTATCAAGGTCGGAATCCATGATAATACGAAAAGCGATGACGTCATAAACCTCGTCAAAATTGATGTGCTGTTCATGCATTTTTTTGTAAATGCCGTATAAATGTTTTGCCCTGCCTTCCACTTCGGCGTTGATGGCTACTTTTTCCAATTCTTTAAAAATGATGGTTTTTACTTCTTCTGTGTACCGGTTGCGCGACTCCTGGGATTTGGAAACGCGAGTGGCTATTTCATTGAAGGCATCGGGTGAAACATACTGAAAGGCCAGATCTTCCAGCTCCATCTTCATCCAGTTAATCCCCAGACGATTGGCAAGCGGAGCATAAACATCCATCGTTTCGCGCGCGATGTAAATCTTCCGGTCCGGCTTTTGATACTGAAGGGTTCGCATGTTGTGAATGCGGTCGGCCAGCCTGACCATGAGGATGCGGATGTCGGAAGACATGGCCAGAATCATCTTTCGGAAGTTTTCCGCCTGCCTTTCTTCCTGAGAACCAAATGAAATGCGGCTGAGTTTGGTCAGCCCCTCCACCAGGAAAGCAGCGTCTTTACCGAATTCCTGTTCAATCTGTTCTTTGGTGGTGAGGGTGTCTTCAATGGTGTCGTGCAGAAGTCCGCTGATGATCGTTGCCGAATCCATCTTCATATCGACCAGGATTCCGGCCACTTCCATGGGATGTGTCAGATAGGGTTCACCGGATAAACGCACCTGTCCCTGATGCACCGTAGCGGAGTAGATGTAGGCTTTTTGAATCATCTCCAGCTCATCGGCCGCCAGATAGGCCTGAGCTTTATCAAGAATATCGTTGATTCTTAGCATGAAGATTCCCAGTCCAATGCGTGGCTATCAACTGGCCTCATTTATTTCTGAAGCAATGATCTTTCGGACTTCTGAAACAATATCCTCCGTCGCATAAAGCCTGCTCTCGCCGGTTCTGCGGGTTTTCAACTCGACCTGACCCTGCTTTAGATTCTTGGGCCCCACGACGATCCGGAGCGGAATGCCGATCAGATCGGCGTCCTTAAACTTCACCCCCGCCCGTTCATCGCGATCATCAAGAATGACTTCCACGCCTGCGGCCTGTAAGCCGGCATAAATATCCTCCGCTGCTTTCATGACCTCCGTCTCGTTGATATTCACGGGCGTGACAATGGCCGTATAGGGCGCAAGCGGCATGGGCCAGATAATGCCGTTTTGATCGAAATTCTGTTCAATGCAGGCGGCCACCGTCCTGCCGATCCCGATGCCGTAGCAGCCCATAATCATGGTTTTTTCTTTGCCGTCGCGATCCAGGTAAGCGGCTTTCATGGCTTTGCTGTACTTTGTTCCCAGTTTGAAAACATGGCCGACTTCGATACCTCGGACAAACTTGATCGCGCCACCGCATCGGGGACAAGCGTCACCCGGCGTGGAAACGCGTAAATCCGCATAAGATTCCACCTGAAAATCGCGTCCGATATTGACATTTTTAAGATGGCAATCTTCCTGGTTGCCGCCGGTTACCAGATTGACAAGGTTCATGATGGAGTAATCGGCAATGACTTGGACTTTAATGCCGACGGCGCCGGCAAAGCCACGGGGCGCACCTGTGGCTTTCATAATCATTTCATCATCGGCCAATTCAAGTTCGGCTGCGCCCAGATAGTTTTTCACTTTGATTTCGTTAACGTCCTGATCGCCGCGAATCAGCACCGCGCAGGGCTTGCCGTCCGCGTTAAAAATCAGTGTTTTCACAATCTGCTGAGGGGATACATTCAGGAAAGCACTGACTTCATCAATCGTGCGCACATTCGGCGTTTCCACGCTTTCCAGCGGCAGCCAGTCTTTTTCAGACACCGCGACCTTTTCCGGCCGGGCAATTTCGGCTTTTTCGAGATTGGCGGCATAATTGCATTTTTCACAAAACACAATCGCATCTTCGCCCGATTCCGCCATCACCATAAACTCATGTGAGAAACTGCCGCCGATGCTGCCGGAATCCGCTTCTACCGGACGATACTGCAAACCGCAGCGCCGAAAGATATTGTTATAGGCGGCAAACATTTTCTGATAGCTTTTTTCCGCGCCGGCTTCGTCCGCGTCAAAACTGTAGGCGTCTTTCATGCCGAATTCGCGGCAGCGCATGACGCCAAAACGCGGACGCACTTCATCGCGGAATTTGGTCTGAATTTGATAAAGATTGCGCGGCAACTGCCGGTAGGTCTTGATATCATGACGCACGAGATCCGTGATGACTTCTTCATGGGTCGGTCCCAGACAATAGTCCCGGTCATTACGATCGCGAAATCTTAAAAGCTCCTTCCCGTAATACGTCCAGCGTCCGGACTCCTGCCAGAGTTCCGCAGGCTGTACCATGGGCAAATGAACCTCCTGGGCCCCGGCTTTATCCATTTCCTCGCGGATAATCTGTTCAACTTTTCTAATGACGCGATAGCCCAGCGGCAGATAGGAGTAAATACCGCTGGTTAATTTTCTGATCATTCCCGCCCGAATCATGAGCTGATTACTGACAACCTCAGCGTCGGACGGCACTTCCCGCCCGGTGGGCAGGTGCATTTCCGAGTAACGCATTACCCCTCCTTATTTTTCATTGTCCAGGGCTTCTATTTCTTCGAGCAAAACCGGGACAAAATCTTTTTCTTCAACTTTTTTATAAGCCACGCCCTTTTTAAACATCATGCCGAAACCGTGGCCGCCGGCGATGCCGATATCGGCTTCCGCCGCTTCACCGGGTCCGTTGACCACGCAGCCCATTAAAGCAACTTTGATATATTTTTTGCGATGGGCCAGCGCTTTTTCGATTTTTTCCGTTAATCCCAGCAGATCAATCTGGCAGCGTCCACAGGTTGGACAGGATATGATTTCCGGACCGACTTGACGGATTTTCAATGCCCGCAGAATCCCATAGGCCAGAGGCATTTCCAAAAGCGGACTTCCGGTAACGGAAACACGAAGGGTATCGCCGATCCCGTCATAAAGCAGCGGCCCAATGCCCAGCGCGGATTTGATCGCGGCATGGACAACCGTTCCCGCTTCCGTGACGCCCAAATGCAGGGGATAATCCGTTTTGGCGGCAACCATACGATAGGCTTCAATCATCATCGGCACGTCCGATGACTTGAGCGAAAGTTTGATTAAATCAAATCCCATATCCTCAAACATTTCAATATTACGCATGGCGCTTTCGCAAAGGGCTTCCGCCGTGACACCGCCATAATCCAAAACAAGATCTTTCTGCAGGGAACCGGCGTTGACACCAATACGGATAGGGGTTTGCCGCTCTTTAGCGACGGTGACAATTTCAGCAATTTTGTTTTTAACGATATTACCGGGGTTGATGCGAATGCCATCCGCGCCGTTTTTGATGGCGTCAATTGCCAGTTGATGTTGAAAATGAATATCGGCAATAAGAGGAATGCTAATACCTTTTTTAATCGCCGGTATCGCGAGGGCGGCTTCCTCATCCGGAACGGCTACTCGCACCATTTCACAGCCGGCTTCCTGTAAAGCATGGATCTGATCGATTGTCGCCTCAACATTGCGCGTGTCCGTGTTGGTCATGGATTGGACAACAATAGGCGCATTCCCGCCGATCGTAACCGATCCGACATGAATTTCTCTGGCTTTTCTTCTCATTTTTAAACCACTTTCCATAAATTTCCCTCTCTTCAACGTTACGAGGATTATCGCAGGTTATTTTCCCAGCCAGCAATGCAGACAAAGCTGATCGGATGGCAGACCAATCGCCTCAATCATGTCTTCTATGGTCATATATTTCAAAGACGTCACATTGATATCCCGCCGGATCCAGTCAATCATTTTCGCGTGCTTGGATGATGCCGTGTCGAGATAATCAGAGGGATTATCAACCGCTTTCCCTTCGAGCGCGCGCATGGCTTTATGGCAGGCCAGTTCAGCCGTCGTTCGGGTTGAAGACGCATAAATGCAGGGAAACATCAGTGGCGGACAGGCGGGCCGAATATGAATTTCCTTCGCGCCATTGTCCCATAACTTCTTAACCGTTAAATTTTTTAACTGTGTGCCCCGGACAATGGAGTCGTCACAAATAATCATCCGGTTACCGTTGATCACTTCGTGGACGGCAAAAAGTTTCATCGTCGCGACGAGATCACGGATTTCCTGTGTGGGAGGCGTGTAACTTCGGCCATAACCGGGTGTGTACTTCACCAGAGGCCGCCGGTACGGAATGCCGGATTCCATCGCGTAGCCGATGGCGTGACCCACGCCGGAATCGGGAACCCCAGCGACAAAATCCGCCTGTACGTTGTCCCGCTTGGCTAAATAACTGCCACAGCGTTCCCGGGTCCGCTCCACGCTGACGCCATCATAGGTGGAAGATGGAGAACCCGTATAAATCCATAAAAACGAACAGATTTTCTTCTGGTTTCCCTCCGGCTTGAGTTGTTTGATGCCGTCGGAAGACAGCAGAACAATTTCCCCCGGGCCGAGAAACCTTTTCAATTCATAACCAAGATTTTCAAAAGAACTTGCTTCCGTAGCGACGACATAGGACTTCTTGCTGATATCCTTGCTCTGGCCCAGTGCCAGGGGAAAACGGCCCACCTTGTCCCGGGCGGCATAAATACCTTCCGGTGTCAGGACCAAAACACAGATAGACCCTTCAATAATGCCCCGCATGGAAGCAATGCCTTCGATAATATTATCACCGCGATTAATCAGGGAAGCGACAATTTCCGCATTGTTGACGCCGCCTCCGGCCATTTCCGTAAAGGAGGCTCCTTCATTGAGCAGTTCGCCGACCAGTTCATTTTTATTAGTGATCAAGCCTGTGGCCACCACCGCATAAATACCAAATTTGGAGCGAAAAATCAGCGGTTGCGGGGACTCGTCGTCAATAGCGCCGATCCCTGTGTGGCCATCCATCTTTTTATAATCATCGACAAATCTCGATTTAAACTGGGCCTGCGATATACCGTGAATCGTATTATAAAATCCTTTGGCGCCAAAAACGGCCATTCCCCCGTGCTCTGTCCCCAAATGAGAATGATAATCGGTTCCGTAAAAGAGCGTCTGAACACAACTGTCTTGTGTGACAACTCCAAAAAGACCTCCCATTTTTCCCTTCCTTCCGGCTACTTCCTGTTATTGTTGATATTAAATTTTTCTATTAATTTTTGATATACATTTTCCGGGACAAGACCCTTGACCGATCCGCCCAGACTGGCCACTTCTTTGATCAGGTTGGAGCTGGTGTAAAACCATCTGTATCCGCTCATGAGAAAAACGGTTTCGATATTTTTTGTCTGACGGCGGTTCATGAGGGCCATCTGAAATTCATATTCAAAATCGGAAAGAGCACGCATGCCCCGCAAGATCGTACTGGCGCCGGAGCTTTTGAGATAATCGATGAGCAGGCCGCCATGAGAGTCCACCCGAATTCCCTCGTAATTTTGAAATACTTCCCGGATAAACCCGCACCGCTCCTCTACTGAAAACAGGGATGTTTTTTTCGGATTATTGGCGACCAGAACAATAATTTCATCAAAAATTCTGTTGCCCCTTTTAATAATATCCACATGGCCGTTGGTAATCGGATCAAACGAACCCGGGTAAATCGCAACCTTGCTTTCAAATTTTTCCTGTGTCATGCGCATTCCACTCTGATAAAAGTTAATAAATTGTCGCCGTATTTTCTCTGATCCGCCACAGACCATCCATCCGGTAACGTTTTTACAGGTTCCCGGATGGAGTGTTGAAAAACAATCGTCCCCTCTTTTTGTAAAACAGGATATTCGTTCAACGCACTAAGCGTTTTTCCAATAAACCCCTGATGATAGGGAGGATCAGCAAATATCACATCAAAGCTGCATTTTTCCCGGTCAAGATCACGCAGGGCCGATTGAATATTGGCATGGATGATTAGGCATTGCTCCGAATAGCCGCATAATGAAACATTTTCACGAATAATTTCAACAAGATCTTTGCTTTTTTCAACAAGAACCACTTTTTTCGCTTGACGACTGGCGGCCTCCAATCCCACAGATCCGGATCCCGCAAATAAATCCAGGAAGAATTGATCCGCCGGGGGCCCCAATAAATTAAAAAGCGCTTCTCTTAAAAAATCCGTTGTGGGCCTTTGCGTTGATCGGGAAGGAAATTTCAGCGTCCTTCCTTTTGCTTCACCTCCGGAAATTCTCATAATCTCACTTTGGAATTAATACACCCTGCACATTACGCTTGGAGCTTGGGATCTTCACTATGGGTCGAATCTTTTCCGCGTGTTTTCTGAATCAATTTAAAAACC
This sequence comes from uncultured Smithella sp., assembly GCA_964450075.1. Lineage (GTDB taxonomy): Bacteria > Desulfobacterota > Syntrophia > Syntrophales > Smithellaceae > UBA8904. Next base: position 20,939 of record CAYVFA010000008.1, read on the forward strand.
CACCAAACGGGGCCGGACAGCATATAACCAACCATCATAACGAAAGCCATAATTTCCGGCTTGTAATAAAAGATGAGGAAAATACCTATGGCAATCAACAATATTTTAAAGGGCATCCGCGAGCGGAGATTCATGCTTTTGAAGCTGTAATATTTAATATTGCTGACCATCAGAAGGGCCAAAATAACGACCAGAATCATAATTATGTAATAAGGATCATGAAACTTTCCTTCAATGCCGATGTGATCAAAAAAAATCACGGTTGTGGCAATGACACAAGCAGCAGCGGGGATGGGCAATCCGTTGAAATATTTACTGTCGATCAAACCGATTTGAATATTAAAGCGCGCCAGCCGCAGGGCGCCACAGGCGACAAAAAGAAAACCGGCCATCCAGCCCGGTTTGCCGTCAAAAGACATGGCCCAGGTATAAGCCAGCAGGGCCGGCGCAACGCCGAAAGCAATCAGATCGGCCAGCGAATCATATTCCGCGCCAAATTTACTGGTTGTATTGGTCATTCGGGCGATTCTGCCATCCAATCCGTCAAAAATCAGGGATATGATGATGGCAACGGCCGCCAGAAAAAACTTTTCCTGAACAGACGCAATAATGGAATAAAACCCCATAAACAAACTGGCGGTTGTGAAAAGGTTCGGCAAAACATAAATCCCTTTTTTAAGACGCATGTTTCTGATTTGCCGCTGTTTATTCATAGCAGGTATCCTAAGGGTGTTTGTCCCGCCCGTACTTTGTCATTCAGGTTGACAACAATCCGGGAATCAGGAGGTAAAAATACTTCAACACGGGAACCAAAGCGAATCAACCCGAATCGCTCCCCCTTATTGATATTGACGCCTTCAGTCGTCCAGCAAACAATTCTCCGGGCTACAAGTCCGGCAATCTGCACCGTCCAAATGGCACGACCGTCTTTGGTGCGAACCAACACTTCATTTCGCTCGTTTTCCGCTGATGCCTTATCCAGATTGGCTGACAGGAACTTGCCCTTATGGTAGTGAATCTTCTCGATTACCCCGCCATAGGGGGCGCGATTCACATGGACATTAAAGACATTCATGAAAATACTGATTTTTTTAAATCGGCCCGTAATCGTGCCATGAACATCAACTTCTTCTATTCTGATCACCTTCCCGTCGGCCGGACAGATCACCAGCTTATCTTCGTCTTGAAAAGTCCTTTCCGGATTGCGAAAAAAACAGATAATGAAGATCGTGATGGCGGCCAAAGAAAGGGTCAGCCACAGGATGCCGAAAAAAGCGGCAAAGACAGTAAAAACAAGGGAAAGGATGATAAAGGGAAAACCTTCGTAAGCGATAATACTATTATGTTTCATACAGTATTTTATCTTTCCTTAAGTGAGGCTTTGTTGATATATGAATTGAGGGTTCTTGTCAATAAATCTTTGCCTTATGAATTCGTGACTATCAACTTGACATCATCGCCCAAAAACATATATAAGTCACAAAAATCCAGGAGGCTTTCCCATGCCCGTAAAAATTAAAATATACACTTTAAGCACATGCAGTCATTGTAAAGCGGCAAAAAAATTTCTTAATGAAAACAACGTTACATTTGATGCAACGGATGTCGATTTACTGCAGGGCGCAGCCAGAGAGGCTGTATTAAATGAGGTTGTGCAATACAACCCGCATCGCTCCTTTCCAACCATTATTATTGGCGATAAAATCATTATCGGTTTTAAAGAACAGGACATGAAAGAGGCATTGGGACTTTAATGACGGCGACTGAACTCTATGATCTGTTAAAAAAGGCCCAGGAACCCAAGGGGTATTTCTTCAATAAAGACAAAACGTGGGTTCTTTCCATTCTCCAGGATCTGCTGGTCAACAGGGAGCGTTACGGTTACACGTCATGCCCCTGCCGATTGGCGTCGGGGGACCGTGAAAAAGACCGTGACATCATGTGCCCTTGCGTTTACCGGGCTGAAGATGTGAAAGAATACGGCAGTTGCTATTGCAACTTGTATGTTACCGAGGGCTGGAATCAGGATAAGATACCTCACCCGTATGTTCCGGAAAGACGGCCACCGGAAAAAATATTTTTTTAAAATTTCTTTTTTTCACGCACTGACCATTTAAGTAACCATAAGTTTTGCTCGATCTAACATTACGAAGGGATCATTAATGATTAATATTTATATTTGTAAGAAAAAAGGAAATTTAATAGCGGAAATCTGCACGGATACCACCTGTGAATGGCGTCTTAAAAACGAAGCGTTTTTAAACTGCACCTGGGTTGCCTGCAATTACGGACCTTTCACGCTTGAAGAAGTCGGTGACATGATGGGGGTAACCCGCGAACGCATTCGTCAAATCGAAGCCAAGGCGCTCAAAAAGCTCCAGCATAAGAAAAGACGCGACCAGCTGAAGGATTTCGCATCACCAGGGAATGATTGGGATAATCTTTAAACTTTCTCCCGCTTCTCATTAAAAGATAACTTTTTAATGTAGAAGCGGGGATTATTTTTGTTTTTTCTTGCGCAACTTTTCCAAGAACAGCACTTCATTCATGTGAATTTTTCGTTCATCACGGGCAAACAACATGCCGCCGATGGAAAGTTCCATATCCAGAGCGGCAATTTTATCCATCCTGGGCACAACAGAACAAATATTCTTCAATTCTTCAATGGCTTTCACGGATCTTTCGGATAGCGTGTCCGCCATTTTCTCAGCGATCTGCATAAATTTCTCAGGAGGCGCCACCTTGTTCACCAGACCGATTCTTTCCGCCTCAATGGCTCCCATGGGTTCTCCCAGCATGACAATTTCTTTTGCTTTGGGCACACCCACAATCTGGCTTAATGGATAAAAAAGAGGACTTAACCCGAACTTCAACTCCGGATGACAGAAAATAGCGCTTTCCGACGCCACAATAAGATCACATACCGTCACGATGTTGAAACCGCCGCCCAGAGCCAGACCACCGACTGCGGCAATAACCGGTTTGGGATAGGAATAAATTTTCTTCAGGTATCTTTTCATCGATTCAAAATAGTCGTCGATTTCCACATTGGACAGAGACGACATTTCTTTGATGTCCATCCCGGCTGAAAAAACATATTCGCCGCCAGTAATGATCAAAGCTTTCATCTGCTGATCGTTTTCCACATCCAAAAGCGCTTCATTGAATTCCAGTCTCATTTCCTGAGACAGGGCATTCATTTCATGTGTGCGATTAAATCGAATGATTGCGTAAGCTTTCTTCTTATCAACAATGATGTTTTTATAAGTCATTTTTTATGATCTACCTTTAATCGAAGCGCTTTACCTGTTTTAAAAAAAGGAACCCTTCTGTCGCCAAGCGTGACTTCGGCGCCTGATTTGGGATTGCGGCCAACTCTGGGCTTTCTTTCACGAATAGTAAACGTGCCGAATCCTCTTATTTCAATCCGTTCATTTTGTTCCATGGCGCCGGTCATAGCATTCAAAATGGCATCGACAGCGAGGGCGATATCCTTTTGTGAATACGTTTTAAATTTTTCCTGAGTTTTTTTTATGAGTTCATTTTTAGTCATCGTGGCTCTTCCAGCGGCTGTCACGGATGGTACAAGTAACTGACCCCTCGCCATTTTTCAGCTTTCTGGGCTACCGATCGACTGAGCTGATCGGCCGCGCTTTCGAACACAAAATCAAAAACCGAAGGATGCTGTTTTTTAGGGTAAACCAAATCGTATTTTCCATTTTTACCCGCCAGAACGCTCGCCAGCTTTGCTGCGGAAGCCATATCGCCTAATTGATCAACCAAGCCGTACTCCTTGGCTTTTCGTCCAGAAAAAACACGTCCGTCTCCAATGGCGACAACCTTTTCACGCGTTAATTTACGATCCCGGACAATGACGTCTATAAATTGGTTATAAATATCGTCAATCAATTCCTGAATAATAATTTTTTCTTCGGGGGTCATTTCCCGCATGGGCGAACCAATATCTTTATACTGACCGCTTTTGACGACGGATGATTTGACGCCGACTTTTTTCAAAAGTTCTTCCACGTTGGCAAACTGCATAATGGCCGATATGCTGCCGGTGATCGTTCCCGGATTGGCCACAATTTTATCACCGGCGCAGGCAATCAGCAAACCTCCGGAGGCGGCCACTGATCCCATCGAGACAACAACTTTTTTCTTTTTTTTGAGTTCGACGACTGCGTCATAAATTTCCTGTGACGCGGCAACACCGCCACCGGGTGAATCAATGCGCAGCACAACAGCCACAATGGAACTGTCTTTGGCAAATTCATCGATGACTTGCGTAATTTCAAGCGAATCACTGATCACGCCCTCAACCGGCACCACGCCGATCTTGTCGTTTAAAGAGAAGCTTTGCGTACCGACACTGCCTGACCTTGCGCCTACCCTGTAAAAGGAAAAGTACAGAACAGCAGCCAGCACGATCAGTAAAACCAATCCCAAAAGGACAGGATGCTTTCTCATTTTTTATTCCTTGGGCTGGCCGCTGATCTTGACATCGGCCAAGGCCTGCGCGAGATTCGATCCGATATTTTCACGATTATTAATATATTGGCTTGAGGCCGTCGTCGAGGCCGAAGCCTGCTGTGGCGCCGGCGCTTCCATTTCTTTTATGCTCAAGCGAATCTTCTTTGTTTTGATGTCAATGCTTTTGACCACGGCCGACACGGTATCGCCAGCAGCATAAAGTTCGGCGGATGACTTAACTCGCTTCTGGCTTATTTCGGAAATATGAACCAGACCTTCGATGCCCTCTTCAATTTCCACAAAAATTCCAAAGTCGGTAAAGTTTGTGATTTTGCCGGTGACCACACTGCCGGGCGCGTATTTTTGCGGCAATTCCTCCCACGGGTTCTTTTCAATTTGCTTGATGCCGAGAGAGAATTTCTCGTTGTCCACGTCAATATTTAAAACAACCGCTTCAACTTCCTGTCCTTTTTTGAAGTATTCGGATGGATGGGTAACCCTATGCTTCCAGGAAATATCCGACACATGAACCAGACCGTCAATGCCGTCTTCAATTCCGACAAACACGCCAAAGTTTGTAATGTTGCGGACCTGACCCTTGACAACTGTGCCAACCGGATACTTTTCTTTCAGTTTTTCCCATGGATTGGCTGTCGTTTGTTTCAGGCTTAACGATACACGTTTCGCTTCGGGATTGACTTCCAGCACGACCACGTTCACCGTATCGCCAACATTCAAGACTTTGGACGGGTGTTTGATCTCCCGTGTCCAATACATCTCCGATATATGAACCAGGCCCTCGACGCCCGGTTCCAGTTCAATAAAGACGCCGTAATCCGTCAGATTAACCACTTTACCCTGAACCAGGGCGCCAACCGGATACTTTTCTGAAATATGCTCCCACGGATTTTCATGAAGCTGCTTTAATCCCAGGGAAACCCTTTCTTTCTCACGATCAAAGGAAAGAACCTTTACCGAAATTTTTTCTCCCTTGTGGAAGATATCCGCAGGTTTGGCGATTCTTCCCCAGGAAATATCCGTCACATGAAGCAATCCGTCAATGCCGCCCAGATCGATAAAGATGCCATAATCCGTTATGTTCTTGATGATGCCTTCAACGATGCCGCCTTCTTGAATGTTGTTCAGCGTTTCTTTCTTTTCGCTTTCTCTTTCTAACGCAACGATGGATCTGCGGGACAGGACCACGTTATTGCGCTTGCGGTCATATTTTAAAACATGAAAATCGATCGTTTGACCGATAAACTGATCAAGATCTTTAATGGGACGGGTATCAATTTGCGATCCGGGCAGAAAGGCGATAATGCCAATATCCACGGAAAGACCGCCCTTGACTTTCTCTACAACTTTTCCTTTAATCGTCAGATTATTATCACTGACTTCCTTAATCTCATCCCAGACTTTAAGCTTGGCCGCTTTTTCACGAGACAAGACCAGATTTCCTTCTGAATCCCTTTTATCAATAAAAACTTCTATATCATCACCCACGGATATATTCACATTGCCCTGGGCGTCTTTGAGTTCTTTAATGGGAATAAAACCTTCCGTTTTCCAACCCACATCCACCATGACAATATCCGCTGTCACCTGAACAACTTTTCCACGTGCGATATCGCCATATTGCAACTGATTAAGACTCTGCTCATAGAGCTCCTTAAAGCCCATATCTTCTTCTTTGGACTGATGGTACGCGCTGTGCGTTGAAGAGTCGGTCTTAACCTCCTTTTCATTTGTTAAGTTTGTGTTGTTATTGTTAACCATTAACCTAATACCCCCTGATTTTTATAAGACAATTTTAATCTGGACTGCCTAACATACTGAAAATTAAATAGCAAGACAAATCAAGCAACCATTGTATTTCGTTCATTTTTGCACTTAATCATTCCCATCGGATACGCGCTCAAGAATCATTTGAACAACCTCATCAACATTCAAATGCGTCGAGTCAATGATTATGGAGCCGGGTAAAGCCGTTAAGGGCGCAATTTTCCTACGTGAATCCTGATCATCTCTGGCCTGCATATCCCTGGATATGGCATCAAGTTTCGCCTTCGCATTCTTTTGAACCAGCTCTTCGTGACGCCGTCTGATTCTCTCCTCAAGTTTGGCATCCAGAAAAAATCTAAAATCCGCATCCGGAAACACGATCGATCCCATATCCCTTCCTTCCGCCACAAGGCCTCCTCGGGCGCCTGCTTCTCTTTGCAAAGAAAGTAATTTCTCCCGAACCACCGGAAAAGCGGACAGGGTAGAAGCGGCCAAGCCAACCGCTTCTGTACGGATTTTATCGCCGACATCTTCCCCATCTACAAAAACCGTCATTTTGCCTTGCAGATTTTTCAAAGTGACATCAGTTTTCGCACACAACTGCGACAGCTCTTCAGGATCATTCACGTTAAGCTTATTTTTCAGCGCTTTATAGGCCAATGCCCGATAAAGCGCTCCCGTGTCCAGATAAAGATATTTCAGTTTGGCGGCCACAGCCTTGCTCACCGTGCTTTTTCCGGCGCCTGCAGGCCCGTCAATCGTGATCACTTTCCCCGTCATTTTTGTCCTCTTTCCTTTCAGGTCATGGGTCATCTCAAGATTAAGGATCGCTTGCCTAATCCGTGCAAAGCAGGTATAGAAACCATCATAATAATGGATTTCATATCAACTATGTGCAAACTAATTCAAAAGCAATATTTTTCTTTAGCCTTGGTTTTATTTCTGATCCTTTTTGGAACACCAAAGGCCTTTGCCGCGTTTACAATTGACGACGAAAAAAAACTGGGTAAAGAAATTTTTGATAAACTCGAAAAAAATAACTTTTTGCTCCATGATAAGAAGCTCAATATTTACATCACCGAAATAGGCAACCGGCTTCTGGCTCAAAGCAATAAAGCGCCTTTTGATTTCACATTCTCCATTTTCAACAGTTCGGCCATCAACGCGTTTGCCACACCCGGCGGTTATATTTACGTCAATGCAGGACTAATCACCGTCATGGAAAACGAGGCACAGCTGGCCGGCGTCATCGCGCACGAAATCGCGCATGCCAACGCCCGACATGTTGCCAGTATTATTTCAAAATCACAAAAGCTTAATATCGCCATGCTGGCCGGCATTATCGCCGGCGCGTTTCTCGGCGGCGGCGGAGAGGCGACAGCGGCCATTGCCGCTTTTTCCATGGCTGGCGCCAGCTCGATGAACCTCAGGTATCAACGGGAACACGAGGAAGAAGCAGATCGGCTGGGCATCGAATATATGGTGGATACCGGTTATCATCCGGCGGCCATGGTTGAATTTCTAAAAGTGATCAAGCAGTATGAATTTTATTCCAGAAGCATCCCTTCTTATCTGCGGACGCATCCGGGAACAGACGATCGTATTTTTTACCTGGACAGCCTGCTGCAAACCCAATATCGCCAAAACAAAGGCGCCGGAAATATCGTCGGTAATTTTATTCGAATGCAGGCTTTAATCGTTCAGGATGCGGAGGATCTTGATAAACACCGCAGACAATTCAAAGCCTCGCTGCAAAAAGACCCCCATAACAGTGATCTGCTTTACGCCCTGGGCCTGATTGAAGATCAGCTCGGCCATGCCAATGCGGCACTGGAATACCTGAACAAAGCACTGACACTTGCGCCACACGATGAAGATATTCTAACCCGTATCGGCTTAATTTATCTAAAAATGGGTCAAGCCGGACAAGCCCGCCTATATCTGCTTCAAGCGGCAAAGATCAATCCCGAAGCCGAACTCATTACGCTTGCGCTGGGTCAAGCGCATTTTGCCACAGGTGATTTTCAAAGCGCACTCCAGTGTTTTCTGAAGCTACAGGACAAGACATTTGACGATACCGACATCAACTACCACATCGCCATGTCTTACGGCAGATTGAATCAGCAAGGTGAAGCCCATTATTATTTTGGCCTGTATTTTAAAAAAGAAAAAAAGAAAGACAGCGCCCTCTTTCATTTTCGTAAGGCGCTTGCATATTTCCCCGAAGGGTCACAAAGAGCAATTTCCAGTCATGACGCCATCAACGAATTAAACGCCAAACCTAAAAAGCCGGACAAAAAATGAAGCAGCAAATAAATTGTTTTTGAATAAAATCCCTTAAAAAACGTATTTTTAATAAGAAACCGCCGGTCAATCTTTATCGTTGCGAAAAAAGAGACAATACATTATAAGGCATCTACTTTAATATTTTTCCTGAAAGGAGTTTAGACAAGTGAACATTTTAATATTTGGCCCCAACGGCAGCGGCAAAGGCACGCAAGGCGCAATTGTACAGAAGAAATATGGCGTTCCCCACATTGAGACCGGTGTTATCTTCCGTCAGAATATTTCAAAGAAAACCCCGCTGGGCGAAAAAGCAAAAGCATTTATTGACCGCGGCGAACTCGTGCCGGACGATATTACCATTCCCATGATTCTGAACCGCTTGAAGGAAGACGACGCCAAAAACGGCTGGCTTCTGGACGGCTTCCCCCGCAATCTGGCTCAGGCAGAAGCACTTTGGGCTGCGCTGCAGAAAGAAAACATCAAACTTGATTTCGTGATTGAAATCGATCTGGATCGCGAAACGGCTAAAAAGCGCATCATGGGTCGCAGATTGTGCAAGACGGACAATAATCACCCGAATAATATTTATATCGACGCAATCAAGCCCAATGAAAAAGACGGCAAGATGTCCTGTCGCGTCTGCGGTTGTGAAGAATTATCCGCTCGCGCCGACGATCAGGATACCGCAGCCATTGATAAACGTCATGGCATTTACTATGACACGAAAACCGGCACACTGGCCGGCGTCAACTATTTCAAGGAAAGAACCAAAGTCATTATTGTCAACGGAAGCGCCGGCGTTAAAGAAGTTTCCGAAGATCTCATGAAAAAATTGATCTAATTGAACAAGAAAGAATCATAATCAAAGCCCGCCGAATCATTGGAGGGCTTTTTTTAACACCCTTATGGAAAATATTAGAAATTTCAGTATCATCGCCCATATCGATCACGGCAAGTCCACACTGGCCGACCGTTTGATCCAGTTTACCGGCGTCTGCAATGAAAGAAATTTTCAGGACCAGATGATGGACACTATGGATATCGAACGGGAGCGCGGCATCACCATCAAAAGCAATGCCATCTCCCTGCCCTATCGCGCCAAGGATGGCAAAGAGTATGTTCTGAATCTGATCGACACACCGGGGCATGTGGACTTTTCTTATGAAGTTTCCCGATCGCTGGCGTCCTGCGAAGGCGTGTTACTGCTGATTGACGCGGCACAGGGCGTTCAGGCGCAGACACTGGCCAATCTTTATCTGGCGATGGAACACAACCTTGCCATTATTCCGATCATCAACAAAATTGATCTGCCGTCCGCCGACATCGACCGGGTTCTCA
>CAYVFA010000009.1:0-29617 GCA_964450075.1 uncultured Smithella sp.
TGGAAATTCCAGTCTTTGTGATAATGGCCTTTCAGCGATTTGACGCCGTTGGCCGTGCAATAAACCGGTTTATCGGGAATGCGGCTCATCAATTCCGGCAGGGCCCCCGAATGATCCATCTCCGCGTGGTTGGCAATCACGTAGTCAATCTTATTGAGGTCGATCTCTTTGGACAGATTATCAACAAACTCACGGGCAAAGGGTCGCCATACCGTGTCGATGAGCGCGATCTTTTCATCCCTGACCAGATAGGCATTATACGACGAACCGCGATGCGTGGAATATTCCTCGCCGTGAAACTTGCGAAGTTCCCAGTCAATCTTGCCTACCCAGTGGACATTCGGTGTGATTTCAAATTTCATATCATCCCTCCTTTTTTATTTGATCATGATTAATAACATTTTAAATTTTGTCACGGCATGAAGCGCATGCGGTTTGGCAGCCGGCATGATAATCATTTCTCCTGCCTTGACCAGATAGGGCTTGCCGTCAATGCGAATTTCAGCTTCACCTTCCAGAATATGCACGACCGCGTCAAAAGGAGCCGTGTGTTCACTTAAGCCCTCCCCTTTGTCAAATGCAAAAACCGTTATCGTCCCGGACGGTTTCCGGATAATTTCCCGGCTGACAACAGAATGTTCCTGCCAGTCCGCCATGTCTTTCAGTACTAAAACACTGGTTAAATCTCCAATTTGTGTTAATTTTTCTGGCATATTTTTCTCCTTTCGTTTCCAAACCGGATGATGATCATTAGGCTCATGGGTTATGAAACTGTCTCATAGCATCTTTTGATCAATTCATAAAACAAATCTCCAATGCTGTAATTGACTTAAGTCAAAATTTGTTATTATGTTGATTTATCGAATATATAGATTATATCCGTCTCGACCGTCGGTCATTTGATGGTCATTATCGTTTAAATTTCTTGAGAATAGAGATTAATACTGGTATGAAAGTGCCAAAATTTAGAAAATTTACTTTAAGGATGGTTATTTATGTTAAACCCAAATTTTAGTTCCGGCCCTTGCAGCAAGAGGCCAGCGTGGAATATCGACGCGCTGAAGAGCGCGCCTACCGGTCGCTCACACCGTTCCGCGTTGGGAAAAGAAAGAATCATCAAAGCAACCAATGAAACACGAAAAATATTAAACATTCCGTCAGATTACCTTGTGGGCATTCTGCCGGCTTCCGATACCGGTGCTTTTGAATGTGCCATGTGGTCTCTGTTAGGCCCCAAACCGGTCACCGTATTAGTATGGGAAAGTTTTTCCGAAGGCTGGGCCACAGATATCAACAAACAGCTTAAACTCAATCCTACCATCATCAAGGCGGATTACGGAAAGATTCCCGATCTGTCCAAGGTGGACTGGAAAAGCGACGTGGTTTTCGTATCCAATGGAACCACCAGCGGCGTGAGAATCCCCAACTGGGATTGGATTCCCGCCGAACGCGAAGGGCTTTCTCTTTGCGACGCGACCAGTTATGCGTTTGCCAACGAGATCGACTGGAGCAAAATCGATATCCTGACTTTCTCATGGCAGAAATGTCTGGGCGGCGAAGCCGCGCACGGTATGATGGTAATGAGCCCCAAAGCAGTGGCGCGTCTGGAATCCTACACGCCGCCCTGGCCGATGCCGAAGATTTTCCGCCTGAAAAAAGGCGACAAAATTAATAAGGCGATCTTTGATGGAGACGTCATCAACACGCCTTCCATGATTTGCGTGGAAGATTATCTGGATGCCCTGGACTGGGCAGGCAAACTGGGCCTTGACGGACTGATCAACAGAAGCAAGGACAACCTGAAAGTCGTTGAAGATTGGGTTGCCAAAACCGACTGGGTTGAATTTCTGGCTGCTGATCCCAAGGTGCGCTCGAACACATCCGTGTGTTTATCCGTGACTCATCCGAAAGTTGCGTCTCTCGACGCCGATGCAAAAAGCAAGTTCCTCAAAAGCATCGCTTCCGATCTGAGCAAGAAGAATATCGCTCACGACATCAACTCTTACAAAGACGCGCCCGCCGGTTACCGCTTCTGGTGCGGTCCGACCATCGAGGCGTCTGATCTGAAAGTGGCCTTGGCCGAGTTGGAAAAAGTTTTCAACGAAAAGGTGAAGAGCCTTTAATTTAAGAGTATTTTGGAAAATGGTATGAAACGAGTATTAGTCAGCGATTCCATGGCTTCCGAAGTAGCGGAGATTCTGGGAAACACACCGGGCATCCAAGTGGATGTCAAAACCGGTATGAAGCCGGACGAATTGAAAGCCGTCATTAAAGATTATGATGCGCTGATCGTTCGTTCATCCACGAAAGTCACGGCCGAAATTATTGAAGCGGCCGCAAAACTTTCCGCCATCGGTCGCGCCGGCGCGGGAGTCGATAACATCGACATTCCCGCCGCCAGCAAACGCGGCATCGTTGTCATGAACACACCGGGCGGCAACACCGTTACCACAGGCGAACACGCTGTTGCCATGATGCTTTCACTGGCCCGTAAAATCCCCCAGGCTACAGCATCCATGAAATCAGGCCGTTGGGAAAAAAGCAAATTCATGGGTAACGAGTATTGCAATAAAACCCTGGGCATTATCGGACTGGGGCGTGTCGGCGCCATCGTGGCCGACCGCGCCATCGGGCTGAAAATGGACGTGATTGCCTGCGATCCCTTTATTTCGCCAAAAGTTGCGGAACAAATGGGCGTAAAGCTGGTCAGCATGGACGAACTTTACGCCCATGCCGACTTTATCACCGTTCATTCTCCCCTGATGCCGGAGACAAGAAATCTGGTTAATGCCGATTCTTTTGCCAAAATGAAGCAGGGCGTCTTCCTCATTCATTGCGCCCGCGGCGGCATCGTCAATGAGAAAGCTCTTTATGAAGCTCTGCAATCCGGTAAAGTCGCCGGAGCAGCGCTTGATGTTTTCGAAGAAGAGCCAACCCCAAATATGGATCTGATTGGACTGGATAACGTGATCTGCACACCGCATCTGGGCGCCTCGACCGATGAGGCGCAAACCAATGTGGCCATTGCCATTGCCCATCAGATCGCCGCTTATTTTGTCACCGGCGAAATCAAAGGCGCAGTCAACTTCCCCTCGGTAAGCGCCGACGTCATGGCTGTCATTCATCCCTACCTGGATCTGGCGGAAAAGCTGGGCGCCTTCCAAGCACAGCTGCTGACCGGCGCAGTTCAGGAAGTGACCATTGAATACAGCGGTGAAATGATCAATCACAACGTAGCGCCCATTACGATTTCACTGATCAAGGGGCTTCTGGAATCGATTCTGCATGAAGCCGTCAACTATATCAACGCACCGGTTATCGCCAGGGAAAGAGGAATCAAGATCGTCGAAGTAAAGAGCTCTGAAACCAAAGATTTCAACAACATGATTGCGCTGACGCTGAAGACATCAAAGGAAGTAAGTCGGACGGCAGGCGCTGTTTTCGGCAAAAATGATGTTCGCATCGTTCGAGTCAATGAATTTTCCGTGGAAATCGTACCCGAAGGTTATCTGCTGGCTGTCTCCAACGACGATCAGCCGGGCGTCATCGGCAATCTTGGAACCACACTGGGCAACCACCATGTCAACATCGCCCGTCTGCATTTGAGCCGCGACGCTCAGGCGAAAAAAGCGCTGGTTATTCTGAATACGGACTCCGCTGTAGGAACCGATGTCTTGGAGATACTGCGTAAATTGCCGCATGTATTGTCCATCAAACCCATAAAAATGTAGGAAATTGATCATGGCGAATGTTGCGGTTGTAGGCACTCAGTGGGGTGATGAAGGAAAAGGAAAAATTGTTGATCTTTACACATGCGAAGCGGATGTTGTGGCCCGTTTTCAGGGCGGCAACAACGCCGGTCATACGCTTGTCGTTCGCGGCAGAACAACGATTCTGCATTTAATCCCCTCGGGGATTTTGCATGACGGTAAAATTTGCATTGTCGGCAACGGCGTTGTTTTCGACCCGAAGGTCTTTCTTCAGGAGGTCGATGAATTAAACGCAGGGGGTCTGTTTCCCCCGTCCACAAAGCTTTATATCAGTGAAAAAGCGCATGTCATCATGCCCTATCATCGCAGCATCGATCAGGCGCGTGAAGCCCGCAGTGCGGGCAAAAAAATCGGCACGACCGGCCGTGGCATCGGCCCGGCTTACGAAGACAAGGTTGCCCGCACGGGCATCCGCGTGGGCGACCTTTATGAAATAAATCTGTTCCGGGAGAAATTGCGCCAAAGCCTTGAAGAAAAAAATTTCATGCTGAAAAATTATTTCGGCGTTGAACCGCTGGACGCCGAAGCCATTGCCGATGAATACTTGGCTTTTGCTGAAAAAATTAAACCCTACGTCGCGGACACATCGCTTATCCTGGATGGTGAAATTAAAAAAGGCAGGAAAGTCCTCTTTGAAGGCGCACAGGGTTGTCATCTGGACATCGATCATGGAACCTATCCGTATGTCACCTCATCCAATACGGTTTCCGGTAACGCGTCTTGCGGCAGCGGAATCGGTCCCAATGCGATTTCCGCCGTGGTAGGCATCTGCAAAGCTTACACGACGCGCGTCGGAGAAGGCCCTTTCCCCACGGAATTAAAAGATAACATCGGCGAACATCTGCAGAAAGTCGGTCAGGAATTCGGCGCAACCACGGGCCGTAAGCGCCGCTGTGGCTGGTTGGACATGGTTCTGGTGCGTCAAGCCGTTCGGGTTTCCGGAATTGCCTGGCTCGCCATCACCAAACTGGATGTTTTAACGGGTTTGGACAAGCTCAAAATCTGCGTTGGCTACCAGTCAGCCCAGGGTGAATTTACCGAAGCCGCTCCTGCCAGTATGAAAACCTTTTCATCCTGCGTTCCGATTTATGAAGAGCTTGACGGATGGAAGGAAGATATTGCAGGCGCGCAAAAAATCAGCGACCTTCCCGTCAATGCACAGAAATACCTCCAGCGTTTGAAAGAATTATCCGGCGCGGATCTGGCACTGGTATCCGTTGGCGCCGGGCGTGAAGAGACCATTCAGATGGAAAATCCGTTTGAAAAATAGTTCAGTTTCTTCTTGACACTCACTGGACTAGCTGTTAGAGAGCCTTGTTCTTAGATAACGATTAATCAGTGGGCCGTTAGCTCAGCGGTAGAGCAGCGGACTTTTAATCCGTTGGCCGCGGGTTCAATCCCCGCACGGCCCACCAAAATCAGGGGTTCCCGAAAGGGAACCTTTTTTGATATCCAGCGGCATTAACCACGATTCACATCAGACATCCCCCTGCAAGACAAACTCGCAATTAGTAGCCAAGATTTCCTTGACACATAAAAACGCTCATTCTATACTTCCTCACCCAAAACAGTCGTTCTGGTCAAAAACGGCCAGAAGGACAATTTGCTTTGGGCAGTGGCACAAGATAAGTATTCTACATTATCAGAATACTCTCTAATAAAAATAGTTATGGAAAGGAATAGGAGGTATTTTATGTATAGGATTGATCTGTTAAATAAAATTTCGGAAAAGGGCTTGAGCCTTTTTAATGAGAACTATGAGTATCGCACGGATATTCCCGATGCCGACGGCATCCTGGTCAGAAGCAAAGAAATGAAGGACATGGTGCTTCCCTCAAGCGTGAAAGCCATTGCTCGCGCCGGCGCCGGTGTTAACAATATTCCCATCGATAAATGTTCGGAAAAAGGCATCGTCGTTTTTAATACGCCGGGTGCAAATGCCAATGGCGTAAAGGAGTTGGTCATTCTGGGGATGCTGCTTGCGTCCCGCAAGGTTACGGAAGGCATTGTTTGGGCCAAAGGCTTGGTGGGTGAAGGCGACAAGGTGCCGGATCTGATCGAAAAGGGCAAATCCAAGTTCGGCGGCACTGAGATTCTGGGCAAGAAGCTTGGCGTGGTGGGCTTGGGCGCCATCGGCACCATGGTGGCCAATGCCGCTGAGAGCCTGGGCATGGAAGTCTGGGGATACGATCCATTCCTGTCCATAGAAGCAGCCTGGCGGCTGTCCCGCAATACCAAGAAGGCGGCAAGCCTGGACAAACTCCTGTCCGAGTGCGATTTCATCTCGATCCATGTCCCGCAGAACAAGGACACCAAGGGATTCATCAACACCGATAAATTCGCAGTCATGAAGAAGGGTGTGGTCATCCTGAATTTCGCCAGAGGCGGGCTTGTGGATACCCCGTCTCTGAAAAAAGCAGTAGCGGACGGCATCGTGGGATGCTACGTGACGGATTTCCCGGATGAAGAAGTCATCAAGACGGACAAGGTTATCGCCATTCCACATCTGGGAGCCTCCACGGAAGAGTCCGAAGAAAACTGCGCCGTCATGGCGGCCATGCAGCTCATGGATTTCCTGGAAAACGGGAACATCAAGAACTCCGTCAATTTCCCGGAATGCGCCCTGGACAAATCGGACAAGGCCAGACTCACTATTTCCAACAAGAACGAACCCGGCATGATTGAGAAGATCACGCGCTCACTGGCGGACAACAAGCTCAATATCGCCGACATGATCAACAAAAGCAAAGGAAACATCGCCTACAACATCATCGACGTGGAAGGCGATATCAATCCTGACATGGCAAAGAAAATCCAGACCATTGATGGGGTCATCGCGGTCAGAGTGCTGTAAAAATACATCTAGCGCATTTTCCATTTATCAAAAAAGTGTCTGGTTCACCTGTGGCCAGACACTTTTTATTGATGCGCATACCCATTCGGGTAGCCTGGATATAACCTTCAAAGATTATTTTTTCCCAGTACTTCCCGTACTTTGATAGACAGATCCTTCTTGGAGAATGGCTTCTGGATGAAATTCACGTTTTCGTCCAGTACGCCCCGGTGGGCGATGACATCAGCCGTGTAGCCGGACATGAATATAATTTTTATGCCGGGGTAAAGCGATTGCAACCGCTCCGCCAGTTCCCGACCATTCATTCCCGGCATGACAACGTCGGTAATGACAAGACTTATCTCATTTGCATGTTGTTCGGCCAGCCTGATGGCTTCTTCCGGCGTGCTGGCGGCCAGCACCCGATAGCCTAATCTATCCAGCATCATTTCGTTCATGCTCAGGAGTGCCGGTTCATCCTCCACCACCAGCACGGCCTCGCCGTGACCAAGCAATATTTCCTGCGCTCTGTTTTGCGTGGCATTGACCACTTCATCCGCATACCACGGCAGATAGATTCTAAAAGTCGTTCCCTCCCCCGGCTCACTATAGACGTTGATGAATCCGTTGTTTTGCTTGACAATGCCATGGACCATCGACAGGCCCAGACCGGTTCCCCGTCCCACTCCTTTGCTGGTGAAAAATGGTTCGAAAATCTGGCCGATGGTTTCCTTGTCCATACCGCAGCCATCGTCACTGATGGCCAGGAGCACATAATTACCCTTCACGTACCCAAAATGCTCAGCACAGTAGGCTTCGTCAAAGGTTGCATTTCCTGTTTCGATCGTGATCTTGCCGACATCAGTAATAGCATCCCTGGCGTTGACACAAAGATTGGCCACGATCTGATCGATTTGGACGGGATCCATTTTGACCGGACACGGACCCTCTTTGGGCAGCCAGACCAGATTGATGTCCTCGCCGATGAGTCTTCCCATCATTTTGATCGAACTTTTCACTGTCTGGTTCAGATCCAGCGTTATGGGGATAATCGCTTGTTTGCGGGCAAAGGTCAGCAATTGCCGGGTGATATCTGCTGAACGTTTTGCGGCCTTGATGATTTCCGAAAGGTCGCCGTAAATCGGCTGGGTTTCATCCACCTGACATATGGCCAGTTCCGCATAACCAATGATCACGCTGAGCATATTGTTGTAATCATGGGCTACACCACCCGCCAAAAGGCCCACGGCTTCCATTTTCTGTGCCTGCTGAAATTGGGCAGCCAGTCGGAGATGATCCGTGATATCCCGCTTGACCCCCACGTAGTTGACGATCCGACCCGCCGTATTACGAATCGGTGAAATAGTTGTTTCCTCAGTGTAAAGCGTCCCGTCTTTGCGCCGGTTGACCATGCGACCCGCCCAGGTTTGGCCGAAGGAGATGGTATGCCAGAGATTGCTGTAAAAAGCTGCGTCCTGCTGACCGCTTTTGAGAAGGCGCGGATTTTGGCCTTCTGCCTCTTCCCGGCTGTAACCCGTCGTCCGCTCAAAGGCCGGATTTACATACAGGATGCTGCCTTGAGCATCCGTCATGATAATGACTTCTGCGACCTGTTCAATGGCCGCCATCAAACGCTTGCGCTCGGCGTCGGCCTGCTTACGTGCGGTGATGTCGCGAATGTTGCACTGGATAACTTTGCTATGATCCACGAGGTAAACGTTACTGACAAACTCCACGGCAATGGGTTGCCTGTCGAGAGTTTCGAGCGGCAAATCATCATAACGGATGTATTCGTTATCTTGCAGGGTCTTGAAAGCGTCCTTGGATGCGGCAATGTCTTTGAATACGCCAAGCTCCCAGATATATTGCCCGCATATCGCATCGTAAGAATAGCCAAGTAAAGTAAGCAGGAAAGGATTGACATCAACCACCTTGCCCGTATCGGCATCGAGAATCAGGATACCGTCCTTGGCTGATTCAAAGAGCCGTCGATAGCGCTTCTCGGAATCTTGTAGTGCCTTCTGAGTATCTGCCTTTTCCAGCAACTTTTCTTCCAGCAACACAATTTGCCGGTGCAGTTCGGTGTTGTCCAGACGAAGCTGATTTTCTATGTTTGTACCGGGCATAACAACAATCTCTTATCATTTCAGGGCTGACTCTTGATCCAACATCAATGTCATATAATGCTCTCCCGTTTCGACAGGATGATGAACCCTTCCGCTGCCATTTAACGGATGGACAGGTGCAAATTTGTCAGCTTGTTTATCGTAAACATAAGGGTTTTTTGCTTCGTAAATAACCATGGTCGGATTCTCGTGATAGTTGTGTAGCCGTTTCCGTTCTTGCCCGACATATTCTGGCCTGAAAACCTCTTCTAATGCTTGCCGGTAAATATTTGTCGATGTTGATTTCAGATAAAGAAAAGACGTTACGCCGAGAAATACAAAAAATAAGAGCAAGGACGCCATGATTGTAATATTGAGGCTCAATATCGGCAATCGTAGAGCGAAGTTGTTATATGTATTCTGTTGCGTCTTGATCATGATCTGTTTCCTTGATGTCTTTCTAAAGCAAGATAGCTTGTTAAATGGGTTTCCGCCCTTGAATGATTCTGACAAGCACAACGATAATTGCAATAACCAGCAGGATATGAATAAAACTACCCATGGTATAACCGGTTACCAGTCCCAGCATCCACAAAATTAGCAACACAACAGCAATAGTCCACAACATCGGAATCTCCTTTCTGATTGTTCGTTCTAACTGCCGGCTACTTCATCACCATACCAGCAGTTAGAACGCAGTCTCTTTGACTTTGGGTTCGAACTACTCGATGGTCATTTTGTTATTGATAGCCTTCACGCCATTTACATCGTTCGCGAATTTGGCAGCCAAATCTTTTTCTGCTCCACTTTTCGCTTTACCGGTCAAGGTGACCACACCCCTCTTGGTGTTGACTGAGGTATTGATGCCACTGGTTGAACGGTGATACAGCAGCGTCATTTTCACCTGCGCGGTGATGGAAGCGTCATCAATTTTAGAGCCTACCGTTTGCTTCTTTTTCGCGATCTTCCCTACGGTCATCTCGTTGACGACGTCTTTGACCCCTTCAACATCCTTTGCGTATTCAGTCGTCAGATCCTTTTGTGCCTGGTTTAACGCTTTTCCCTTCAGGTTAACGATACCATCTTTGGTGCTAACCTCCGTCATGGCGCTCACATTGCGATGAAACAGGAACATGGTTTTTACCTTTGCAGTAATCCACGCATCCGATTTTTCAGCGGGGCTTTCCCCCTTGATTGCCAATTTGTTGTCAACACCCTTAACTCCCGGCAAACTGGCCACGGTGTCCTGGGCCAGTAATTTGTGGGATTCTTCGGCAACCGTCCCCGTTAAGCTCACAACGCCGTTTAAGGACTGGATTTTAATATCATCACCCTGAAGATAGGTCTGGAACACATACGATTTTTTGGCGGATGATTCAATACGGGCATCCGTCCCGGACGCATACACGGGCACACAGAGCGCCAGGAGCGCCACTGCTGCGGCCACTATTACTACCAGTCTGTTAATTGCTTTCATTAATTCGTTCTCCTCTTGTGGTTACTGTTGTTTTTAGAACTTGTTTAATCCCGGGCTTCAAGCCCCGAGAAGCCCCGGCTATTTAGATGCGCGGACAATCAGTGCAATAACGCCTGAATGCCCATCATCATGAGATAAATGGCAGCGATGTAATTCAACATCGGGACATGGTCCTTGCTGCTTGCTGGTGTACTTTTTAAATGCATGGCACTCCCTCTTCGCCTATTTCACTACGATTTCAAAAAGAACTCTCATGTTGGCTTTTGCTGCTTTGGAGTAAATTTCTTTAGGCGCGGCTTCATACATAGCCGGGTCTGTTTCGCCAAAACCTACCGTGTCCGGACACTGGCTGTAGCCGTTGATATTACCAACAACGAGGCCATCGCCGCCATGGTGGAAACGATCAAAGGAACCTTCGACCATATCGATATTCTTTGCAACAATGCAGGAGCATCATTCGGCGTACCCAATACGGTTTTGAGTTATGATGAAGCGGCCTGGATCCGAACGATTGACGTGAATTTGTTTTCCGTTTTCCGCATCTCGCGGGCGATCATTCCCTTGATGGCCGGGAAGCCTGCCACCATCATCAATACGGCATCGCGGGCCGGTAAGGTCCCTCCCATTTTTAACAGCGCTTATGCTGTGGCCAAGGCGGGTGTCATCATGCTGACCAAAACCATGGCTAAGGAACTGGGGGGCAGCGGCATCCGGGTTAATGCGATCTGCCCGGGACAAGTTGCCACCGATCTGGAAAAGTGGCGTTTCGGAATCGAAGCCTCTTTTTTCGGGACAACGATTGAAGAGCGGGAAAAGGAAATGTGCAAAACCATTCCCCTGGGATACATCGGCCTTCCTGCGGATGCCGCCGAGCTTGTGGCGTATCTGGCTTCCGAGTCGTCACGATATATAACAGGGCAGGCCATCAATCTCGATGGCGGCCAGTGTATGGAACTATAACATTAACAACGTATCGTTTTAGGAGGATATTATATTATGGATAAAATTATTGGTGGCAAGCTCGTCGCGGATGCTCTGGTTGATCGGGGCGTCGATTACATTTATTCTTTGAGCGGCGGGCATATTACGCCCATTTACCAGCATCTCGAAAACACACCCATCACGATTTTTGACGTGCGCCATGAACAAGCGGCGGTCTTCATGGCCGAAGCCTCGGCCCGGATGAACCGCAAGCCAGCGGTGGCGATGGTCACGGCGGGACCGGGATTTACCAATGCCCTGTCCGGCATTGCCAGCGCAAGGCTCTCCAACGCACCGGTTATCCTCATTGCCGGTTGTGTGGGAACCGAATCTACGGAAAAACTGGACCTTCAGGACATGACACAGCTCCCCGTTATCGAACCCATGGTGAAGAAAGCATTCGTCTGCCATATCCCGGAGCGCATTCCCGAATACATTGACATGGCCTTCCGCGCGGCAATGAGCGGACGGCCGGGACCCGTTTACCTTGAGTTTCCGTGCAACGTTCTGAACGCCAAGGTTGACCTGTCCATGGTCAAAAAACCCAGCACAACGCTTGCCTCCAAGCCTGTTGACCGGGAAAACACTCGTAAGGTTGTCGATTTGCTCAAGGCGGCCAAAAATCCGATTGTGATCGGCGGAAGCGGTCTATGGTATTCGGATGCCGAAAAGGAAATCATTGAATTCGTGGAAAAAATCGGTATTCCGATTTACACCGCGGGCGCGGGCCGCGGCGTCATTCCCGATACGCATCCCCTTTGTTTTGAGGGTTCTCTCGCCATCCGGCCCGGCTCGGCCATGATCACGCTCATGACCACCGACCTGGTGCTTTTCCTGGGCGGCCGCCTGAGCCTTTTCTATATCTTCGGCGAAATTTTCCCGGCGACGGCCAAATTCATTCAGGTTGATATTGCCCCCGATGAAATCGGACGTAATCGGACAATTGATCTCGGCATCGTCAGCGACATCAAATCATTCCTCAAAGAGATCAACAGTGACATCGATGAACAAAAAATCGGCGACAAGCTGAAGGCGCAATATCAGCCTTGGCTGGAAACCGTCCGCGCCGCTCATGACGGCGGCAAAAATGACGCCAAAGCCATGTGGGAATGCGAGACCCTGCCCATGCATCCCATGCGCCTGGCCAGTGAGATCAATAAATTTATGGATCGCGAAGATGACATCGTCGTCGCCGATGGCGGTGATACATCTACTTGGATGGGCATGACAAGGACCGTCAAAAAAGGTGGGACTTACCTGGATTATGGTCTTTACGGCTGTCTAGCCGTCGGTATCCCTTACGCTAACGCCGCCAAATTAAAACATCCGGACAAACGTGTTCTCCTCATCATGGGTGATGGATCCGTCGGCTTCAACTTTATGGAGTTTCATACGGCGATCCGCAAGAAACTGCCCATTGTTGTTGTCATCGCCAACGATCAGTCCTGGGGCATGATCATGCACAGCCAGCAGTTGCGCATGGGACATAACATTCCTAACGGAACGGAATTGGGCTGGGTCGATTACCATAAAATGGTGGAAGTGTTGGGTGGTTTCGGTTGTTTAGTCGAGAAAACGGAAGACATCCGGCCCGCGTTGGAAGCGGCCTTTGCTTCCGGCAAGACCGCCTGCATCAATGTGAAGGTAGATCCAGCCATCATCAGCCCCGGCAGCGTCGCTCTGGCCAATCTCGGTGGATATAAATGTAATTGATGTCCTATTTCACCTTCGCCGTTTTAAGGGACGGCCTTGACCGGCCGTTCCTTAAAAAGCAAGATAAGGAGTTCTAATGAATAGCGTGACCGCACCCAAAGAATACAAGCTTTCCAGCCGTAGTGCCTATTACATTTTTACGCTGCTGTTTCTGCTGTATTTCTTCGATTACGTGGATCGGACGATTGTAACCTCCCTTGCACCCTTTATCCAAAAAGAGTGGGGCCTTACGGACACACAGTCTGGTCTGCTCATGTCGGTCGTTTACTGGTCAATCGTTGCCTTTGTTTTTCCCGTTTCGATCCTTGTGGATCGCTGGAGCCGGAAAAAGACCATTGGCGTCATGGCCCTTCTCTGGACCGCCGCAACGGTCGCCTGTGCTTTCACAAAAACATTCCCCCAGTTGCTTGTGGCCCGTTCCGCCATCGGCATCGGTGAAGCCGGATACGCCCCCGCCGGTACGGCCATGCTCTCCGGCTTGTTTCCTCCGGAAAAACGATCCCGCATGATGGGCTTGTGGAATATGTCCATTCCTCTCGGCGTTGCTGTCGGCATTGGCCTTGGCGGTTTCGTTGCGACCCATTGGGGCTGGCGGCATGCCTTCGGCCTGGTGGCCATTCCCGGGGCGATCGTGGCGATCCTTTTTTTCTTCGTCAAGGATTATAAGACGGTGGAACTGATGAAAACCGATGATTCGTGCAAGACCGGTCCCAGTAAAGTCAAAATGAGCAAGATGGATATCTTCCGGGAATTTATTCATACCCCCTCCCTGATTTTTACCAATCTGGGGTTTGTCGGCTGCGTTTTTACAAACAACGCCATCATCTTCTGGCTTCCCACATATTTTCACCGGACGACAGGCGTCTCCATCAGTGAGGCTGGCATGAAAACGAGCGTGCTCATGATCCTGGCGCTCATCGGCCTGCCTCTGGGAGGATGGCTGGCCGATATGTGGTTCAAGAAACGGGTCAATGCGCGGCTGCTGTTTCCTGCGATTACAACAGCCCTCAATGCCCTCTTCATCTTAACCGCTATTTCCTTCCTTCAGGGTCAGGCGCAATATCTGACTCTTTTGGGCATGGGCATCCTGGCTTCCGCATTTGCCCCGGCGGCCATCATCGCCACACAAGAGGTGATTCACCCCGGACTTCGGGCGACCTCCTACTCCGTATGCGTCATTGTTCAGAATCTCTTCGGAGCCTCTATGGCTCCCATTGTGATTGGAAAGATCTCCGATCTCTATGGCATTCAGGTGGCCATGTCAATCCTGCCCGTTTTTCTTGTCGTTTCCGCCCTGTTGTTCTTTGCAGGATCATTTTTTTACAAGAAGGATCTGGATAATGTGGAAAAGATTGCACTAGAATGCGAGGATTAGATTGAAAGAAGGTACAAGGTACAAGGCTCAAGGTGAAAGGCGAAAGATGAAAGATGAAAGGCGGAAAAGGAAAATGCTTTTAGGCAAGTGGAAATTATGAAAGCCATTGTATTTCGTAAAGACAAGGGACTGGTTTACGAAGACGTTCCCAATTACCAGGTGAAGCCGGATGAAGTATTAGTCAAAGTCGCCAATGCCGGGTTTTGCGGATCGGACCATTCTTTAGTGGCCGGTGGACTTCTGGCCGATGGTTCCGTCATCGGTCATGAAATCAGCGGTGTGGTTGCCGAAAAAGGCGCAAAGGCCGGCGGTCCTTCCATTGGGACAAGAGTCTGCATTCGTCCCACCTACTGCGGCCAGTGTGCCAACTGCCTGAGTGGTAAGCCCCATCTTTGCCGGGTTCACAGGCGAACCGCAGGGATCGGCGACTTACCCGGTGGCTTTGCCGAGTATCTCAAAGTCTATCCGCAGATGCTGATTCCCATCCCGCAGGGTGTCGATTCCCGTAATGCTGCTCTGGCGGAAACCTTTGCCTCCGCCTTGCATGCCATCAATTGTAGCGGAGATAAAACGGGTTCCACACTGGTGATGGGAGGCGGTCCCATCGGCCTTTGTGCTGTTCGAATTCTCAAAATTCTCGGCTACGGTCCTATTGTGCTTTTTGAGCCGATTTCAGCCAAGCGGGAGATCGCCATCCTCTACGGAGCTGACCATACCTTCGATCCGCGCGAAAAAGATGTCGATCAGCAAATTCTGGCGCTTGTTCCGGGTGGGTTTCACAAAACATTTGAATGTTCCGGAGTCAAGGCCAATATCGACCGTGCCAGTCAACTGGCCGCGGATGGCGGACAGGTTTGCGTCGTGAGCATGATTTTCACACCGCTCACAATCACCGCACCTTTCCTCCTCAATCTTAAGGAAATCCGTCTAATGGCCTCCTACTCCAACACACATGCGGAAAATATCCAATGCCTGAATTGGATGGCGGATGGGAAACTGGACGCCCGCCCGCTTATCTCCGATTACGAACCTCTGGAGCGCCTGCCGGTCGTTTATCAGGAGAGAATCAACACGGGCCTGGCCGTAAAAGTGTTGCTGAAGATTGGTGATGAATTTTAAGGAACATGTGCAACATGCCTGAGCGATACGAGCTGATTTATGGTTTCGTCCACTGTCGTGGAAAAACATCTTATTCCGCCGGCTATGTCGATACCCAAGAGGAAGCCGAAGCCTGGGTACGGAATCATCGGGAAGGAACCGTTCCAAAGATGAAAATACCGCTCGACGATCCGATTCGCTATTGCCTTGCTTCCTTCTGCCCCTTCAAGAAGCAGCAAGCTTGGTTTGACGTGGTGCGTCATCAGATCGAACTGTTTTAGTGAATCAAAATATTGATAACAAGAACTTTTTGATTTAATAGCGTTCAGATGATAGTAACTGGAAATTTTTAGCGTTGAATGAAAGGTTCATTATACTTAAAGGATTAAGAGAGCTATGGGTGCGAAAGAAAGACGGGAAAGAGAAAGAGAACAGCGCAAGAACCATATCCTGGATACGGCCAGAGCGCTTCTTCTGGAGAAAGGATTAAACGCTACATCGATCAATCAGATCGCCAAACGATCTGAATTGAGCATTGGCGCCATTTATTTTTATTTTAAAGACAAAGAAGAACTCTTTGCGGCGCTTCAGGTGGAAGGACTGGAGCTGCTCCACCAAGCCATCATTCAGGCCGTGAATAAAAAATCTACGCCTGAGAAAAAAATCAGCGCGATCGCCCAAGCTTATCTCCGGTTCAGTGAAGACCATAAAAATTATTTCGATATCATCAATTATTTCCTGACGTCGCCGGAAACGATTTTTCCCCCGCAGTTGAAAAATGAAATCGACGGACACGGCAACGCCAGCATTGCCAAGCTTACGGAAGCAATCCGGGAAGGCATGGAAAAAGGACTCTTTAAAGCGGTTGATCCGAGAAGGCAGGCGATCATCCTCTGGAGCGCCTTCAATGGAATGATCCAATTGAAAAAACTGCAAAACACGATTCTGGCGAAGGATGAATATCAGTCCCTCTATATGGAAATTGTGGATCGATTTCTGAACGGACTGCGCAACCCATAGCCTTCTGAATGACCGCTATCCCATTTTGAAGAGGATAATCAGACCCAAACTCGCCAGCGAAAGCACAAAAGAAACACACAAACCTAGCGTAAAAGGCTTCATGCCGATCCCCAGAACAATCTGAAGTCGCGTACCCAAACCAACACCCGCCAGTGCCGTAAGAATCGCAAACTTGGCGATCGCATCAAAGGTATTGAGTGCCGACGCGGCCATCTGCAATTCGCCCGGCATGTCAACATTCCGCGGCAGGACGCCAACGCTGATGCCGGTTGTGCGAATAAGCGACATCGTTAGAAAGCCGATAACAAACCAGGGAATGAGAATTCCGCCACGTGGGATGACCGATTGCGGAGAACCATCCGAGGGCACACGTTGACTCAAGAGCAGCCCCACGAGGATGATCAGGGGCGCCATGATGGTATTACGCATCAGTTTCACAACCGTGGCAACACTCAACGCCGTTGGACTGTGCGCAGCGCCGACTGCCACGACCTGGGACGTGTCATTGACGGCAGTGCCCGCCCACAGGCCAAAGGCTGTGTTGCTCAGGCCCAGGTACTGCCCGATGATCGGGTAAAAAATGACCGCCATCAGCCCGAAGAGCGTGATAACGGCTACCGCAAAGCTGACTTCTTCTTCCTTCGCACCGATGACGGGCGCCGTCGCAATGATAGCCGTATTGCCGCAGATGGCGGTTCCAACGCCGATCAGTGTTGTCAGGCGGGGCGGGATTCGAAACAGACGGCCGACGACATAGGCAGTCACCAGCGCAATGGCAATGCAGGTAAAAACCAGCAACATCGCAGCGCCGCCGGTATCGGCAATATCCTGCAGGCTCAATCTTAAGCCGAGCAAAATGATGCCCAAACGAAGTACGTGCGTCAATGCGAACTTTATTCCGGATTCACAGACACCGGAAACACCAACGACGTTGCGGATAAAAAGACCCAGCAGAACCGCGATGACGATATCGCTGACCGCCTTATTGATCGGCCCGGGGATCAGAGAATGCATCAGCCGGGCAATGATGGCAACGCCGATGGCCAGGATCAAACCATAGATGACGGGACTGGACTCGCTTAATATTTTTTCCCATTGTAATATCAGTGAACGCATAATTTCTTTCTCTCATTGTCATCAAACACTTCTTGTGCTGCCCCACTTTCAGCCACGTTTCTTATATGAACTTTTAATGATAAATACAAATTGTTTTGATCAAGGCCATTTTCTTTTTTGACATAAAGGTGAACCATCATGTATATTCTTACGCATTCTATATACTTGGGAGAAACCATCATGGATGAAAAAGTAAGGCAGGCGATATTTGCTCAGATTGGAAAAGAACCCTTCGGTGAAAAATTCGGGTTGACACTGATTGATGTGCAGGAAGGTTACGCCAAAGTTGAAATGCGATTCACCACAGATATGGAAAATATGTTCGGCATGGCGCACGGCGGGGCGATATTCTCGTTAATGGACGCAGCCTTTGAAGTCGCCTCCAATTCACACGGCACAATGGCCGTCGCTCTCAGCATGAACATCAATTATCTGGCGTCACCTGCCAAAGGCGCGAGCCTCACTGCTGAAGCCCGGGAAATCAACAAAACAAAAAGAACCGCAGCCTACGACATCCGCGCCACCGATAATTCAGGAAACCTCCTGGCCACCTGCCAGTCGCTGGTTTACCGGATGGACAAGCCGCTTCCCTTCCTTGAGGATTAAAACCATCTTCGAAAGCACATAGCGAAATCAGGGCTGATTCTTCTGAACTTACTTTTTCATCAGCAACCCCCTTACACCTTTATCTCACTGGAATCAGCGTATAAATATTGACATTTTCCGACGTTTTGGTTTATGTTTAGGTTCAAGAAGTAATGGTAGAAATTTCCATTTGCAATAAGCTGATTAAAAACAAAAAAACCAAGAGGAGGGGAAATTTGCCGGAGATCAGCCGTTTTCTTGGAATTATCATAGCAATGTACTATAATGACCATACGCCTTCACATTTTCACGCAAAGTACGGTGATTATGAGGCTGTGATTGCAATTGTTACGGGAGAGGTTATTGAAGGGCGTTTGCCGCCACGTGTCCTCGGGTTGGTTCAAGAGTGGCGAGAATATCACAAGGACGAGCTAAATGACGACTGGATCTTGGCTCGTGAAAGAAAAGCATTACAGCAAATCAAACCATTGGAGTAAAACCATGCTACCCAAATTAACTGAAGCTGAATATAAAGGTGAATATCGAATCTGGCTGAAATTTGCCGATGCAACAGAAGGTGAAGTGGATTTCCAAAACGAACTATGGGGCGAAATGTTCGAATCGTTGAAGGACAAAAACCTGTTTGCAAAATTTTCCCTCCACAAAGAACTGGAGACCATCGTTTGGCCGAACGGCGCTGATTTTGCGCCGGAGTTTCTCTACCAAAAATTACGTCCCGATTATTCGCTTCGGTCGAAAACAAAAATTAACGCGGCATGACCACAAAGTTCATAAGCCTTTTTTCTTCAAAATATCATTTGCCGGCACATTACCATGATCGGCTGCTTTTCGATACCACCTAAGCGCCTCTGCATCATCCTTTGGGACACCCTTACCTTCTTCACACATGACGCCAACCATTAACTGCGCCATGTGGTCATTTGCATCAGCAGCCTCTTTAAATAATAAAAAGGCTTGGGAATAATTCCCGCTTTTGTAAGCTTCTTGCGCCAGAGACATGGACGGGTGGGCTTTAGTAAATCCGTATAAACGCATACACTCTTCAAAACGGATATCATAAAGATAACTATCGAGAAAAACCATAGCTGCACCTACAAATCCCAATGCAGCACCACCACCGGCTAACGATCGCCCCATGTAAGAACCGGCTTGATTTGCATTGATATTGGATGCCGCTATGTTATTACACTGGGCAGATCTGAAATTATACTGTTCTTGTGACTGGCCATTTAAGTAATAGTGTGTGGAGGCACAGCCAATAAAAAATAACCCCGCAGAGACAGCAAATAGTCTTTTGATATTTCGCATTTGCACCTCAATTTATTGTCCATGTCCAATGTTCAGGTGGAATATGGTTATAATCTTTTTGTAAGGACTGCCGCCTTCATTGCCTTTTGAAATGATCAGCCCCTAAATTAGCGAGGCTTCACGCGATATGTATTTCCATTTTGGTCGCGGAGCCTGCCATAGCCATCACTGTCGATGGTGCCACGAAGAGCATCGCCGTGATAATTTTTCATGCGGACAGAACCATCACTATTGATTTCTCCGCGAAACTTATTTGAGGGGTCGTAGTCGTACTTTTTGCGCATTTCTATATCTGTGCTTCGGCCAATAGAACTGCCATAGGGATCTGTCTTAATCTCATAGCGGTTATCCCATGCGAATAACGGTGAAGCAGACAACAAAAAAAATACGGCCAAACTCAAAATCGCTCGTTTCATTTTGATAACCTCCCTCTTTTAGAAAATAGTGGATTGAATCTCTCTGCCGATCATACCTATGCTAAGCGATGCGCGGTTATATCGCGTATCAACGGCAGAATGTTGAGTTCTCGATTTTTGTAACTGTTTTGCCATCATCGAATTTATTTCGTAATGCCACCTCGATAGTGCAAATTTTAGCAAAAATACTCCTATTTGTACCTAATTGTCAAATTAATACTTCTGAACGTAAGTTTATTACCGCAAGTTTAAGCGGTATAAGATCGTCAGGAGCTCACCATAAATGGAAAATCACAAGACACTGATGGGAAGACGAATCCGATACATGAGGAATATGCAACAGCTGACTCAGGAGCAACTTGGGCAGAAGGCTGGACTAAGTTACAAATACATAGGTGCAATTGAAAGAGGGGAGAAAAACGCCCCGGTTGAAACCTTGATTAAAATTGCTGCGGCTCTGAATGTGGAAATCCACGAGCTGTTCATTTTCGACCATGAGACCGAGGACCCGAAGGTGCTGAAGGGTAAGATTGACCAAATGTTGAAGGATGCAAGCAAAAAGGAGTTCGGAACAATTTACAGAGTAATTAAGGCAGTATTGAAATGAGTTCTCTGTGCAGCCGCACGAGAAATTCATTTTTTTTGTTTTTCCTATCGTCTTTAACCTTTATCCTTCAGCCTTCAGTCTTCAGCCTAATCCCCTATTTCTATAATCAGATACTTTTTCTTTCCTTTACGGACACGCAATTCCTTGCCGCCGGCGAAATCATCAGGGGACAGTTTTTCATCCACGGATTTAACCTGCCTCTCACCGACATAGATTCCGCCCTGTTCGACAAGACGTTTAGTCTCCGACATCGACTGCGTAAGGCCCGCTTTAGCGCACAAAGACGTGATCAGAAGACCGGAATCTATGTCCTTGCGGGAAATCGCATAACGGGGAATGGCGGACGTATCGGCCTGCGGGGCTTCACGCGGAATGTCGCTTGCGGGAAAGAGGTCGGCATCGACCGGACGGGCATGAAAGGCCTCCATTGATGCGCGCCACGCGGCCCTTGCCGCTTCCGCGCCATGGGTAACTTTCGTCGCCTCATAAGCCAGGACGGTCTTGGCCATATTGAGACGCGCATCAGCCAGCGTCTTGACAACGGCAATTTCTGCCAGCGGCAGATACGTAAAGAGCTTGAGAAACCGCTCCACATCAGCGTCGTCGCAGTTGACCCAATACTGATAATACTCGTAGGGCGTGGTCAGTGCACCATCAAGCCAGATGGTGCCTTTTTCCGTTTTTCCCATCTTGTGTCCCATCGATGTGGTAATCAGGGGAAAGGTGACGGCCTGCGCGTCTTTGGCTTCGACTTTGCGGATCAGTTCGGTGCCGGCCAGCATGTTACCCCACTGGTCATTACCGCCCATTTGCAGGGCACAATCGTAATGTTGAAACAGGTATAGGAAATCATAGCCCTGCAGGAGCATATAGTTGAACTCGATAAAGTTGAGTCCTTTCTCCAGGCGGATCTTGTAGCTTTCCGCCGCCAGCATTTTGTTGACGCTGAAGTGCCGTCCGATGTCGCGCAGGAATTCAATGTAGTTGATCTTGGTAAGCCAGTCGGCATTGTTAAGAAGGAGAGCTTTGCCATTGGAAAAATCGAGATACCGGGAAAGTTGCTTGCCCAGACACTGTGCGTTAATGTCAATCTGCTCGCGGGTCAGTACCTGACGCATTTCTGTCTTGCCGCTGGGATCGCCGATCAGCCCTGTGCCGCCGCCAACCAACGCGATGGGTTTGTTGCCGTTTTGCTGCATATGCGCCAGCGCCATGATGGGCACCAGAGAGCCGATATGCAGACTGGTGGCGGTGGGATCAAAGCCGATGTAACAGGTCACGGGGCCTTTGGCAAAAAGCTCGGTAATCAAGGCCTCGTCAGTAATCTGCTCGACAAAACCTCTTTCCTTTAAAATCTCATAAGCGCTTTTCATCGTATGCCTCCGTTTATTATTCCTTGAGCTTGACGCTGATCCTCTCGATGCTATTAGCCTTACCACTTTGCGCATCAATATCCATGAGAACCCCCTGCAGGCGGATATCATTTTTAGCCACGTCAAATCGATTGGGTATCTGATTTAAAAATTTTTCGATAATGGTGTCTTTTTTTATGCCGATCACGGAATCGAAAGGCCCGGTCATCCCAGCATCGCTGATATAAGCCGTGCCACCCGGCAGGACTTCATTATCCGCCGTCTGAACATGCGTGTGCGTGCCCAATACCGCGGAAACTTCGCCGTCGAGATACCAGCCCAATGCTTTCTTCTCTGATGTGGCTTCCGCGTGGATATCAACAATAATGACATTGGTTTTTGCTTTAAGCCGGGCAATTTCTTTTTTGGCCGTGACAAACGGGCAGTCAATCGGCGCCATGAAAATTCGGCCCGCCAGATTGAGGACGCCGACATAATCGCCTGCGGCAGTAGGCATTAATACCGAACCTTTGCCCGGCACTGTGCCCGGATAATTAGCCGGACGCAGCAGCGTTTCGTAATCTTCGATATACTCCAGCACATCTTTTTTATCCCAGATATGATTGCCGGAGGTCAGGATATCAATGTGCGCTTCATATAGTTCTTCGACAATATCCCGGGTAACGCCGAAACCGGCCGCTGCATTTTCACAGTTGGCGATCACCAGATCGACATCATGCGCCCCAACCAGGGACGGTAGCAGTTCTTTAACCGCCCTGCGTCCCGGCTTGCCCACAATATCGCCGATAAAAAGAATCTTCATGCTTCACTCTATTTTTTGCGCGTCCTATTTAGCAAAATTGGACACGCGTGTTTCCCTGATAACCGTTACCTTAATCTGTCCCGGGTACGTCATCTCGTTTTCAATTTTCTTGATAATGTCGTTGCACAGCATCACGGTATCATTATCGGAAATCTTTTCATTTTCCACCATGATGCGGATTTCACGGCCTGCCTGAATCGCGAAGCACTTATCGACACCGTTGAAGGAATGAGCAATCTTTTCCAGTTCCTCCAGACGATGAACATAGGTTTCCAGCATTTCACGACGCGCTCCGGGACGGGCTGCAGACAGGGTGTCTGCCGCCTGCACCAGAACACCCAGAAGCGTGTTGTTGCGTCCGTCGTCGTGATGGGTGGCAATCGCTTGAACGATACGCGGACTTTCACCGAAACGCTTGGCAAAGTCAGCGCCGATGGCCGCGTGCGTTCCTTCAATCTTGTGGTCCACGGCCTTGCCGATATCATGCAGCAAACCCGCACGCTTGGCCTCCTTGATGTTCATTTTCAGTTCGGCGGCCATAAGCCCCGTCAGATAAGCCACATCAATGGAATGCTGCAGAACATTTTGAGAGTAGCTGGTGCGGTATTTCAGCGCGCCCAGCATATTGATAATTTCCGGATGAATATCGTGGACGCCGCAGTCAAAAGACGCTTTTTCACCTGTTTCACGGATAATCTGTTCAACCTCTTTCTCGACTTTTTTGACAATTTCCTCAATCCGGCCGGGATGAATGCGGCCGTCCTGAATGAGCCGCTCCAGCGATATGCGGGCAACTTCCCTTCGGACCGGGTCGAAACTGGAAAGCACCACCGCTTCCGGCGTGTCATCAACGATCAGATCAATGCCGGTGGCCGCTTCAATCGCCCGGATATTGCGGCCTTCACGGCCGATGATGCGGCCTTTCATTTCTTCGCTGGGCAGATTAACCACGGACACCGTATGCTCGGCGACATAATCTCCCGCATACCGTTGAATAGAATAGGCAATGATTTCGCGTGCCTTCCGATCCCCCGTAAGTTTTGCTTCCTCTTCAATCTTACGGACAATCACGGCCGCGTCATGTTTGGCTTCAGACTCCATTGACTGAATCAGAATGTTTTTAGCCTCTTCGGGTGTAATACCGGCAATCTTCTCCAGCTTGTCTTTCTGCTCTTCCACCATCGCATCCATGCGACGGTGTTTTTCCTCCAGAGCGCTTTCCTTCTGGTTCAATGATTTTTCACGATTTTCAATACTGGATTCTTTTTGTGAAAGTGTATCAATGCGCTTATCCACATTTTCTTCTTTAACCCGGATGCGCCGCTCCAGTCCTTCCAGATCATTTTTAACATCTTTCGTTTCCTGGTCAAAATCCGCCTTCATCTTCAGCAGATTTTCCTTGGCCTGCAAGATTGCTTCTTTTTTGAGTGTCTCGGCTTCTTTCTTGGATTCCTCGACAATACGCTCCGCCAGACTTCTTGATGCCTTGATTTCCTTTGCTGTAAATATCTGTTTCAGAACATAACCGGCAACCGCCCCAACCAAAACCGCCACGACTATAAACAGGACAAACAAACCGCCCTCCAACATAATGATTACCTCCTCTTTTTATCCCGCTGAAACAACTGCCTGAATAATGATTACCTGAAAATCAGACCGCCTGTTTCAGCAGGATTATATTTAAACCTTCCGACAGGCTGTGATTAAACATCATGCCGAAGGATTCATGGTTTTTTTAGTGCTGTGTAGTCGATGGGAAAGGAAAAAAGGAAGGCAGTAAAAAACCCCCGCCTATGCCGTGTAAATCACATTTTTGAACCTTTTAAAAGGTGGGTGCCCGGTGTTGTTTGTTTCAGGCTTTCTGCCCCCCGACCAGCGGAACAAGGCGGACATGCACACCGCAAACAAGTATAGGCCCCAGGTTCAAAGTGTTGGCTCAAAAACAAATGACAATCACGCACATCGCAGGGGTAAATAAATTTTTCAATCAACTTGCGTTTTCTATTAACTGAATAAGCTTTTCGGACCGATGCGTCAGTTGCTCATATAAGTCCTGATTAACTCCCTTTAATTTTAAATAATCTTCTGAAATGTTCAAAGCTGCCAGGATAGCCACATCCACTGTCCGGAGTTCATCGTTCGACTGCATGATATCTTCCATTTTCTCATTAACAAATCGAACAACATTGGCCACTTGTTCATCTTCCGCATCACTCAAAACCGCAAGTTCCCGCCCTAAAATTTTAATTTCGTAACGCTTTTTCAAAATCCACGCCCTGGAAGCTTATTTTACCACCTCTATATCTGCAAGTAAATCAAGCAATGAATCCACCCTTGTGCGTACGCTGTTCCTTTCCTCATCTAACACATTAAGTTTACTTTTGTATTCTGCTATCTCCGATTCTTTATTTTTTAGTGCTTCCTCCAATGTTGAAATCTGCTTTTTCAAAAAAACCTGTTCACTAACAATATTTTTAATTTTATCTTCAAGTTCAATAAATTTTGTATTTTCCACGTGCGTTTCAGTCCTTTTTATAGAGTCTGTGATCTGCCATACTGCCTTAAATTCGGCTTCATTTATGCCAATTCATGCCTGAAATGTCAAGTCGTTATTTCGGTTTGCGACTGGGCAAGCGCATCGAAATACCAATCCAGCTCCGACAAAATTTCGCTACTGTCCGTCATTCTTCCCACTTTTTCCCTGAAACGCCCCGAACCCGTTAATCCTTTCGTGTACCAAAGTAAGTGTTTACGGAACGTTCTGCCCGCGATTCTCTGTCCGTAAATCTGCGTTTCCATTTCCCAATGTTTTTTAATAAGCGTTTGACGTTCACGCAAAGAAGGATGGTAATCGCCTGAAACACCCGTGAATAATTGATCAATTCCCCGAAATATCCATGGATTTCCCAGGGCTGCCCGACCGACCATCACTGCGTCACAGCCGGTTTCCGAGCACATTCGCAGCGCGTCTTCGGGCTTCCAGATGTCGCCGTTGCCGATGACCGGTATTTTAACGGCACACTTGACCCGGGCAATTACCCCCCAGTCGGCGTGGCCGGAAAAGCCCTGATCGGCTGTCCGACCATGAACAATGATCGCCGCAGCACCCGCATCCTCGGCAACTTTCGCCATTTCCACCGCATTAATGGCGCTCGGGCGCCATCCCGAACGAATCTTAACCGTGACGGGCACATGGATCGCTTTGACCACTGCCGTGATAATTTTTCCGGCCAGAAGAGGGTCTTTCATCAGCATGGCGCCGGCGCCCGTTTTAACAACTTTTCGGACCGGACAGCCCATATTAATGTCTATGAAATCGGGATGATAACCGGCAACAAATTTTGCCGCCTCGGTCATGATGGCGGGGTCGGCGCCGAAAATCTGAACCCCCAGGGGCTGATCTTCAGGACAGGTTGTTAAATATTCGATTGTTTTTGCTGATTCACGAATCAGGCCGTTGGCGCTGATCATCTCAGTTACGCAAAACTGGCATCCAAACTGGCGGGCAATCAGCCGAAACGGCAAATTCGTAATCCCCGCCAGCGGCGCAAGCATAACTTTATTCTGAAGATCAGAAATTACACTGGACACAAATCAAACACCACCCATCGCCGGTCACCTTTCTTTTTGCTATGAGCCACGAGCTATGAGCTGTGCGCTTTTCACCATCCACTATCCACTATTGCCCGATAAATATTCCCCCGCCTTTGCCAGCTCTTCGAGGGTATTGATTCCCATGACTTCCACATAATCCGACGTCAAACAGGCATGGGCTTTCCGGCCCTCCCGGCGGGCGATTTCCACAATATCGGTCAGATAATATTCTTTTTGCTGATTATCATTTTTCACCTGGGCCAGCGCGGCAAACAAAAATGGTGTGTCAACACAATAAATGCCCGTATTGATTTCCAGAATTTCTCTTTCTTTTTCGGTTGCGTCCCGATGCTCGACAATTTTCAGAATATCGCCCTGATGGTTTTTCACAATGCGGCCATAGGCGTGGGGGCCGGGCGGCTCAGTCGTCAGCACCGTCACACAGGCCGAGGCCTCCTGATGATTTTTAATCAGCAACCGGATGGTCTCCGGTTTCAGAAGCGGCACATCGCCGCAGAGAATGATTGTCAAGCCTTTATAGCCTTCAAGCGCTTTACCCGCCTGCATGACGGCATGTCCGGTTCCCAGTTGCGGCATCTGTTCCACAAAAATCAAATCCGGATCAGGAAAAGCTTCCCTGACCTTGTCAGCCTGATGGCCGACAACGGCAATTATTTTTTCCGCTCCCGTTTCTCGCGCCGCCTTGATTGAATAATACAGCAGCGGTTTGCCGTTGAGTTCATGAAGCACTTTGGCCCTATCCGATTTCATACGGGTGCCCTTCCCCGCCGCTAAAATGAGCGCACAAAATTCATGGTTTTGCATCAATTGCTTTCACCTCATACCGTTTGTGTCCGCGGCCCTTCCAATGGCGGCGGGAAAATCACCAGCACTTCCCTGACGGCTTTCTGATCGGCATTTTCGACAATAAAGATCGTACCGTCATATTCAAACCTTTCCCGACGCAGAGGAATTCTGCCCGCCTGCTGCACCAGAAAACCGCCGAGGGTTTCATAATTGCCTTCAGGCAGTCTTGTCAATAAGATCTGATCCAGATCGTCAATTTTCATGCGGCCATTGATCAAATATCGTCCGGCCGCTATTTTTTTGTAAAGTTTTTCACCCTTGTTATATTCCTCATCGAT
Organism: uncultured Smithella sp.; assembly: GCA_964450075.1. Taxonomy (GTDB): domain Bacteria; phylum Desulfobacterota; class Syntrophia; order Syntrophales; family Smithellaceae; genus UBA8904. The sequence goes on from CAYVFA010000009.1 coordinate 27,340, forward strand.
ACTGCCGACAATTTCCTCTCCGATATCTTCCATGGTGACAATGCCGACCGCGCCGCCATACTCATCCACAACCACGGCCATGTGCTCGTGTTTTTTCTGCATATCCATCAGCAGCGGACCGGCCTTTTTTGTTTCCGGAACGTAAAACACATCCGTCCGCATACAGTCGGCCACCGTGGACATACCGGATGTGCCGTTCGCCGCTTGTTGCTGTTTTAACAGCATCTCCAGAAGATCAAAATAATGCAGAATACCGACGATATTATAAGCCGTATCCGAATAGACGGGAATGCGCATATATTTTTTTGCCGCGACAACGCGCGCCGCTTCTTCGATCTTCATCGTTTGCGGAAGCGCCGTCAGCGCGGAAACAGGCACCATAATCTTTTCCGCCGTCAGTTCGGAAAAATCAAAAACGCGGCTGACCATTTCTTTTTCCGTTGTCAGAATATCACTGCCTTCTGTCTTTTCACCTAAAATATATTTCAAGCCTTCTTTGGTGATGTAAGAGCTTTGCGCCTCTTTCTGATTGAAGGAGATGTTGACCGCGCCTCTGGATATCGCCGCAACAAAATAAGCCAGCGGATAAAAGACAAAAGATGACAGACGGATGAAATGGGCAACCTTGATGGCCATGACCTCCGGGTAATGCTGGAAAATACTGCGGACAACGATAATGACAAACAGGATCGGTAGCATCACGGCGAAAGCAATTTGTTCTCCCGCCTTTGTACCGAAATATTTAATTAAAAGCCCTGTGGCCAGTGTGGAGGCGACAATAATCGCCAAATTCGTGCCGATGAGCGCCGTGGAGATAAACCATTCGGGATGTTCCTTTAATTTGACAGCCTGCATGGCGGCGCTTGATCCCCGGCGGGCGTAATACTTAATTTTGTTGATGTCCGAGGAAAATAAGGCAACCTCACCACCGGAATAAAGGGCTTCCAGGATCAGGCAGATCAATATCAAGGCAATGATCAGATAGAGGCTCATTCTTCCGCCTCCAATAGGGTTTGTGTTTCTTTTTCAATCCTGATTTTGAGGATCCTGGTTTTGCCGATGCTCTCGATCCTGAAGTGATAGCTTTCAAAATCGATGGATTCGCCGCGCTCCGGCATTTTCCCGAACAGATGCAGGACAAAGCCGCCAATGGTATCAAATTCATCCTGCGGCAAAGAGGAGGAAAGAAGGTCGTTTACCTCTTCTATCGACATCTTGCCGGGAACAATCATTGTGTTGGCATCCACGATATCGCACCCGCAATTGGCCGGCTCATCATCGCCGTAAGCCTCTTCAAACAAATGTTCCAGAATATCTTCCAGCGTCACCAACCCCGATACCCCTCCGTACTCATCGACCACAATGGCAATCTGGATCGACTTTTCCTGAAAATCATGAAGCAGGCCGTTAATAGTTTTACTTTCCGGAACAAAATAGGGTTTGGCCATCAATTTCTCAATGGCGGCCGATGCCCCGGAGATCAAGGCGTTATTGAGCAGATCGCGGGCAAAAAGAATGCCGATCATGTCGTCGCGGTCATCCCGATAAACCGGCACCCGCTCGTACCGGTTGCGCACAACCTCCCGCACAATGTCGGACGCCTCCATATCCAGAGACAGGCAGAACATATCCACGCGGGGAATCATGATATCCGTCACTGGCTGGTCGCCCGATTCAAAAATGGTTTTGATGAGTTCTTTCTGCGATTCATCCACAACACCCTCACGGCTCCCCGCGTCAATCAGGTGTTTGAATTCGTCCTCCATTAAAACATCCGTGTCCCTTGTCTTGCGCTTATCCAACCGCTTTAAAATCAACCCCGGGGTTTTCTCCAGCGCGGCGACGATCGGAAATTCCAGACGGGAAATCAATAGTAAAAGCGGTGACACAGCCGAGGCAATCTGCATGGGGTAAGTCACGCCGAACGTTTTGGGAATGGCTTCACCGGCCAGAAACAACACAACCGACGTCACGATGATCGAAATCCATTGTCCGTCAACGCCCAACAAGCTAATAAAAAGAGAAGCAGCCAGAATGGAGATGCTGATATTGACGGCTTCATTGCTGGTGACGATCGTAATGAGCAGACGCCGGGGATTATCCAGCAGTTTCAACACGGACTTCAAAAAAGGATAATTGTCCGACTTCATTTTATGCAGATGCAGGTCGGACAGCGAAAGCAGCGCAGCCTCCGCCGAAGAAAAGAATCCGGAAAACAAAAAAAGAATGACCAGTACGATGATATCTGAACTCAAAACCAAGAAATTAAACCTTTCCG
>CAYVFA010000010.1:0-9016 GCA_964450075.1 uncultured Smithella sp.
TGAAGCCGGCCGTGATGAAAAACGCCAGAATGTATAAAATATGTCCTATGAGGAAAAAGGCGAGGCCTGCGGTAAAGACCTTGCGGTTAAAGAAAAAGATCAGGCAGATATCGCCCGCAAAGCATAACACAAGACCTGCCAGGATAAGATAGAAATAGGGATTTGCCTCATGGGTCTGCAGCAAAGCCGTGGCGATAAAGAGTGCCGACAGGAACGGTTTTGTGAAAAGTATGCCCTTAATGCTTTCTTTTTTTTCAGCAAAAAGAAGGCCACAAAGAAGAACGACGGCTAAGACCAGGATGACGGTTGTATTCATTTTTTTCTCCCTATTAGGAATTACTCATAGTGTTCAGTTGCGTTTGTTACAGGTCGATTATTTTCAAACCTAAATATTTGACCATAGGATCAAAATCACGGTCGCAATGTAAAAGTGTTAGCTGGTTTTGGATGCAGAAAGTTCCAATAATAACGTCGAGGTGTATTTCCAAGTGAAGAATCGAGCCAGTCCGCTTGAGATGTTTGATTACCGTTGAAGTAGTCGATCCAGACGGACGAATCAACGAGAATCATTTATCCGTCCTCATCTCATTGAGATTGCCGGACCATTTCAGTTTTCCGCGAAACTGTTTGATTTCTTTATGGCTATTCATTTGGACCAACAGCTTCAATCCCTCTTCTATGGCATCCTTTTTCGTTCTGAATCCGGAAACCTTTAGGGCTGATGCCATCAGATGATCATTGATGACTACATTTGTTCTCATTTCTTGCCTCCCATGTGTATGCTGCGTTGTATTATGCACATCAGTATCTAAAATTGAAAGATATTATTTTAGGAGTGCAGATAACGAAAAGCTGCGCCGGAGCAGCCCAGCGGGCTGCTATCGGGTGGAGTGGCGGGTTAAGCCTTTTTTCTCTCAATAAGATATCCGGAAACGTACTTATGAATAATGCTGGATACTAGCGTCTGGTAAGGAATACCCTCTTGCACCGCGATAACCTGGACTTGATCCAAGTCTTTTGAAGACATGCGAATGTTTATCCTCTTGTCTTTTTGCAGAGTATTTTTTGCATACTGCTGGAGTTTCTTTATTTCCTTCTTCGCATTCTTAACCGGTACCCATTCGTCTCGTTCATATGACTCAAGAATATCTTTTTCCTCATCATCCAGAATTATTTTTTTCATTCCTATTCCCTCAAATGCATAACAAAGGGACGCTGTTAACTTATTAACTTCAAATCAGTTTAAACGCATTATCTTCGATAATCTGCTTGCCGCGGACAACCGATTTACTGATGGCCGGAAGGGATATCCCCAGCCTCCGGCTTAAACTGGACATGGAAACACCCAGCTCCCGAACTGCCCAATAGCATAAAAGACTTCGGGCGTTCACGATATGCTGCTGTTTGCCTGCCGCCCAGACATCATCAACCGGAAGCCCCATTAATTTAGATACGCGGGTGGCGATTTTATCCACGTCCATTCCTTTGGACTTCAACTTTTGACTCTTTGTCTGGCTTTCTTTGAACTTGTCCAAAACCGCGCTTACAAAATCACTATCGCCCAGTATCCGTTCATCACTGCGCTGGTATTGCCCTTCCTCTCTCTTGTGCTTCAAACCTTCCCATCCGCCCGCGCTCCGGATCAAGCCGCCGCCGACGAGGTCATTTCTTCGCCCCTGCTCGATGCCTTGTTCCACAAACTGCTTATACGTCCGGCGGGCTAAAGCCGGTTTACTGCCAAATAGTTTGAGAATTTCGTCTTTTTCCTGCCAGGATTTTCTCATTCCACCCATCAGGGTGCCGTGACCCGAATAGGGATAGACGTCCAATTCTTGAATGCTCTTAACCAATCCAGCCCGCAGCGGATTGAGATGAATATAGCGCACGAGTTCCAGAAGGTAGGAATCCTCCTGGCATAGAATGGATTTATAACGGTTCTGAAACAGGTGGCCATGGCGGCGTCGGCTGCGGTTAAACCAGACAGCATATCCCGTCAACAGGCGTCTCATAACGGTCGAGACAGGAACGTTCCCGGTACGCAAAAGCAGATGAAAGTGATTGGGCATCAGGGACCAGGCAAAGCAAGTAGTCCCTGTATCCAGAAGAATCTCGCCCATCCGGTGAAGAAAGTGATCCCGATCGGCATCCCCGTCGAATATCTTTCTTCGTTCAATCCCGCGAACCATGATATGGTGCACGGCACCGACGGCATCTATGCGTGATCCTCTAGGCATGGCCTTATATAGCTTTATTTCCCGCCACTGTCAAGGAATAAGTTAATAAGTTAACAGCGTCCCTCTGTTTTTCCTATGTCAAGGTCATTCTTTGAGAGTGCAGATAACGAAAAGCACACCCGGAGCGGTAAAGCGGGCGGCGATCGGCTTGAGCGACTTTGTTACCAGATTTATTTGCTTTTTAAGTAGCTTTTGAGATCACGATAGTAATTTTCATGAGAGCCAATCATAACAAGTTCCAAATCTTTGTCGGCTTTCCGATATGCCAGCAAATATAAATTTGTTTTGAGTTTGAATTTATGGACAAATACGCCCTTTAAATCTCCTTTTTTCTCTTCGCCAATATTCGGATTCTCGGCAATATTCTTTACCTCACGATCTAAAGCTTCTTTTTCGGCTTTAGTCATCTTCTTAACTTTTTTCTCAAATAATCTTGATTGATAGATTTTCATTTTAACCTATCCAAACTTGTATTCTGTTTTCTCACCCTGATCCAATTCATCTAGTCCGAACAAGATTTCTTTAATAAGAGAATACGGCAAGTCTGGATTTTCTTCAGCGCACTTTCCCAAACGCGCCCAGTGTTCGATTTGACCGGCAAGCGATCTGTGATCGATGCGACTAAATCTCTTCGCCTCATCAACCAGCTCTTCTGAAATTCTAACCGCTGTGGGCATATATTCCCTCCAAAATGCATTATGATGCATAATGTATCATAATACCATATATTGCAATATAATATTTCATGGGAAACGAAAAGCACACCCGGAGCAGCCCAGCGGTCTGCGATCGAGTGGAGCGGCGGGTTACGCGACTATTTCATTCAACCCTTCGATGGCTTGATTTAACTCTTCCAAAGATGCTTTGCCAATGACGTTACCAATTCTCTCAATAGAAAGCGTTCGGATTTGACTGATTTTAAGCCATGATTTCTTGGGTAATTTTGGAGATTTCAGTTCAAGGGTTAATGGGAATCCGGCCTTTTGTGATTGGCTTGTAATAGCCACGGCAATAACGGTACCTGAGCTTTCATTAAAAATGTCGTGGCTCAGAATGAGTACAGGGCGCAAGCCTGCCTGCTCGTGACCTCTCACGGGATTCAAGTCCGCCCACCGGATTTCACCTCTCAATATTCTGGCCATTGGCTCCCATCCTCAGCTAATCCTTCTTCCGCCATAGCTTTTTCAAATTTCGGATCGAGTTTTGCGCATTCCAAAGATAAGCGGCTGCGCTTCATGCGGGCAAGTTTTTCACGCACAGCATCACAGATTGCCTGGCTGCGATTTTGAAAATAATTCTCCTCGACAAGCCTATCCAATTCGCCAATATATTCAGCATCTAATGTGATTGCTATTTTTGTTTTTCCCATGATTCACCTCCTTCAAAGGTATTCCATTATATCATACCATTTAAAAAGGAATCAACTCAAGTTTAGTATGCTCTTAGCGGAACGAAAAAATCACCCGGAGCGAAGCGATCGGCTGGGTGAGTCTTGTTATATGATTTTACTATTATTTATGCGTAATAGGAGTAAATATATTGTTTGATAACTAAGAACTATTTAATTAACGAAATCTAAAAGTGGCGGATAAATATTATTTCCGCGGCTAATTTTCGTCGATTTTGCCAGACCCATTGTACTCCATTTCTTGAAATTAAATCAGACGTACTCTCTCGATAGACTTTCTTCTCGTTTTCTGTGAGATTGACGACAGCTAAATACTCACCCAACAGTAATAGATTTTCCTGCTCGCAGTTTAACGGTAACTGTGCTTCAGAATTGTGAACAATTCCATCGTTATCAAAGCGAGCTAAAATATCCAAAACACCAACATAATTACTTAATGCATTTTTGAAGTGTTTTTCTTGTTCATTGTCATGCATGTTATCATCCCTCGTGATATGCGATTAATATACTTACTTGGTGTTTTCCACTTTTCGGCGGAAATATTACTCTTTTTTAAAGGGAATGCAAAGAAAAAGTGCTTTAAAATCGCATAAAATTAACTTTTGGGCCTTGGTAATTTGTGGTAATATCACACTTAAGCCAACTTGGTATCCTATGGAAAATCTGTCCGACATCAAGAAATATGATAGTCTCGGTCGTTCCAGAAATCCCTTTCAAAAAAGATATTGGCGTCAGGGCATAAACTTTGCTATTGAGACTTAAATAGTTTTCATAAACATTTTCAAAAGAAATGAACAAACATGATCGCAATTATCGAATATAATGCCGGAAACATCACCAGTGTGGCGCGGGCGCTCAATTCCATCGGCCAGGATTTTGTCATTACGGATGATACAAAAATGCTCGATGCTGCGTCCCATGCTATTTTTCCGGGCGTGGGTGCGGCGGGCGAAGCGATGGCTTATCTGAAGCAAAAGGGGCTGGATGTGTGGCTGAAAACCTGTTTTCAATCGGGAAAGCCGCTCATGGGCATTTGTCTTGGCACGCAGATTATTCTCAATCAATCCGAAGAAAACAACACAAACTGTATTGGTCTGATTGCCGGTTCGACGAAGCGCTTTCCTGAAAATATGCAGGTGGCCGGCCGGGTTTTAAAGATTCCCCACATGGGCTGGAACCGTGTGACGCTCAAGCATCATCATGCGGTGTTTGCGGGCATCGATCCTGCGGCGGAATATTACTTTGTCCATTCCTACTATCCTGCTCCGTCCGATGAAGCAGTCGTTTTGGGTACAACCGATTACGGCATCAGTTTTTGTTCTGTGCTGGCGATAGATAATCTGGTTGCCATGCAGTTCCATCCGGAAAAAAGCGGCCGGCCGGGTTTGCAGATTCTGAAAAACTTTTGCGCGTGGGGTGGAAAATGATCTCGAAAAGAATCATTCCCTGCCTCGATGTGCGCGACGGGAAGCTCACCAAAGGCATTAAATTTAAAGGCAATGTGGATATCGGCGATCCTGTGGAAGCGGCCCGTGAATATTACGAGCAGGGCGCGGATGAAATTGTTTTCTATGACATTACCGCATCGTCCGATAAACGCGATATTATGATCGACGTAGTGAGGCGCGTGGCTGAAACCATTTTCATTCCTTTTTCGGTCGGCGGCGGCATCCGGAATCTGGACGACATGCGCAAAGTCATCGGGGCGGGCGCGGAAAAAGTCAGCGTCAACTCCTCGGCGGTGCTTAATCCTCAAATCATTTCGCAAGGCGCACGGGCGTTTGGAAATCAGTGCGTTGTGCTGGGCATGGATGTTTTGAAAGTGGGCGTAAGCGGTCAAACGCCATCCGGTTATGAAATTGTTATTGAAGGCGGCCGAAAGCATACGGGCCTTGACGCTCTTTGGTGGGCCAAAGAAGGAGAGAGACTGGGCGCGGGAGAAATTTGCCTCAATTCCATTGATGCAGACGGCATGCAAGACGGCTACGAAATTAATTTAACGGCGCTTGTTTCCGACAATGTCCGTATTCCCGTCATTGCCTCCGGTGGCGCGGGGAAGCCTGAACATCTGGCCGATGTTCTTACGGCGGGCCGGGCCGATGCGGCGTTGATTGCTTCCATGGTGCATTACCGGACTTATACGATCTCGCAGATCAAGAATTACCTGTGTGATCAAAATATTAAGACCCGTATGCTCTGGTAGTGGCACAATATTGTACTTGACGAAAATCCAATTGTATTTTTACAATTGATTTATAAATTTAACAGGTATATTGATGCAACCCATAAAGGAATATTTGAAAGTCAGGAGGCTTATAGAAAGTGGATGCAAAACGATATGAATTAAATGTCCAGTTGGCGCAAATGCTGAAAGGCGGCGTCATTATGGATGTCACCAATGTGGAACAGGCGAAAATAGCGGAAGAAGCGGGAGCCGTAGCGGTTATGGCTCTGGAACGCGTGCCGTCGGATATCCGCAGGGACGGCGGCGTGGCCCGGATGTCCGATCCGGCGATGATTGCGGCAATAAAAAAAGCGGTTTCGATTCCGGTCATGGCCAAGGCGCGGATCGGTCATTTTGTCGAAGCGCAGCTGCTGGAAGCCCTGCGGATTGACTACATTGATGAAAGCGAAGTCCTGACGCCGGCTGATGAAGAATGCCATATTGATAAAACGAAATTCTCGATTCCGTTTGTTTGTGGCGCGCGTAACTTAGGCGAAGCGCTAAGAAGAATTGCCGAAGGCGCCGCGATGATCCGCACCAAAGGCGAAGCGGGAACGGGCAACGTTGTGGAAGCGGTGCGTCACATGAGAACCATGAACCGGGAAATCCGCCAGGTTGCGCAAATGCCGGTGGAAGAAGTGACCGGATTTGCCAAAGCCAACGGCCTGCCCTATGAACTGGCGCTGAAAGTCAAAGAACTGGGACGCCTGCCGGTCGTCAATTTTGCCGCGGGCGGACTTGCGACACCAGCTGATGCGGCGCTCATGATGCAGCTGGGCTGCGACGGTGTTTTTGTCGGTTCCGGTATTTTCAAATCATCTGATCCGGCCAAACGCGCGCGTGCTATCGTTAAGGCGACCGCCTATTTCAACGATCCGCAAAAGGTTCTGGAAGCGTCGATCGGTTTGGGCGAGGCCATGCCCGGTCTGGAAATCAGCTCGATTCCGCCGGAACAGATTCTGGCCAAGCGGGGCTGGTAGTAAATTATATGTCCGTGCATCTGGTTAAACATCAACCGGGAACCATCGGCGTTCTGGATTTGCAGGGCGGTGTTCACGAACATCTGGAACATCTGGAAAGGCTGGGACTTCCCTACAAGCGGGTCAAAGAGGCCGCGGATTTTACCGATCTGATAGGCTTGATCATTCCTGGTGGCGAAAGTACGTGCCTGGCGAGGCTTCTGACCATCTTTGACTTGAAAGATGTTATTCTGCACCATCACCATCGGGGGATGAAGATCTGGGGCACCTGTGCCGGGGCGATATTGCTGGCCGATAAAGTGGTTGGTGATCAATCCTGTCTGGGTCTTATCGATATGGTCATCGAACGAAACAGTTTCGGCAGCCAGCTGGACAGTTTTACAACCGAAGCCATGATTCCGGCAGTTTCCGATGAAACTCTGCCGCTGATCTTCATCCGCGCCCCAAAAATCCTGAGCGCAGGTCCAGATGTAAAGGTTCTGCTCCAGATGGATGATTATATCGCTGCCGCGGAAAACGACGGTATTTTGGTGTCGGTTTTTCATCCCGAATTAACCGGCTGTCTGGCGTTTCACCGGTATTTTGCCTTGAAATGCGGTTTGGATTTGGCGGCAAAAAATGGATCAGCCGTAAACCCGGACTGGAAAAATGTCAGTTGGATGAAGCTGGCGCGCATCGCATCCTAATCACCTTGTTTTAATTTAAACTAAAGTGGTTGCGAAATTCTCGTTGCTAAGATATGTGAAAACCCATGGATGTTAAATTTATCAACCCCTTTGTATTTGGCACGATGGAAGTCATGGAAAAAATGGCTTTCATCAAGCCGGTTGCGGGAAAACCCTTTGCCAAGGTAACCGACGCCGCCTGTGGAGATGTTTCCGGTATTATCGGTATGACGGGCGACGCAACCGGATCGCTGGCCATGAGCTTTAGCGAATCCTGTATTATCAATATTGTCTCTAAAATGCTGGGCGAATCGGTTACGGAAATAAACAGAGAAGTGCTCGATGCGGTGGGGGAGCTCACCAATATGATCTCCGGCTCGTCGCGCAAGCTCATGGAAAAAGATGACTTAAGGGTTTTTGCAGCCATTCCGACGATTGTTTTCGGCAGAGCGCATACCATCTATCATGTGATCAAAGGACCCAGTATTGTCATCCCCTTTCAGACGGAGGCCGGTCAATTTGTGATTGACGTTTGTCTGAAATCCAATCTCAAACCCAAGCAGGAAGAAGTGGAACCGGAACCGAAGGCCGCGTTTAATACGGCCATCTTCGGCAAGCCCTCAACGGGATTATCCCCAAGCGCCGGATTTGATCCGAAGGCCCACAATCCGGCGGTATTCGGTAAACCGTCCATGCCCAAAGCGGCGCCGGATATTCTGCAGGACAAAATTGACAAAGATTTGTCCAGGGCCGTTCCTGTTGAACATAAAAATGCAGCGGACCGGATAGAATATTTGCGAAAAATACTGTCTGAGGCCAACGCCACGCGTGACATGATTCTGAAGCAAATGAAGGAGCAGCCCTTCATGGAGTTCACGCAGAGACAGCGTTATAAAAAAGCTTTGCCTGCTTATGATGCAAAAATCAAGAGGCTGAAACTGGATATTACGGCTGCGGAAACAATTCTCAAGATGTCCAAGGATGAATTAGAAAACCCGACCATCAAGCCGCATTTCCAGCATTATCCCAACAAAAAATAATTTTTATATTGGCCCGATATCCTTAAAATGTCCGTGATCAACATTATCGAAGACACTTTTTTTGCCACCGGCCGCTACTGGGGCGGACTCAATTCCTCTCTTTGTAACAGCGGTTCGATTTGGACGATGAAAACAGGCATTGAATCCGCTGATCTTAATTGGGTTTGGAATGAAAAACCGCTGATACCGGACGACCGCAAAACAATTCAGAATATCAAAAAAGATTTTCAAAAAAACGGGGTGCCATTCTGGTGGTGGATGTTTCCAGGCGCACAATCGGACGCCTCAAAAGATATGTTGAAAGCGGAAGGGTTTACTGTTGTTGACCATATTCCGTGCATGCTTGCGGATTTAAGTTGTCTGCCGGAAGAAGCAACCGGCGATGCGGCCATTAACATAAGGCTTGTCAAAAACAAGAAAGAACTGGCATTGTGGAAGGAAGTTTCCTTTGCCGGATTTGATTTT
>CAYVFA010000010.1:9116-15635 GCA_964450075.1 uncultured Smithella sp.
CAGGCAGGGTTTCAAGAAAACGGTCGGGTAGCCGTGTATAGCCTGAGCGCCGACTGATTTTCAAATACTTTTCAGCCCTACGCTATTCCCCGAAAAAACAAATCATTTTCTGCGTCACAATATCCGATAACAGACGCAAATCTTTGGCTCGCACATCATAGACACGTACGACATTGGCAAAACGTCCATCGTCCGGCATCAGATCCGTCAGGATGTTCAACTGCTTTTTCATCCAGGCCGTATTAAAAAGGACGCCATCTTTTTCCGGATAAATTGCCATGTAAAAAATATCCATCTCCACCATATCCTGGAAGAAGTGCGTGCCGAATGACAAATCCGGGATCAGTGAGCCGTCCTGATAAGCGATTTCGCCAATGGCGGTAATATGATTAATTTCGGAGAATTTGACTGGAACGCCCATCGCCGGTGTCGTTGTTCCCCAGCGGCCCGGTCCCATAAGAATGGTCGGCATGGCCTCGCGCGCGCCAATCTGGCGGTTCAGTTTGCCGACCAGTCTGGCGATTTCATATTTTTCTGAAAGCGTTAATTTCGCGTATCCTTGCGGATCGACGTAAATGATCCGTGAGATGGCCTGATAAACGCTGCCGCCCATAAAATTCGCTTCCTGGCGGATGAGAATTTTTGATGGGGTAATTTTGTCCGGAAGCTCAACGCGGCTGTAATGTCCCTTGGTCTGAAACGGACGGCATTGCAGAAGGTTGATACGGGCTTTGCTGCTCACGTCGAAATTAACGGTGAATTCTATATCCACGGGATAACGGTAAACCTGCTCCAGTGTTTTAAGCATTTTTGACATGGTTTGGGCAAAGGGGGTTTGCGAAAGCAGATCATCAAAAGTGAGAATCCAGACATCCTCCGATGACCGGCCGATAGACTGCATATATTCACTAGCGGCCGTGTCGCGCGAAGCCAGTAAATCCAAATGGGTTTCGATGTTGTGGTTAAGCAGGTCGCGGGCCGGCAAAGACTGAAATTCATTATCCTTCAGGTTCAATAAATCAACTTCCTTCTGGGTAAAACGCTGCATATCCTCCTGGTTGGCGTAAGGTTTCACTAAAGGAGCATCCAGTGCGACGATCCGCGGATAATCGTTTTCCACCCGATTGACCGCACGGGTTCCCAATCCGAAGACAATACGCAGCATCCCGGCTTTCGGGTCCATGCCCTTCTGCCACACAAACGTATTATAGGACAAACCGACGCCCGCCAGATCGGGGAAAAAGTAGGTATCGCGATGGGATCCGGAGACGCGCTGTACCAGAAGCGCCATTTGTTCATCCTCCTGAGCCATGCCGCGCTGCAGGCGATAGGTCAGGGCGTCTTCGTTCATGGTGGATGCGAAAATTTTGCGAACGGCTTCTTCAAAATGGCGGTAGCGTTCTTCGGGTGTTCCCTGATTGGGGCAGAAATAGCTTTCATATTTTCCGGCAAAGGCATTGCCGAAAGCGTCTTCCAAAAGCGAACTGGAACGCACAATAATCGGCGACTGTCCGAAATATTCCAGCATGAGCTGGAATTGTTCTTTGATCTCATCGGGGAAGACGCCGTGCAGCATCTTGTTTTTCAGTTCGCGGGCGACTTCAAAATATCCTTCAGACGTCTTTTGCGCCATGAGTAGTTTCCACCAGCCGTTTTGCACCATGTAGGAGTAGAAAATGTCCGAGCCGATGTAAAAAGAATCATGGATTTCCAGTTCAGACTTCCAGTTAAAAGACGTGTCTTTACTCAGGATATTACGTGCGAGCAACATGCCCACGGATTTACCGCCGATAAACCCCGTGCCGATCAGACGTTTCTTGATCTCCAGCAGATCGTTAAGCGAGAAGTATTCCTTTACCAGAGACAATATCCTTTTCTCGCGTCCGATCAGCACGCGGGAGAGGGTTTCCACCATGTCCTGCTTTTCTTTTATGGTGTCCGGATCTTCCAGGATGGTCGTGGCTTTGAGGAAGATGCGATCCCAGTAATCCAGGTTGCGAACGCTGCTGGTGGCATTTTTATCTGTCAGGTAGGACAGGATGCTTGCGGCATCCGCGCTATTTAAGATCGGGACAAATTTTTCGCCTTCCATGACGTGCGGCAAATACATGGTCGGTGTATAGCGCTTCCAGGCCTTCAGCGGATGGACGCAGATTTTGCCGTTGTTGTTGTAGATGTCGAGAAGGACCTGTGTGGTTTCCCGAATTCGCGCCACGGTCTTGAAGGAGTGGCGGCTGCGCAGAATGGCGAAGTAAGCGACGGTATTCAATTCAAACAGGTAGGGGCAGGTGATGACAAAAAAGTTCCCGATCATCAGGTCGGTCGCCCAGGCCATGAGCAGATCAGACAGGCAGTCGAAAACATAAAAAACATCGCGGCCTTCGTCGCGGACGATGTTGTGGACCTGTGTGGAAAAGGATTCAAAGCCTTTGTTGGCGTTGAGTTTATAAACTTTAATCTTTTTGTTCGGCTCCAAAAGGGCGGGGTGGTTGGCAAAACGCATATAGACAATGCGATGGTTGCCCGCCAGTGCCGCTTCAATATAGGGATCGACAAACTTTTTGTAGTCGGCAATATCGTCCACCTGCATGACGACGTTGTCGCCCATTTGCAGATAATTAAGAATTTCATCCAATCCATTCATGCCTGTTGTAACGCGAGCATAAGGTGTCATAAAATTTTATCCTCTTTTGTTATGCTGACCGTACAAATTTGTACGGCTTTAATTGGCTAAGTTGCTTTTAAAAAAGTCGCCTTTGTCCTTTTTTGTCATTGCCTGAAAAACCTAAAAAAATCACGAGTGCGGGAATCCAGTTATTTCAATAGTTTCTTGATGCCGTCACTTATGACCTCGCGTGACCTTCGGGTTATCCGTCGGCTTTTCGACTTTTTACGAGCTCTTCACATTTATGGTTGTATCAATTGTTGTGCCAAAACATTTTTGTGTTTCAGCTTGGTCTGAAATCTGTTTTTGTGAAATTTTTTTAATGTCCCGTCATCAAATTCCGATAATTCTTTCCTTGGCCAATATTGTACGATTTTGTCAGTCTTACTTCTGGCGCGAAACTTAAATTTGCTCACATATTAGTTTTGTTATCTCTTCAATTCATACAATATTGTACGATTTTAATTTGTAAAATAACTAATTAATAATTATTATTTTCAGCTACTTATGAACAATGTTGTCCTTTGGCATCTTCCTTGCGCTAAGAGTCGCCGTACGAAAATTTCTTTAAGGAGGTATTTATCATGAATTCTGGAGATACAGCGTGGGTATTAACCGCCAGCGCATTGGTTCTGCTCATGACCATTCCGGGGCTGGCATTTTTCTATGGAGGGCTGGTGCGCCGCAAAAACGTTCTTTCTATTTTGATGCAGTGTTTCATTATCGTCTGCGTGATCAGTTTACAGTGGGTGTTGTTCGGCTATTCCCTGGCGTTCGGGCCGGATTTCCACGGCATCATCGGCAATCTGGACTGGGCGGGACTCAGCTCAGTGGGCGCGCTGCCGAACCCTGACTATTCCAAAACAATTCCCCATTCGGTCTTTATGATCTTTCAGGCGATGTTCGCCATTATTACGCCTGCTTTGATTATTGGTGCGTATGCGGAACGGGTAAAATTTCCAGCTTTTCTTCTTTTCACTTTGCTGTGGGCGACGCTTGTTTATGATCCCCTGGCGCACTGGGTTTGGGGAACGGGTGGTTGGCTCAAGGCGATGGGGGGCTTAGATTTTGCCGGCGGTATTGTCGTGCATGTGAGCTCGGGTATCTCGGCTCTGGTTCTGGCGTTATTACTGGGCAAACGCGTTGGTTACAATCACGGGCCGATCCGTCCGCACAACCTGCCATTTACCGTTCTGGGTGCGGCTCTTTTATGGTTCGGCTGGTTTGGATTTAATGCAGGAAGCGCGCTGGCAGCCGACGGCCTGGCGGGAAATGCCTTTGTGACCACCCATACGGCAACAGCCGCTGCCGGTTTGACCTGGGCCTTGGTTGAGTGGTGGCACAACGGAACGCCGACTATTTTGGGCGCGGCCACCGGCGCAGTAGCAGGCCTGGTTGCCATCACACCTGCTTGCGGCTTTGTCAACCCGATGAATGCCCTGTTCATGGGCATGATCGTTGCCCTCGTCTGCTATACAGCGGTTGCCATCATTAAAGGCAAACTCGGTTACGACGATTCTCTTGACGCATTCGGCGTGCATGGCGTCGGCGGAACGGTCGGCACTATCCTGACGGGTGTTTTTGCGGAGAAAGCGGTCAATGCGGCAGGCGCCGACGGATTGATGCTCGGCAACCTGCATCAATTCGGAGTTCAATGCCTGATGCTCATCGTGACGGTGTCCTTTGCAGTGATCATGACTTTCATCATCTTCAAAATTGTGGATGCCGTAATCGGCATGAGGGTTGAAGAGAAAAATGAAATCATCGGTCTGGATTTAACACAACAAAGCGAAGCCGCTTACACCGTGATTGAATAGGAGGAACAAATCATGAAACTAGTTATTGCCATTATTCAGCCCCATAAACTGGAGGCTGTCAAAAGAGAACTGGAGGCTGTCGAAGTCAACTTAATGACCGTAACCAACGTGGTGGGCCAGGGAAGACAAAAGGGCCTCACGGAAATATACCGCGGCGCGAAGGAAGCGGGAGGCCTGCTCAATAAAGTCCGACTGGACATCGCTATCAACGAAGACTTTGTGGAACCGACCATCGCGGCCATTACCCGCGGCGCACATACCGGGTCGGTCGGAGACGGCAAAATTTTTGTCACGGAACTGACGGAGTGCATTCGTATCAGCTCCGGTGAGCGAGGCGGCAGCGCCATTGGTTGAGGTCCGTGTTATGGATAATGGACATTTGAATAAAAATAAATCAAAAGGAGAAGCTGAAACAATGAAACGAAATCTAATGACAATAATTACAATTATTTTGCTGGCGCTGATGCTGGCGTCATTCACGATGATGGCTTGGGCGGCGGAAGAACCAAAACCTGCCGAGAAAAAACAGGAAGAGGCAAAAGTGACAGGTGAAATCGCCGCCAGCGTTTTAAGTGCTTATATTTGGAGGGGTCAGGAAATGACGCGTCACAGTGCGGTCATTCAACCCTCCCTCACGGCAAGCTATAAGGGTTTTACCGCGAATCTCTGGGGTAATCTGGATACCAGTCCTTACAGTGCAGCAGGTCAAAACTATTCGTCTCAGCACACGGAAACGGATATGACCCTTTCCTATTCGCGAAAGTTCGGTATGGTACAGGCAGGCGCCGGATATATTTACTATGCCCTGGCTGCTCCTTATTCGGGAGGTATCGATCCGCTTGATGCTCAGGAAATCTTTGTCTCTCTGGGGCTGGATACGATTCTTGCGCCGACCCTGACGGTTTACAAAGAAATTGATCATTACCATCAGTGGTATGCGACGCTTGGAATTTCCCACACCTTTGCCCTGCATGAGAAGATCGGATTGAAAATGGCGGCAACCGCAAGCTATTTGAAAAGTGAAGATGCAACCATCAGCGCGGATGCAATAAGATATCCGAAGTTTGATGGCGATGCGGCGCCGACAGCGGATAAGTTCAATAATTTTCATGACGGGACCCTTTTGATCGCACTGCCTTTTGCCGTCACCAAGAATATAACGGTAACACCTTTGATGACCTATGTTTTCCCTTTGTCCCAGGATGCGAAATACGAGATGAGGGGCCGCGGCCTGCAGGGTGCAGCCGTCGCATCCGACAAGGATAGTTCATTCCTGTACGGTGGCGTAACTTTAAGTTTCACATTCTAAGGCATGCTGATGCCGGTTCAATCGACGTAAGATCGACGTAAGATTGATTCAGTGCGTTCCGGCAATTAGATTATTTTATTTGTCTGTTTCCCAGGCTGCAGCTTGGGAAACAGAACAGGCAGGAACGAACCTGAAGGTTCGTACTACAATGTTTCTTAGTCTATGCCGACAAATACATCAGAATAAAATACCGGCCACACCTCAAAATAGCTCATTGACTATATGTATATAAAAGGTATAATAATTATACTATGGAATTTGAATTTGATCCGGAAAAGAGTGCCGGTAATAAGGCAAAGCACGGTATAGACTTTCAAGAAGCTCAGGCTTTGTGGCAGGACCTTGATCTTTTGGAAATTCCCGTGAAAACGAGCGATGAAGAAAGATTTCTCGTTGTGGGCATAATTGATGGAAAACATTGGTCGGGGGTCATCACTTACCGGTCAGGCAAGATAAGGATTATTTCCGTGAGACGCTCCAGAAAAGAAGAGGTTAAATTATATGAAGGCGAGTGAATTTGATAAAAAATTTGATAAAGGTGAAAATATTGTCGGCGATCTTGATCTATCAAAAGCGAAGCGTCCGGAACAGGAACAAAAGCGGGTCAATGTGGATTTCCCCCTTTGGATGATCCAGTTACTGGACCGGGAGGCAAAACGCCTTGGCGTACCGCGCCAATCTATCATCAAGATATGGGTGGCGGAGCGTCTTGAAAAGGTTGCGTAACA
>CAYVFA010000010.1:15735-27531 GCA_964450075.1 uncultured Smithella sp.
GTGAACGATAGCCCCACTTTTTACACACTTATTTCAACATTGGTTTGTCCTTTGCAATATTGTCCTGATAACGACAAAAATTCTGGTTGATATTGGAACAATTTTGTCACAAAGTACGAATCACTGTTTTCTGACAAAACAGGCGTAAAGCATTAACCAAACACCATACTGAGGAAATAAAGGCATTGAGTATTCACAGTTACGAAGAATTAGCGGCCCTGCACGCCATTGCTAAAATTCTGGCGCAGCCGGGAGATTTACGGGATCAACTGGAGCAGGTTCTCAACGAAATGAGCGCCCGCCTGGGAATGCAGCGGGGCATGATTTCTCTTCTGGATCGCGAAAAGCAGGAAGCCTGGCTGGACATTGCCCATGACTTCAATATTGACGGGTTGGAAGTTACTTACAAGCCGGGGGAAGGCATTACCGGAAAAGTGGCCGAAACCGGCCGCCCGATGGCGGTAGCCAATCTGGGCCAGGAAACCCATTTTCTGGATCGAACCGGCGCAAGACGGCATTTGAACCGTGCCGAACTTTCATTTTTGTGCGTTCCCATCATTTATGATGCGCGCGTCGTCGGGGTATTGTCTGCCGATAAAGTAGCCCTGCAAGTTGAGGATCTGGATAAGGAACTGGCCATGCTGTCGGCGGTTGCCGAGCTGATGGCCAAGGCCGTGCATATCCGTGCGCTGGAAGAAGAAAACAAACGTCTGCGCAAGATTGTCGGTTCCGAGCGTTCGCCATCGATGGAAATTATCGGCCATTCCAAAGCTATGCAGGAAGTTTTTGGGCTGGTGGCGCAGGTGGCCGATTCCAATACCACCGTGTTGATCACCGGCGAGACGGGTACCGGTAAAGAGCTGGTTGCCCGCGCGATTCATAAAAACTCGCCACGGCAAGGCGGGCCCATGATCCAGGTCAATTGCGCCGCTATTCCCGATACGCTCATTGAAAGCGAACTGTTTGGCCATGAGAAAGGATCTTTCACTGGCGCATTACAGACGCGCCGCGGCCGTTTTGAAGAGGCCAATGGCGGAACTATTTTCTTAGACGAAGTGGGTGAACTGTCCGCTGCCGCTCAGGTTAAGCTGCTGCGTGTCTTACAGGAAAAACGGTTCCAACCGCTGGGATCCTCAAGAGTGGTCCATGTCAATGTACGAATCATCGCCGCTACCAACCGCAATCTGGAACAGGATATTCTGTCCGATCGTTTTCGCGCGGATTTGTTTTACCGACTGAACGTTTTCCAGATCTATTTACCGCCGCTTCGCGAGCGTGGCAGCGACGTCATTTTGCTGGCTGATCATTTCCTGCTCAAATATAATAAGGAAATGGGCAAAAACGTCAAAAGAATATCCACAGCGGCGATTGAAGCATTTCTATCGCACAAGTGGCCGGGAAATGTCCGTGAACTGGAAAATTGCATGGAAAGGGCTGTGTTGTTGACCAAGACGGATCTGGTGGATTGCGTGCACCTGCCGCCGTCTCTGCAGATCAAGGAAAAGTCAATGGATCGCAAGGATCGCAGTAAGCTTTCTTCCGTGGTCGAAGCGCAGGAAAGATCGCTGATCATCGATGCACTGACAGAAACCGGGGGTAATCAAACCAAGGCGGCCAAAATGTTGGGTACAACCAAGCGTATTATTCAATACAAAATATCGAAAATGGCAATCGATCCCAGACACTTCCGAAAAAAACATATCGATTCAGACATTTGATAAACATTTTTGTCCGGTACGCCCTGAAAGACGCGCGACACACCCGTGTTTAACGGAATATTTGAACAATAATGTCCCATATTTTATTAATACTACAAAATTGTTCTTTGCGTAAACTAAGCCGCAAGAAGAAAAAATGCACAAAAGACCGGACAACAAGCTTTTAACTCCATTTTGCCCGTTTGCCAGCCGTGGCATGACTCTGGCAATTATCAATTGGCCTGTCGAGTTTGTGCAGGCTGTTATCAGGGAGGAAGTAAATTTATGTGCCGTTTGTTTGCCGTAACCAGTAACGATCCGCTGTCGCCGATGGTGGCCATCAATGCGCTCAACGTCATGAAAGAAGGTCATGACGGATCCGGTGTCGGATTGTTTCTCACGGATTTGGGCGGTGAGTTTGAAAAATTTAAAAACGAGCCGATCCTTTCCGGAATATTTTCCAATGAGGGGATTAAGGCGTTGGATCGCTTCATGATCGATCTGGATTTTATGGTGAAGTACAAGTTGTCTTTCCGTCCGACCAAACCGACTCCCCCTGGAACGCCGAAGAGAGATAATTATGTGATCCGTGTTTATGAGTATCCCGCCGCGTGGGAAGGCTTAAGCCAGGATGAAATTCAGTTCCGGCTGATGATGGTTCAGCTGCAGCTTAGGGAAATGGGTGAAAAGGACAAGTCCATGCTGATCTTCAGCTTCTGGCCGGACGTCATCATGATGAAGGAAGTGGGCGATCCGCTGATCGTCGCCGAATATCTGGGGTTGGACCGCAAGGAACTTTCTGCGCGCATTATTCTGAATCAGGGCCGCCAGAACACCAATTATTCGATTGATATTTATGCCTGCCACCCGTTTTTTATACAGGGGATGTCCACCATGACCAATGGGGAAAACACGGCGTTTGTGCCGATCCGTGAATTTTTGATGTCCCGCAATTTTCCCGGTTACGCCGGCTATCAGTCCGACTCGGAGGTGTTCACGCACATTCTGCATTACACGCAAAACAAGCTCGGCCTCGGTATGGAAATGTATAAACATATTATTACGCCGCTCAAAGATGAGGAGTTGGCGCGTCATCCCGACGGCAGGATGTTGAGAAATTTAAAGCAAAGCTGCCGTCCCTTAATTATTGACGGCCCGAACTGCGTCATCGGCTGTCTGCCCGACAAGTCGATGTTCATGGTGCAGGACGCAAAGAAACTGCGCCCGGGCGTTGTGGGCGGCCGGCCCGGCATTTTCGCGTTTTCGTCTGAAATGTGCGGCCTCGATGCGGCGATTCCGGAGCGCGACATCAATCTGGATGACCAGCCGATGAGATACGAAACGGTTATCGTTCGCCGCGAGCGGCAGGAGATAGAAAAATGGAATCAATGGGACGCATTACCCCCTCTACATTAAGCGCCAAAGATCTGCCCTGGCAGATTTGCTGGAGCAAAGAAAAGTGCACGTTGTGCGGCAGCTGTGCAGCTGTTTGTCCGGTTCGCGCCATTGAACTGGGCGTTCACCGCAAAAGAGCCCTGCAGACGCCGGTCGGTCTTGAAACCAGGCCCGGCAATCTTTTCACCATTTACCATGGCATTGATCAGCGAACGGACCCGGCCCATGCGTGTGTTGGCTGCGGGATGTGCACCATGGTTTGCCCCAACAGTGCGATTGCGCCTGCGCATGCTGAAGGCATTGATAAGTTGCGTTTTCACGTCAATCAGGGCGGCGAGCCCCGCAGGCGCGGCGGTCGCCGGAACCATCCCGACAGCGTGTTGGATAAAATCAAATTTGTTCGCATTTCGATGCTGACGGACCCGGCCCTTGATGCGGGTCGCCATGAATTTGAATTGCGTACGCTGCTGGGCAGAATCCTGCCACCGGAAGAAATGCTCAAAGTCAGCTGGGAGAATGGCTGGATGCCGCCGGTTCGCGAAATTTATCCGCTGGTGATCGGCAGCATGTCATTCGGCGCACTGTCTCCAAACATGTGGGAAGGCCTGCAAATGGGTGTGGCCTATCTGAACGAAGAGCTGGGCATGCCGGTTCGGATCTGTACCGGCGAAGGCGGCTGTCCTCCGCGGCTTTTGAAATCGCGCTTTCTGAAATATGTCATTTTGCAGATTGCGAGCGGCTATTTCGGGTGGGATGAAATCATTCACAGCTTGCCGCAGATGAAGGAAGACCCCTGTGCGATTGAAATCAAGTACGGCCAGGGCGCGAAGCCCGGTGATGGCGGACTTCTCATGTGGTACAAGGTCAATAAACTGATTGCCGCCATTCGGGGAGTGCCGCAGGGCATCAGTCTGCCCAGTCCGCCGACGCATCAGACCAAGTATTCGATTGAAGAGGCGGTGGCCAAGATGATCCAGTCCATGTCCATGGCCTGGGGTTTCCGCGTGCCGGTGTATCCGAAAATTTCCGCGACCAGCACAGCGATGGCCGTTCTCAACAACTTAACAAGAAATCCTTATGCCGCGGGTTTAGCGATGGATGGTGAAGATGGCGGCACGGGAGCCGCCTATAATGTATCCATGGATCACATGGGACATCCTATCGCCAGCAATCTGCGCGACGCGTATTTAACCCTGGTCAAGCTGGGCAAGCAAAACGAACTGCCGCTGTTTGCGGGCGGCGGGATCGGTAAAAACGGCAATCTGGCCGCCAATGCCGCCGCTTTGATTATGCTGGGCGCAAGCGGTGTACAAACCGGAAAATATGTCATGCAGGCGGCAGCCGGTTGTCTGGGTTCGGAAGGGGACCGCTGCAATGTCTGCAATATCGGTGTCTGTCCCAAAGGCATTACCTCGCAGGATCCCCGACTGGATCGCAGGCTGGATCCGGAAAAAGTCGCCGAGCGCCTGGTGGATTTGTATGTGAGTTTCAACACGGAATTGAAGAAAATAGTTGCTCCGCTGGGACGTTCGACGTCGCTGCCAATCGGTATGTCGGATGCGCTGGGGATTAATGACGCGGATGCCGCCTCGCGTCTTAACATAAAATATGTTTTGTAATTCGGAAAACGGGAAAAAGTCATGACGAAGAAAGATTCCATGAAAATTGCCGGCGTGGAAAACAATCTCCGCGTCGAATCGCGGATCCTGGAAGAGCGCATTCAGCAAGCTGTTGAAGGTGGTTATCGTCAAATTGAAGTCACCGCGTATGGACAGCACGGCATCGGCGGACGCCTCTGGCGTGCCGGGAATCAGCTGATTAAAGTGGATGTATTGGGTACGTCGGGCCAGCGTCTGGGCGCCATGGGCTTTGCCAATACGATGATTGAAGTCTTCGGTCCCGCCTCTGATGACATCGGCTGGTTGAATGCCGGCGCGGAAATTATTGTTCACGGCAATGCGACCAACGGTGTGGCCAACGCCATGGCGCAGGGGAAGATTTATATCGATGGCGATATCGGCGCGCGCGGCATGACCATGACCAAGCACAACCCCCGCTTTGAACCGCCCGAGCTCTGGGTATTCGGCAAAGTCGGTGATTCTTTCGCCGAATTTATGGCGGGCGGCATTGCCGTTGTGTGCGGTGAGGGCGCCGAAGATCATAACAATGTGCTGGGCTACCGTCCCTGTGTCGGCATGGTGGGCGGTAAAATATTCTTCCGTGGCCGTCAGGAAATCTACAGTCAATCAGACGCCAAGTTGTTGACTGACCTTCCCGAAGAGGAATGGCAGTGGCTGCAGGCGAATATGAAGCGATTTCTCCAAGCCATCGGGAAGCAATATTTATATGATCAACTGGCTGCTCATCGCGAAGCATGGCAGTTGCTGGTGGCGCGTAAACCTTCCGAAAAACTGGCGCGTGCGGTGCGCCCCATGGCCAAGTTCCAACAGGAAGTATGGGAAGGCGAACTGGGGAAAGGCGGTGTCATTGGAGATTTGTCCAGCCTGGATCGTTCTCCCATTGGACTCTTGGAGACAGGCGAACTACGGCGTTTTATCCCGGTGTGGGCCAATGAAAAATATCTGCCGCCTTGTCAGGCGGCTTGCCCGACCGGCATCCCCGTGCAGAAAAGATGGGAACTGATCCGTCAGGGAAAAGTGGATGAAGCGGTTGATCTCGCCCTGCAATACACGCCTTTTCCGGCGACGGTTTGCGGTTATCTGTGCCCCAACCTGTGTATGCAGAAATGCACACGCCATCTGGTGAGTCTTCAGGCAGTCGATGTGACCCTGCTGGGCAAGGCATCCCTTGCGGCTAAAGAACCTGCGCGTTTTCCGGAAACCGGAAAAAAAGTGGCGGTCATCGGCGGCGGCGCATCCGGGCTTTCCGTGGCTTGGCAGTTGTGGCTGAAAGGCCATGAGGCGGTCATCATCGAGAGCAAAAAACAACTGGGCGGTAAGATCACCGGTTCGATTCCCAAAAGTCGCATTCCCGGCGATGTCGTGGAGCATGAAATTCAGCGACTGGTCAAAAACATCCATCAGGTGCATCTGGGAATGCCGCTGACGAAAGACCGGTTTCTGAAACTGAAAAATGAAAACGATTATATTGTCATTGCGGCAGGGGCGACCAAACCTCGTCAATTGAATATCCCCGGCATGGAAAAAACTCTGACCGCTTTGGAGTTTCTTCAGCAAAGCAAACTTGATTGTGTTAAAGTCGGCAAAAGGGTTATCGTTATCGGAGCGGGTAATGTGGGCTGTGATGCGGCGACGGAGGCTTTCCGCATGGGCGCGAAAAGCGTGACGCTGATTGACGTGCAGGAACCGGCATCTTTTGGTATGGAAAGAAAGCATGCCGAAGCGGCGGGTGCGAAATTTCTCTGGCCACGTTTCACGAAAGCGGTTACGGATAAGGGTGTGAAACTGACCGATGGAGAATTTCTGCCGGCGGAAACGGTCATTGTTGCCGTGGGTGACATGCCGGATTTATCCTTCCTGCCGGAAGGAATTACGACACAAAGAGGTTTTGTCGTGGTGGATGCAACATACGCCACGAGCGATCCTCAGGTTTACGCGATTGGTGACGCCGTCCGCCCCGGATTGCTGACCGATGCCATCGGCGCAGGGCGTATTGCCGCCCGGTCGATCGATGATATGCTGAGAGGCGCGGCGGAAACGTACGACAAGCTTCCGGCGATTAATTATGAACGGGTCAAACTCCAATATTTTGACCCCCGTATCAGTGAATTTGCCGATCCAAAATCTTGCGCAACCCATTGCGCGTCCTGCGGGGCTTGCCGGGACTGCGGCATGTGCGAGGAAATTTGCCCTCAGAAAGCAATTTCCCGGCAGCAGACGGCGCAGGGTGGTTTTGAGTATATCGTGGATAGCGAACGTTGCATTGGTTGTGGTTTCTGCGCCGGAGCCTGTCCCACCGGCGTTTGGGAAATCGTGGCAAATGCACCGATTGAATAAACAATGATTTCATTATATGAAGGATGGAAAAATTATGAAAAAAACAAAAGCAACGCTTGCGGCAGAAAGACAATACGTGATTGAAAAAGAAAAGTTTGTTCCCGTGTCGGAATACTTTGGCGAGGATACCTTTAATCATACGGTGATGAAGGAGAAGCTTCCTAAAGATACCTTTAAGAAATTAATGGAAGCGATTAATGAAGATAAAACGCTGGATACCGAGACAGCCAACATTGTTGCGCACGCCATGAAGGAATGGGCCATTGAGAAGGGCGCGACCCATTTTGCGCACTGGTTTCAGCCGATGACCGGTATCACCGCGGAAAAGCATGATGCTTTTGCCGATCCCGCCGGTCCCGGCGCGGTGGTTGAGCGGTTTTCCGGAAAGCAGCTGGTGCAGGGCGAACCGGATGCATCATCTTTCCCGTCCGGCGGCATCCGGGCCACTTTCGAAGCCCGCGGCTACACGGCCTGGGACATGTCTTCGCCGGCTTTTATCAAGCGAAACGGCATTTCCACAACGCTTTGTATTCCGACCGTATTTATTTCTTATACCGGGCAGGCGCTGGATAAGAAAACACCTCTATTGCGTTCAATCCGCGCCCTGAATAAGAGTTCGGTGAACATGCTGAAATTACTTGGCGCCAAAGGGGTGAAAAAAGTTCATTCCAACCTGGGGCCGGAGCAGGAATATTTTCTGATTGACATGGATTATTATTACAAACGTCAGGATCTGGTGCTGGGTGGACGAACGGTTGTCGGTGCGCCTCCGGCCAAAGGTCAGGAACTGGAAGATCAGTATTTTGGCAGCATTAAAGAGAGAATTTCTTCTTACATGCATGATGTCGAGGAAGAACTCTTCAAGCTCGGCATACCGGCCAAGACACGCCACAACGAAGTCGCGCCCAGCCAGTATGAAATCGCACCCGTTTATGAGGAAGCCAACCTGGCGGTGGATCATAACCAGCTGGTCATGGACACGCTGAAATACGTTGCTAAAAAGCATCGTCTGGCCGCGCTGATGCACGAAAAACCCTTTGCCAAAATCAATGGATCCGGTAAACACGTCAACTGGTCGCTGTCCGATAACAATGATAATAATTTGCTGAATCCCGGCAAAACACCGGAGGACAATATTCATTTTCTGGTGTTTTTGATTGCGACGGTCCGGGCTGTTTACAAGCACGCCGACATTTTGCGCGCGGCCGTTGCCTCTTACGGCAATGATCACCGTCTGGGCGCCAATGAAGCGCCGCCCGCGATTATCTCGGTCTTCCTGGGTGAGCAGCTTACGCAAATTCTGGACAATATAGAAAAAGGCACCGTAAACAAAGCAACGAAAGAGGAAATTATCGATCTGGGCATTGCTTCCCTGCCCCATGTCAGCAAAGATAACACCGACCGCAACCGGACATCACCCTTTGCCTTTACCGGCAACAAATTCGAGTTTCGCGCGGTGGGTTCGTCTCAGAATATTGCTGCACCGGCACTGGCAATCAATACCATGGTGGCCGAAAGCCTGGATGAACTGGCTGAAAAAATTGCAGCCAAAGGAACAAAAAATATTCATCAGGCGGTTTTTGATGTTCTCAGAAGCGAAATCAATTATATCAAACCCATTCTTTTCAACGGTGACAACTATACGAAGGAATGGGAAGCCGAAGCGAAGAAAAGAGGACTGCCCAATGAAAAAACAGCGCCCAGCGCTTTAAAAGCGCTGGTGACAAGCAAGGCGCTGAAGCTTTTTGAAAAATATGAAGTGCTTTCCAATGTGGAGCTTAAATCACGATACCTGATTCACCTGGAACGCTACATCAAAGATCTGGAAATCGAGGTCCACTGCCTCAATCAAATTTGTATGACGCAAGTCATCCCGGCTGCCGTAGCTTATCAAAAGAAGCTGGCGAAGGCGATTGTCGATACCAAAGAAGCGCTGGGTTCCTCCGCGGTTTTATCTTCCCAAACAGAGCTTTTAAAGAAAATTCTTGATCTGATTAATAATATCTATGTCACCAATAAAGATATTCAGATCAAGGTGGAAGCGGCGGCGGCCTTGCATGATGAACCGAAGAAAGCGGAGATGCTGGGATCGAAAGTCAAGCCGAAGATGGATGAACTGAGGGAATATGTGGATGCCCTGGAAAATATCATGGACGACGCAACCTGGCCTCTGCCCAAATTCTGGGAGATGTTGTTTATCTGCTGATCCTAAAAGATTCAGGGAATGGCAATGACCATTCCCTGAATCTTTGGAGAATAAAGTTAAATGCCTTTGTTAAGAAAAGATCATAAAGCCCTGCTGGTTCTGGAGGACGGCAGTGTTTTTGAAGGGTTTGCCTTTGCGGGCGAGGGCGAAACGCTGGGGGAAGTCGTTTTCAATACGGGAATGACCGGTTATCAGGAAGTCATCACCGATCCTTCCTATAAAGGCCAGATCGTGACCATGACTTATCCGCTGGTCGGCAACACCGGCATCAACCATGAGGATATGGAATCGGCGGGTGTTCATCTGGAAGGCTTTATCGTTAAGGAATATCAGCAAAACCCAAGCAACTGGCGGATGACAAAAAGCTTAAAATCATTTCTGGAAGATTCGGGCAAAATCGGGCTTGAAGGCATCGA
This sequence comes from uncultured Smithella sp., assembly GCA_964450075.1. Lineage (GTDB taxonomy): Bacteria > Desulfobacterota > Syntrophia > Syntrophales > Smithellaceae > UBA8904. The sequence continues at coordinate 25,427 of CAYVFA010000010.1, forward strand.
CACCCGCGCTGTGACGCGTCGCCTGCGTCTCGCCGGTTCCATGAAAGGGATTATTTCCACCAAAACAAAAGCTGTTCCCGAGCTGCTGGAACAAGTCCGGGCCTATCCTGGTCTGGTCGGACGCGATTTGGTACGCGAAGTTTGTTGTCAAAAAGCATATTTGTGGAAAAAAGGCGCGCCTTCCCGCCGTAAAATTTCCGCCAAAAAACCGGCTAAAAAGCTGCGTGTTGTTGCTCTGGACTGTGGTGTTAAATACAACATATTAAGATTACTGGAACAAAACGGCTGCGAAGTGTTGGTGGTTCCCGCTTATACCGCAGGCTCCGACATTCTGGCGTATCAGCCCGACGGCGTATTGCTCTCCAACGGCCCCGGAGATCCGGCGGCGCTTCCTTATATTGTTCATGCCGCCCGCGAAGTGATTGGTAAACAGCCGGTATTCGGTATCTGCCTGGGTCATCAAATTCTAGGTCAGGCGATCGGCGGCACAACGGAAAAGTTAAAGTTCGGCCATCACGGCATCAATCAGCCAGTTCAGAATCTGGAAACCGGCCGCATCGAAATCACGTCTCAGAATCACGGCTTTGTTGTCGTGCCGGAATCGGTCGAAAATAAAGCAAGCAAGACCTACACGAATTTAAATGACGCGACCTCTGAAGGAATGAAGCTGCCTTTGATGATGAGTGTTCAGTATCATCCCGAAGCAGCGCCGGGTCCGCGTGATACGGAATATCTGTTTTTGCAGTTTATTGAAATGATGAGGGAAGAAAAGGGGAAGACAAAGTGATTCTGATTATTGATTTCGGTTCGCAGTATAACCAGCTTATTGCGCGTCGTGTGCGCGAACATCATGTTTACTGCCAGATCGAACCGCCCGATATTCCACTGGCGGCGATCCAAGCGCTGGCGCCGGAAGGTATCATTCTTTCCGGCGGTCCGGCCAGTATTTACGCCAAAGGCGCGCCGCGCGTGGACAAAGGCATTTTTAAGCTCGGCATTCCCGTGCTGGGCATCTGTTACGGCCTGCAGTATATGATCGATTCCCTGGGCGGTAAAGTCATCGGCTCGACCAAGCGCGAATACGGTTTTGCCGAGCTCAACGTCAAAAAACAAAAAGGCATGTTCGCCGGCGTCGGAAAAAAATCACAGTGCTGGATGAGCCATGGCGATTCCATCGGATCATTGCCGGACGGTTTCATCATTACCGCTTTCACATCCAATACGCTCGTTGCGGCTGCCGAAGATGTCAAAAGGAATTTTTACGGCCTGCAATTCCACCCCGAAGTGGTTCATACACAAGCCGGTAAAAAAATACTGGCCAATTTCCTGTTTGCCGTTTGCAATTGCAAAAAATCCTGGTCGATGAAATCTTTTGTCAACCATGCAATTGATGAAATCCGTCAGCAGGTGGGATGTGAAAAAGTTCTTCTGGGGCTTTCCGGGGGCGTCGATTCATCCGTCGCGGCGGTGCTTTTGCACAGGGCCATCGGCAAGCAGCTCACCTGTGTTTTTGTGGACAACGGTGTGCTCCGGGCAGGCGAAGCCGAGCGCGTCATTCAAATGTTCAAAAAAAACCTGCAAATCAATTTACGGTTTGACCGTTCGGGAGGGCTGTTTCTTAAAAAATTAAAAGGTGTGACCGATCCCGAAAAGAAACGCAAAATCATCGGCCGGACCTTTATAGAAGTATTTGACACCCAGGCGCGTAAAATCAAAGGCGTAAAATTTCTGGCACAGGGCACGCTTTACCCTGATCTGATTGAATCGCGTTCCGCTTTCGGCGGACCCAGCGCGATCATCAAGTCGCATCACAATGTCGGCGGCCTGCCGAAGAAAATGAATCTGAAACTGGTCGAACCGCTTAAACACCTGTTTAAAGACGAAGTGCGGCTTCTGGGAAAAGAACTGGGACTGGCCGATGATGTCGTCTGGCGTCAGCCCTTCCCCGGGCCAGGGCTCGCGATCCGCATCATTGGGGAGGTGACCGCGCAGCGACTGGCAGTGCTTCGCAAAGCCGATACGATTCTGATCGAAGAAATTCGCTCTGCTAACCTTTATTATAAATTATGGCAGTCGTTTGCTGTTTTACTGCCACTTAAAAGTGT
>CAYVFA010000011.1:0-23315 GCA_964450075.1 uncultured Smithella sp.
TCGCTTTCGTTAATCATGGAACTGGGGCCGGTGCTGACCGCCATCATGATTACGGCCCGCGCCGGATCGGCGATAACAGCTGAGATCGGCATTCAGCGCATCAGTGAACAGATCGACGCGCTCTCCACCATGCGGATCAATCCCATCCGATATCTCATCAGCCCCAAAATTGCTGCGGCTGTCATCAGTTTTCCCCTGTTGACGGCTGTGTTTGATCTCATCGGCATCGTCGGCGGCTATGTTTCCGCAGTTGCCCTCCTGGGGTTGAATGGCGGTGTTTACGTGCATAGCATCCAGACTTACGTGGTCATGGGCGATATCACCAATGGATTTATTAAATCGATCGTTTTTGCAGTCATTGTTGCCACGGTTTGCTGTTATCAGGGATATTTTGCGCATATGCGCCGCGACAGCCACGGCGCTCAGGCGGTCGGCCTTGCGACAACGTCGGCGGTTGTGTTTTCTTGTGTGCTGATTTTGATTTCAGACTATGTTGTGACTTCCCTGCTGGTATAGAGAGACAAGATGGATACGCCACTCATTGAATTTAAAAATGTGACCAAGCGCTTCGGCAACAAAACCGTGCTGGAGCGCGTGAATTTGCAGATCTATGAAGGCGAGATCACAACGATCATCGGTCTTTCCGGTTCGGGCAAAAGTGTCATGCTCAAACATATTATCGGGCTGATCCAGCCGGACGAAGGGGCTATTTTTTTCCGGGGCAAACCGCTGGCCCAGATGAAAAAGGCGGAAATCGCCGCATCTTTCGCACAAATCAGCTACATGTTTCAAGGCAATGCCCTGCTGGATTCCCTGACGGTCTATGATAATATCGCGCTGCCCCTGCGTGAAACCACCAATTTAAAGAAGGCGGAAATCGACCGCCGGGTGATGATCAGAGTTGAGCAGACGGAGCTGACCGAAGCCATCAACAAATATCCGTCAGAACTCTCCGGGGGCATGCAAAAAAGGGCGGCGCTGGCGCGGGCTTTGATCACCGATCCGCAAATTGTCCTTTTTGACGAACCGACGACCGGGCAGGATCCCGTCCGGAAAAATGCAATTTTGAGTATGATCGCCCAGTATCAGAGGAAATTTAATTTTACCGCCATCCTCGTCAGCCATGAAATCCCGGATGTATATTTTATTTCCAATCGCATCCTGGCCCTTTATGATCGGCAGATCGTTTTTCAGGGAACACCGGCGGAACTGGAAAATTTCGATCACCCGTTTATGGATGAAGTCATCAGCAGCCTGGAAGCACTGCAAAAAGAGTTAACCGGCCTTTATTCCAAACGCCAGTTCGGCATGCTCAATCATCTTCAGTTGAAAAGAAAAGAGGTTGGCGAATCTTATTGTCTTGTGGTTTTCAGCCTGAAAGAATTAAACGATATCATTACCAAAGTCGGGCATGATGCGGCGCAAGAAGCCCTGCGGAACATGGGCTTGTATATTGACAAGCATTTCAGCGCCATCGGCGGCCTTTCGACCCGCCGCAATACCAACGAAATTATCACGATGCTGCCCTATTCAATCATTACCGAAGCGGAAAATATGATGGAAAACTTCGTTGCTGATTTTCATAAAAAAATCATTCCCGCCATTCAGGAGTCCACCTGCAACCTGGCTTCGGGGGAGTTGGTCGAATTGACGATTATGGCGGGAATTGCCGAAGGGCAATCGGCAGGCGACATCGATTCAGTGATTGACCTGGCAAAATCTCAACAAAAAGAAATCGGGCGGCTTCATTGCGCCGCCGGGGGAGTGAACCTATGAAAAAATATACTATGGAAACCATCGTCGGCGTCTTTGTTGTTTTCGGTCTGCTCTGTGTCGGCTATATGACGGTAAAGCTCGGCAAGGTCGATCTTATGGGAGATAACTCCTATTCGCTGGTTGCCAGGTTTACGTCCGTCTCCGGCCTGAGAATCGGCAGTCCGGTAAATATTTTAGGCATTGATGTCGGTCGTGTGGAAAAAATTACCATGGACCAGGAAAACCAGAAGGCCGTTGTAAAACTGAAAATCAAAAAAGACATCAAAGTCTATGATGATGCGATTGCCTCGATCAAAACGGAAGGACTCATCGGCGACAAGTATCTCAACATCGATCCGGGCGGGGGAGGCGACCTCCTGAAGAATAATGGCGTTATTGTCGATACCCAGGCGGCGATCGATATTGAACACCTCATCAGCAAGTATGCTTTTGGCGACGTGAAAAAGGATCAAAAAGAGGAAAAGAAAAAGTTGCAGGAGACCAAACCATGAAAAAAAGTTTTACAGCAATCATGCTATTGATGATTTTCATACTATCCGTCCCGGCGTATGCGGGAGCGCCGACGGTAGCGTTGGACAACACGGTCAACAGAGTGATCGATGTGTTGCGGGATCCCAAACTGAAAGGTCCGTCCGCCAAGGCCATCAAAACAGAGAAGCTTCGCGTGATCTATAAAGACATGTTTGATGAGATGGAATTTTCCAGGCGCACACTGACGCGTAACTGGCAGAAGTTCACACCCGCCCAGCGGAAGGAATTTGTGGATCTTTTTGAGAAAGTTTTGGAAAAAGCCTATCTGGACAAGATTCTGGATTACTCGAATGAAAAATTTGTTTTCTATAAGGAAAATGTGCTTTCGGACAATCAGGTGGAGGTTCAGTCAAAGGTGATCACGTCCTCCAAGGAAATTCCGATGTTCTACCGGATGATCCTCAAAAATGATAAATGGAAAGTCTATGATGTTGTTGTGGAGAATGTGAGTCTGGTTCAGAACTATCGAACCCAGTTCAATGAAATTCTGGCCGGCAATACGCCGGAGCAGCTCTTAGAGACCTTGCGCAAGAAAGTGAAAACTCACTAAAAATATAAAGATCCAATTATGAAAACTTACCTGTCTTTGATTATAGGCTGCATTATTCTGTCAGCGGGAAACGCGCTCAGCCCCTGCTGGGGTGCGGTAACGATGCAAACGCCGGCAGATGTTTCGTCGTCCCGGACGGTGTTGACGGCTGACGCGGGCCAAATCCCTTCGCCATTGTCAAAGCAGCAGGAGAACGCCGCCGATGACCCATACGGTGATGAAAACTCTGATTACGACAACGATCCCCTTGAGGAAGAAAGCGTTACGATTGCTGATCCCATCGAACCTTTCAACAGGGCCATGCATACCTTCAACGATAAAATGTATTTCTGGATGCTGAAGCCCGTTGCCCGGGGTTACAAAGCGGCTGTTCCCGAACCTGCGCGAGTCAGTGTGAAGAATTTTTTTTCCAATCTGAAATTTCCGGTGCGTTTTGTCAGTTGTCTGCTCCAGGCTGATTTTTCAGGCGCAGCCACAGAGACCGGCCGGTTCACCATCAATACCATCTGGGGCATTGGCGGCCTGATGGATCCTGCCGCAGGCAAGGAGCTGGATCTTCGGAAACAGGACACGGATCTGGGCCAAACCCTCGGTGTTTACGGCGTGGGTCATGGTTTCTACATCGTCTGGCCGTTTTTCGGACCGTCCAGTCCGCGGGGACTGGTGGACATCGCGGGCAATCAAGTTTTGTATCCGCTTTCGTTCTTGAATATCTGGTATGCATCGCTGGGTGCCAAAGCCTTCGAAACCATCAACAGCACATCTTTGAGAATCGGAGATTATGAATCCCTGATCGCGGCGGCCATCGATCCCTATGTGTCGATCCGTAACGCCTACATCCAGTACAGCATGAAGGAAGTAAAAGCGCGCAGGGCCAGATCCTTGCTGTTTAAAAACGCAGAGGCAGACCATCCTGCGGATGTGCCTCAACCGGAGCAATAATCCGGGAAGAAAGGAGTCATCCTTACGAAAAAGTATATCCTGATTTCCATGTCAGCATTGTTGATTCTTGCCGTGAACTCGGTTGCCACGGCGGGTGGACTGTTTGGTCCGCCGCAAACCATTTCTAAAGAAGCCGGCGGCTTGAATACAGCGATCGGTTACCGGTATTATGAAGATACTTTCAAAAGTGATCAGGATCATGTTATCCGGCAGAATCAAATTTATTCTCAGGTGGCCTATGGTTCCTCCGGCCGCTGGGAGGTCTATGGACGAATCGGAATATCCGATCTGAAAATATTTGACGCTTTCACTTCAACCGCTGTTTCAACTGCGACGGACAAAGATCATTTTGAAGAGAACTGGAAATTTTTCGGAACGATCGGGGCCAAGGGATTTTATCCGTTTAACAGCGTATTCGGCATGGGCGCCTTTATTCAGGGAAGCTACAACTTCAGCAACTATACGGCCGATGTTGCAGGCGTCCATAACACAGCGCCTTTCATTGCCGATTTGAAAATTAAAAATCTCTGGGATGTCAATTTTGGACTGGGCTTTCAGGCGACCTTGCCACATGGCATAAAGCTATACACCGGACCTTATGCTTATTATGCCGAAGCTGATGGATGTCTTTCCTCCGTTATCCCTGGCATTCAATCCGGAAACCAGAAGGTTTTATGGAAGAACAAATCGATTGCCGGCGGATTTTTTGGTGCTGATATTCCGCTGGCCAAAGGATTTCGCCTCAATATTGAAGGGCAGTACACCGACCGGTTCTCCGTCGGATCGGCCATTACCTATACCTATTAACGGTTGTTTCAAAAAAAATCGCTTGAGCGATACATGAGGATTTGCCATGCAGTTAAAAAAATCCAGACAAAAATCAAAATTGAAAATCGGCGTTTTATATGGAGGCCGATCGGGCGAACACAATGTGTCGCTTTGTTCGGCGGCATCGGTTGTTGAGGCGCTGGATAAGTCCAAATACGACGTGATCGCCATCGGCATCGATCGCGACGGACGCTGGTATGTTCAGGAACAGCCGGACATTGTTCTGGATAAAACCTTTGGAAAAATTTTATCTTTAAAAAAACGGGGATGCTGGCTGGTCAATCATTTCGAACAGCAGGGCAAACTCCATCTCTATAATCTGGAAAATCGGAAACAAGATGTTGTCGTCGATCTAATTTTTCCTGTTCTGCACGGCACATACGGCGAAGACGGCACCCTGCAGGGGCTTCTGGAACTGGCGATGGTCCCCTATGTGGGCGTGGATGTGGCGGGCTCCGCCGTCGGCATGGATAAGGACATTGCGAAGCGGCTGCTGAAAGAAGCGGGCATTCCGGTTGTTCCCTGGATGACCATCGGCAAAGATCAGTGGCGGAAACAACCCCAAAAAATACTGCGCGGAGCCCTGACCGGGCTTGAATTGCCGCTGTTTGTCAAACCACTATGCACCGGTTCTTCCGTGGGGATCAAAAAAGTAAAAGTGAAAAAAGAGCTGGCAGATGCCATTGATTATGCCTTTCAGTTCGACACAAGAATTATGATTGAAACCGGCATCGACTGCCGTGAAATCGAATGCGCCGTTTTGGGAAATGACGATCCGCAAGCATCCGTTCTGGGCGAGATCCTCCCCCGGCATGAATTTTATTCCTATGAAGCCAAGTATCTGGATCCCCAAGGCGCCAGGATGAATATCCCGGCGAAGATTCCGGCGAAGCTTGCGGCCGCTATCCGTAAGAGCGCCGTGACCGGCTTCCAGGCGCTCAATTGTAACTCCATGGCGCGGGTGGATTTTTTTCTGGATAAAAAGACCCATCAATTTTATTTAAACGAGATCAATACGCTGCCCGGATTTACCAGCATCAGCATGTATCCCAAGCTTTGGGAAGCCACCGGCAGCCCTTACAGCAAACTGCTGGATCAACTTATCACGCTGGCCTTTGATCGCCATCAGGAAAAGTCAGCCATCAAGACGGATTAGCGTGAATTAAATAGATCGAAGGAGCCGTTTTGCGCAGAATCATCTCGAGAGCTTTGCATCACCACATAAAACGAACCATTTTGTCATTCCATCCGGCATGCGCCGGATTATATTCTTGCAAAGCACGACACGGAATCCAGCATGATCAATGGTTTTCTGGTGACGTCCGGATCTGTTCCGTCATGAAGGGCTCCGACTTGGAAACGGTGATGGAGGCATGACCGAAACGCGTGTCCCGAAAACGGCGCTGGTCACCGGCGCCTGCGCCCTGGTGTCGGGTGCAACCGGCTTTTTGGGCAGTCGGCTGGCCATGGTGTTGACGCATCGAGGCTATCGTGTGCGCGCGCTGGCAAGATCGACGAGTGATCTGTCCCGGCTGTCTGCGCTGGGAGTCGAGATTGTGACGGGTGATGTCGGCGATCGCGATTCGCTTGTGCGCGCAGCCATTGGACAGAACGTTGTTTTTCACACGGCGGGCAAGGTTACGGATTGGGGACCGGCCGCCGAGTTTATGGCCGTAAACCGCGACGGGACGGCCAACATCATTGATGCCTGCCGGAAGGTGGGCGTGCCGCACCTGGTGCATTTAAGTTCGCTGACCGTACTGGGGCTGCCTCGCGACGGGCGGCTGGTCGATGAACAATCGTCTTACGCCGACGCGCCGCCTGATCCCTACACGCAAAGCAAAATCGCGGCGGAAAAGTTAGTGCGCGCCGCGCACGGACAGCAGGGGCTTGTTACAACTGTCATCCGGCCGGGTGTGATCTGGGGCGCAGGTGATGTGACCATTATGCCGCGCATCGTTTCGTTAATGCGGCGCGGGCGCATGCCCTGCCTGGGTCGCGGCGACAATCTGCTGGGCCTGTCACACGTTGACAACCTGTCGCTTGGTTGTGCGCTGACCGCTGAAAGGGCGGTTGCCGCAGGTCAAATCTATCACATCACCGATGATGAATTGATTACACTGCGCCAGGCGCTGGATGCGATGGCTGATGTATTCCATGTAAAAAGGCCGCAATTTCACGTGCCGGTCCGGGCAGCCCAAACAGCCGCGGCATTAGTCGAGTTGGCGGCGCGTATGCGAGGTTGCTCTCAACCGCCTGCCATGACGCGTTACGGGGTGCGTCTGCTTTCGTGCCATTGCCGCTATGACATCAGCAAGGCAAGGCGCGAGCTGGGCTACGCGCCGCACCTAAGCTTTGCCGAAGGCGTTGCCCAGATGGAGGAAGTTTAATGTCTGATAAGATCAAGATAGAAAGTCTGGGCGTTTATCTGCCCGAGAAAATCATGAGTATGGAAGAGTTGATGAGCTCATGCCACCGGCGGCCGCGCTGGGATCTTGAGCGCATCACCGGTATTCGTGAGCGTCGGGTGGCCACAGGCGAGTATGCGGTCGATCTGGCGATCAAAGCGGCTGTACGTGCGCTGTCCATGTCGCGTTATGATGCCAGCGACCTCGACGTTGTAATCTGTACCAGCATTTCCAAACATCACGCGCCGTGGGAGTTCACCTTTGAGCCGGCGACCGCGGTGCTGGTCAAACGCGCCATCGGCGCAAAGCGCGCGCTGGTATTTGACATTGTCAACGCCTGCGCCGGTATGCTCAACGGCATCTGGGTGCTGCAGGGATTGATGCGTGCGGGCGTCGTCCGTTGCGGCATGGTGGTCAGCGGGGAACAGAACATGCCGCTTGCTGAAACAGCGGCGCGCCAGATCCGCCATAGCTTCGACGGCCAAATCGCGTCGCTTACGCTGGGCGACTGTGGCGCCGCGGTCATTATCGACCGTTCGGAAGACGAGCATTATGGTTTTCACTGGCTTGATCTGGTCACCGGCGCCAAACATGACCAGTACTGTTACTCCAAACCGTCGCCGCGCGGTCCCGGCGGCATGCTCATCACCCGGGCGCGCGATTTTCAAAAGAAGGGTTCCGAGCACTTTCCGTTTTATCTGAAGCAGGCGCTGGATGCGACCGGCTGGACCTTTGACGATTTGCAGCACGCGATACCGCATCAGGTCTCGGTGCGCGCCATCCATCAGGGGGTCAAGGCAGTCAAGCGCTTCATGGGCTGCGAGGTGCCGGACATTTTCCCGTGCAGCGCCGAGAAATTCGCCAACACGACCACAACCAGCCATTTTCTGGTCATGCACGACTATATTCTGCAAAACAAAATGCATTCAGGCGACAATATCCTGCTGATCAGCGGCGCTTCAGGGATTGTCATCACCCACGCCACGCTTACGCTCGATGATCTGCCGGCACGCTACCGGGCCTGCTTTGGCGATGGTGCTGATGCGCCTGCCTCCTCCTCATCCCGGGTCGTCGAAGTGGCCCCTCCTCAACCGCCAAAACCAGTCAATCATCGCCGCTGCCGAATCGAGAGCCTGGGGGTAAGCCTCCCTCGCCGTGGCTGGACATCCTGGAGCTCTCTCAAACATGCGCTCGTTGCCGGACGTGCCTGTCTGGAACGGTCTCATTACCGCCGCGCGGACGTGCGCGTTCTGATCAACTGCGGCGTTTATCGCGATGATCATGTCTGTGAACCGGCGATTGCCGCCTATATCGCGCACGGGCTCGATCTCAATATTGAATTTCAAGGCCGCCGCACCACCGCCTTCGATTTGCTCAACGGCGGCTGCGGCATGCTCAACGCAATCCAGGTGGTCGATGCGCTCTTGAAGAGCGGTGAGACGCAGGTCGGCATGGTGGTGGCAAGCGAGATCAACTCCGACCGGAAGCCGGATCCTTCTTATTCTTATGCGCCAAGCGGAGCGGCAGTCATGCTCGACTGTTCGCCTCGCGGCGGCGTCGGGTTCGGCTCCTTTGCTTTTGATACAAACGACCAACAGGCCGATCGTTACCGTTCAATCGTCAGTCTGAAAGAAAAGCGCGGCAGGCTTTTATTGCAGCGCGATCCCGGGCTTACCGAGCTCTACTTGGCCGGATTGAACCGTGTAGTTGCCGATGTGCTGGCCCGCGACGGTCTGCGACCTGACGATATCGATGTGGTTGTACCACCTCAGATATCCAAAAAATTTATGAGCGGACTGCCGCAAGCGATCGGGATCGGCGCGGACCGCATGGCCGATCTGACCGGTCACTTACCGGATACCTTGACCACGTCAACGCTGCTGGCGCTTTCGCACGAGCTGGGCAGCGCGCGTTGCGCGCCGGGCAAGAAAGCGCTGCTGCTGGTTTGCGGTTCCGGTGTGACGGTTGGCGCGGCGACCTATCATTTCTAGCAGCCGCTACAACCAACATGATCTGTTGATATAGCAAACCCCCTCAAGGCTCCCGCAGTTTGAGGGGGTTTTTATTAGTGACGTTGATTGATATAGAGCGTGCTCCCCTACTGAGCCTCATTCCGGGGATAGGGTTTTTCTATATGCCTGTCCCAGGTATTTTCATTTGCCTTAATCTCCAACAGGGTCTTGGAAAGAGACTGTCCGCCGTTCCAGAAATGATATTTTGGATCGGCATTGAAGGGAACGATGACATTTCCTGCCTGGTCGATATAAGGGGTGCTGTGATTGTCCATGGTCTTAATGCTCCTTTTTTCTGTTTATGCGTCTGGTGAATTCTTTTCGCAGCCGATCAAACGGTATAGGACGGCGCCAACCACACCGCCAACCATCGGGGCCAACCAGAAAAGCCAAAGCTGGGCAATCGCCCAACCGCCCGCAAACAGGGCAACACCCGTACTGCGTGCCGGATTCACCGAGGTGTTGGTTACCGGAATGCTGATCAGGTGGATGAGTGTCAGGCACAGGCCGATGGCAATCGGCGCCAGACCCTGGGGTGCGCGTTTGTCCGTGGCGCCAAGAATAACAAAGAGAAACATCATGGTCATGACCACTTCAGTGACCAAAGCAGCCAGCAGACTGTATCCGCCCGGCGAATGGATGCCGTAGCCATTTGCAGCAAAACCTGAAGCCAGATCAAATCCCGCCTGACCGCTGGCAATCAGATATAATATCCCGCCTGCTGCAATCGCACCCAGCACCTGTGCTACGATGTAAGGCGGCAGCTCTTTTGCAGGGAAACGACCGCCGGCCCACAAACCCAGCGAAACGGCCGGATTGAGGTGACAGCCGGAAATGTGTCCGATGGCGAAGGCCATGGTGAGGACAGTCAGACCAAATGCCAGTGATACGCCCAGCAGACCGATGCCGACATTGGGAAATGCAGCAGCCAAAACCGCACTGCCGCACCCGCCAAGAACCAGCCAGAAGGTTCCGATAAACTCTGCTCCATATTTATTCATGTTCTGCTCCTTGCGTCAGAAATAGACTGTTTTTTACTTCTATTTATTTTTTTTGCCCTTGCCTTTCCCCTGCTTTTTATCTTTTCCGCCATAAAGATCATCACCGCGTTTGAGGGCGTGGAACTCACGCGAACCGGGTTTAATCCCCAGGCTTTTGGCCAGTTTGCCCCATCCCTGTCCCTTGCTTTCTTTATAGCGTGTTGTCACGTCGTCAATCGGTTTTCCGGACATTTCTCCCAGACGCAGGGCGACGTAAGCATCGGCCGGTTTGGGAAAATTACTGAGTACGGTGGTGATCTGCGCATCGCCGATATTGAAACGGGTGGCGATTCTGGCGCGGAATCCGGATGGATCCGCCTGGGCCTGAATGTTAAAATCCGGCATCCAACCAAAGTCAGCCGCCGGTAGTGTTGATGGGATAAACAATGACATCATCAAAAGCACAAATAAAATTTTTTTCATTTTCATATTATTCTCCTTTTTTTCAGGCATTGGATTAAAAAACGAAATGTTTTGGAATCGCAATGCACGGTTATAGGTGTGTTTATCTCTGCTACTACTTTAATTTATAAAACCGGTTGCTCAACGTTTTGCCGGTCTTCATTGCATCCAGCCGGTTGCCGATCGCATCGTCCAGTTTTAACAATCGATCATCAGGATGCGGATGTGTTTTAAAGAGCAGGGACACGCTGCTTTCATCCTTGCCGGTTTGCCCGATCGCCTGCAATACTTCCGGCAGGCCATAAGGCTCGTAGCCGGCTCTTGCCGTCAGCGTCACGCCCATGCGATCTGCTTCAAACTCAGCACCTTTATCCAAACTGCGTGCGCAGATTTCCGCTCCGCTGCCGATGACTTTCTGGAGGATCTGGTTATCGCCGCCGATTTGTTCGCCGAGCAAATCGGCTCCCAAATCCAGCAGCTGAGATTTTTGCATGATCTTGAGATGGTGATTTTTAACAACGTGCGCAATTTCATGGGAGAGCACCCCTGCCAGTTGCGCCTCGTTTTCCAATTTCCGATAAAGCCCTTTGGTGATGATGACATATCCGCCGGGCGCTGCAAAAGCATTGATATCTTCGCTGTCGATGACGCCAAAGTGCCAGGGTAGATTCTCCCGTTCACTCTGGTTGGCGACCCAGCGGCCGACCTGATTAACGTACTTTTGCAGGGCGGCATCTTTGACCAGGGGCGCGGCGCCCAGCAGGTTGCCCGTAATTTCACGTCCGATCTGAATTTCCTCGTTGAGGGAGGGGCTTTTTAAATTGAGGACTGGTTTTTTTTCGCTCTTGGCCCTAGCGGCTGTTGACGGTTCTTTGCCGTCTGTGTTGCCGCCAACGACATCTTTTAATGTTTCACGAAGGTCAAGCCCGTGTGCCTGAGGCACGGCAAAGGCGAGAAGAACAATCAGAAAGAAGTAAATAGCGCGCACTATTCTGCACCTCCTTCTTCGGGTGATTCGGGCAAGTATTCAAACTTAACGGCTTTAAGGCCGCCGCTTTTGGCAAATTGGCTGCCCTGTTGGGCTGTCTGCGTATAGCTTTCCAGCTTTGCCACTTCGCCGCTATTATATTTAGCGCTCTTCAGTTCTTCCTCATTCAAACCACGCACACCCGTTGTGGCGACTATTTTGCCTGTCCCCGCGCGGCCGCTCGCCACATCCAGCACGCCTTTCACTTCATTGCCGCCACTCCCCCCTCCGCGTTTTACGGATAATAAGCGCACCCAGCCTTTTGCTTTCGCGGTTTTAATATTTAGCCACGCGCCTTTTTTACCCAGGATCTGCAACTTTTCACCGCGTGCGACGGCCCCTGTTTTTTTTGCATCCGTATAGGGCTCGAAGCGGATAACATCCGCTTTAAGCGCGCTTCCCGTTTCCGCAGCTGAAGTGATTCCCGGATGCAGCAGGATAGCCGACAATAACAGCAACAGGAATATTTTTACTTTCATATTTTACCTCTTTTTTCTTGAATGCGAAATGGATATTTGCTCATCCCTTTCAGTTTTCACCCGAGTGCTCCAATTTAATGATTGCCTTTGCAAACAAGCTGCGCCACTGGTTGGCCAGCGGCAGATCACCGGACAACCCTCCTGTATGCATGGTGTGGCGCACTTTGGTATGGCCGGGCAGCCCGATATCCTTCACGATCGACGATAACTGGGAGGCCAACTGGTCAGCGTCCTTTCTGGCCTGCTCACCGTATGCTTCCTGCTTTTCGGCGTAGGTCCAGCTGACGACCACCATATCGCCAAATAACCCCCAAATACCGCTTTGTGAAGCTTTCAAAACATCAACGGCATTCGGTGTTTTGCAGCCCAGTTCAATTTTTCTTTTTAATTTTTTCAGCAGGGCTTCGCCTAAAGGTTCTTCACTTTCCACCAGAATCGGCATGATCAGCGCCTGAGATCCGCCGTCGCTCAATTTTACGCCAAAAGCCAGCCAGCGTTGCAGTGCGAGATCGTTGGCCAGTGCGTAAACTTTAGCGACGCTGAAATATGCAATCGCCCAGATAATCGGCCCGCTGAGATCGATATACGTATTGGTAACGTTGATGGTGAGATAGGAAATTACCAGCAAGCCGATCTGACTGCTGCTGAATATTTTATTGAGTTTATCACGGTCCGCCTGCTTATAGAACGCCGCGGTCGTCAGCCAGATCAGCAGTAAACTGAATAAGATGTAGGATAGCACGCCGCGCCACACATGCAGGTAATCGTTGTGCTTGACATTATCAATGGCCGTGGCCAGAATTTCCACGCCCGGATAAATTTTAGCCATGGGCGTGGCCTTGAGGTCAAACAGGCTGGGTGCGGTAGAACCGATGATGACGATTTTCCCGGTAAATTCATTTTGCGGTCGTTTTTTTTCTTTGCTGGTCATATCCCGCAGAACATCGCTGAAAGTGACATATTGATAAGTGAAGGGTTTTCCCCGCCAGTTGATCAGAACGTTTTGTGTGTCCGGGATGCTGTAGCCAAGCGTCTGTCCTGTTTTGAGCGCGAGTGACGGGATCTTCCAGCCGTAATCATCGCGATAAAGACCATATTCGCGGACGATGCCGTCTTTATCCGGATAAATATTGTTGTATCCCAAATGCCCGGACTCAATGGCCGCGTTGAAGTGCGGTAAGATAACCGCCACTGTGGCATTTTTATCCGCCTGCCCCTGAACCATTTCCGTTACGCCGGCAATCATGGAAGGCTTAAGCGCGCTGAGTTTATCCTGATCCTCCGCAAGCCGGATAAAAGGGAAATAAGTATTATTCGTGGCGGCGATGGTTTCATTAAAATAAGCGTCACTGTCGGGATTGGCTATGTCTGCATCGCTGAACAAAATATCAAAAACGACGGCTTTTGGTTTTTGAGCTTCGATATTCTCCAGAAACTCGCCGAAAACCTGACGCGGCCATGGATAGCGGCCGTATTCCCCCGCCATGGCCGCCAAGCTGGCTTCATTGACATCAACAATGACAATTTCTTTATCCGGCTTTGGCATGATGAGACGTTTGCTCACCATCAGATCAAAAGCCTTTTGGCGCATGTTTTCGCCGACATGAAAGACGCCGGCATCAATCAAAACAAACCCGGTAAGCAAAACCGCCAGATAAATATAAAAATTATTGCTCAGTTTTCTGGTGGTTTGAGCGATCCATTGTCCGATCAGAAGTTTTAATCGTGTCAAAATAAACCTCTCAGAAAGTTTGTGATGCTTCGTTGCGCCTGTCCGCTCCGGTTTTGTTGAACACTACTTTAAGGATGCGATCAGGTCTTGCCCATCAAATGATAAAAAAGTTTCGTGGTCATGGATATATTTGTAGCAGAGCTGAAAACAAAATTTCTGAATGTGTGAGAAAGATTTTCATATTCCTTCTGAAGGGCCTGACTGTCGAGGATATCCGCCTCAAAAGGACTGGATGTCATGACGGATGCGGATACCGGTTCGTGTCCGAAATCCATGAAAGGGGGTTTTCCAAAAACATCGTCGATGCCCAGGGACAGGAGCTTCACGTCGCCTTGAGGACTCTTGCCGATGATATCGGCTGTACCCTTTTTGATGATATAGAATTCTCCATCGTTAAATTTTTGTTCAAAAACCTTATCGGCCGGTAATGCTTTTGCATAACTTCCGCTATAGGCCTCAATGGCGCTCGCGTTGATCAGCCTTAACCGGTTATCAAGGCTCAGCAGGATCTTTTTGAAATTTTCCGATAAAGACGCATATTCGCGATGAAGGGTTTCTACATCCAGAATGCACAGCCGGACGTCTCCTTCGGCAATCGCCGTGGCAATCCGTTCATTTTCGCCATATAAAAGAGCCTTGATCGTTCCGATGAAACATCCTTCTCCAAGTCGGGCCAGCGTTAAGGACCCTTTTGAAGTTTCCTTGCTGATTCTTACCGTGCCTTGATAAATAACCCACAACCACTTGCCGTAATTTCCTTCTTTGACAATTGTCGCGCCGTCAGGGTAAAATTCTTCCCGGGTGACATACTGATAATCCACCAGGGACCCTTTAACCGGATGCACAAAATCGATTTTCGCGCCGTCGTCGCCTGCTTCATCAATGTCTTCCTCAGGAAGAGGTTCAGGGCCGACTCGGGTTATCAATCCGTCATCCAGTAATCTTAAGGCATCCAGAACGATTCCCATCCGGCCTTGTGTAATGACCGTGTCCATCCCGGTTAATTTTTCTTCAGAAAATTCATATTTCCCGTCCATCCATCCGAACAGGCCATGAACGGCCTCAAGCCCTTTCAGGATACCGTAAGACGCATTGACCGGATTTCCATCGATAAAATAAACGATTCCCTTATCCGGCGAATATTGACTTCGCAGGGTCAGTATCCCGGTGCAATTATTGCTTCCAAGGAGTTGAAAAAGATCGGCAAGCGATACAAAGATCAGGCTGCCGGAGAACACGATGTTGCTGTTTTTCTTGGCCATTAATTTCCATCCTTATTTGTACGTGAAACTATAGGAGAGGCGCTTGCGGATGTCAAGATAATCTAAAATATAAAAAGGCCCCATGGAGTTCTAACCGGTAGGGATGTCATCAGCATGACGGATAGTATCCGCAACCCAGGCATTCAGGCTCTTTCCAGATGCTTTGGCCAAAGTTGCCGCCTTGTTATACAACTCCTCGGAAAGGCGAATGTTTAATCTCCCTGGTGATTTCCGATACGGAGAAACACCTTCTTCAGCGCACATGTCAAGAAAGACCTTCAAAGAAGTTTCTCCCTCGCGGCGCAATCCATCAATATCGGTTGAGTAAAAATCAGCGCCACCGTTCAACCCTATAAACTCACCCCGAAACATATTAATATCGGGATCAAAGGCGACAACAGCTTTTACACCGTTGATCTCCATAACGTTCATCATGGCTTCACTCCATTCTTTTCAAACCATTTGCGAATGCTGACTATCGCACCTTTGTCGGTATCAGGTGATGGATGAGGACGATGAAATACCCTGCGGTCCCCAAACAGTCTCACACCGACACGCGATCCTTCCCGTTCCGTTATCTCTGCACCCAACTCTCTAAATAACGCTTCAATATCGCGCCATTTCACCTTTGCACTAGGCGGATGTGCAAAGATCAGTTCAATGGTTTTGCGATGCTTTTTCGTCATGGCTAAACAGTGCCAAATTGTGGCGTCACTGTCAAGGTGTAAAAAGAGGTGTAAAAGAGAAATGTAAGAGGAATAGAAAAAATTAATAATCTAAAAAAATGCGTGTCGCGCAAGGGGTCACATTTGTATAGTCAGCCCATCATACGCCAGGTGAATTTCCAGGTTGGACAAACTGTCCATTATTTTAAGATATTTACGGGTATCGTTCAAAAAATGATCGAGCGCTTCATCGTCTAAGGTGTGCTCATGATGAAAAAGGCAGAGACGCTTGATGCCTGCGCGCAAAGCCAGTTCCACCCCCATCAGGTTGCTGGAATGCCCCCAATTTTCTTTTGCATCGATCGCATCCAGGAAGCTGTATTGCGCATCGAAGATCAACAGATCAGCATTTTTAAAAAACTCGATAAACCGGTAATGATCATCGCGTGCGCCTTCCTGATGTTCAGAATCCGTCGAATAGACGACTTTTCTCCCGTCTTTCAGAAAACAATATCCGTATGAATCTCCCGGATGGTGCTGTTTGACACCGGTTACTTTTACGCCGGCAATATCGTAAAGCCTGTCTGGCTCCAGGACATGAAAAGAAATGTCGGCTCGCATGGCCTGCAACGGGACAGGAAAACAAGGTTCCTGCTGCTGATGAACAAACGTTTGTTCCATGGCTTCGTGACAGCCGTAAATGTTGATATGGTTGCCCGGTATAAAGGCCGGCATGAAAAAAGGGAAGCCCTGAATGTGATCCCAGTGCAAATGCGAAAGGAAGATATTAAAGACATGAGGCAAGTTTGTTTGTCCGCTCATTTTGGCTTTCATATAATGATTGCCAAAGTCTCTCAGCCCTGTTCCCGCATCGCAAATGATATATTCCATCTGACCGGCAATCTCGACGCACGAGGTATTGCCGCCGTAACTTTCCCGAACGGAGAAAGGCAATTCATTTCGGATAAAGGTTTTGATGGCTTCATCGGTTTCCAGCTTATATCCCTGCGAAGCCTGAACCGCTTTGAATATTTTTGCTTCGATTATTTTGGTTGTAATGGAAGTTGGTAAGGATCCTCGCGTGCCCCAGAAATGAACTTGCATAAGATTTCCCCTCTCCGTTTCCTTTGACATCAAACGGACAAGCCAATCTGGCTCTTGCTCAATCTTTATTTTCCGCTCATGGCTTTCAGCATCGTGCGAACCGCTTTCATTTGCGGAGCGCCCTTTGTCGCGTAAGTGTCTTTCGTGCCATCTAGATAACCCCACCAGTCAAAACAGCCATTGGGGTTCACTTTGTTTTTTTGCGCCTGAGGATACAGCACGATCAGATGATTGGTGTTGGCCCATTCGTTATAACCGGCATGCAGAACCATCTGCAAACCAAAGGGTGTGCCGCCTTTTTCCAGATCAATACCGGCTGGATCTTTATTGTAAACCTGCCGGCAGCCGTGAAACACGATATGGATCCGGCACCGCTCGCCATCTGCGCAGGATCGGGGAACGTAAGCGTAGCCGAATTCATTCAGGCTGGTCTGCTCTGCCAGTTGTTCAGGATTCAACGGCTGCGGGTCAACAAATTCTTTTTGCGCAAATTCGATCAATTGG
This sequence comes from uncultured Smithella sp., assembly GCA_964450075.1. Classification (GTDB taxonomy): domain Bacteria; phylum Desulfobacterota; class Syntrophia; order Syntrophales; family Smithellaceae; genus UBA8904. Next base: position 17,263 of record CAYVFA010000011.1, read on the forward strand.
CCCGTGGCCGGTGTAACCTTTTGGGGAGGGTTGAGCGATCCGTAGATGTGTTTTAAAGCTTCACCGGCCCCATCATAATTGCAAGCGCTCATCCAGGGTGCGCTGCTTGCGACGTCGCATTTGTTCCCGTAGCTGACGGTGGGCATGGCGTGTCCGGCCATCAGGTCCTTTTTATACAAGATGTGGTTTGGCCCGACGCCCATCTTCAGATACCAGTCGTAAACTCTGGCGACAACATCAGGACGAACCGTCTTATCAATCGCCCCGCCAAACAGGAATATTTTTTTTGATTTCAAATTTTCCAGCGGGTCTATTTGATTATCTCCGGAATAGGTTCGGGCATTGTTGGCAAGTTTTGTCATGACTTCATCTGTGAGGAAATACGGGCGGGCCATGCAATCACTCAAGGCTTTGAACACGTCACCGCGGGCGCAGCCGTATGGCCCGCCTGCAAAAACGCCGACGCCTGTCATGATGCCGGAATAAGCCACAAAGAATTGATTGGCGAAAAAACCACCGGCGGATAAACCGGAAACAGAGCTTTGATGAAGATCAATATGGTAGCGACTGAGTCCTCCACGTTCCGGTTGAATCTCATTGGCCGGGGCAACATTGCAGACAAACGCGGCAATAAATAAACCTGCACAGATCCTTCTGATAATCTTTCCCATCTTCCCCATTTTCCCGCCCATTGAAATATTGCGTAGTCCCATGCGACGCCGGTATGTTTTTACATTATTTTTAATATTATGTTAATCAAAATAAAATGACTTTGCGGGAGGGATCAAACCTTTTTACATCAACGCGACGGCAGTCGATATCATTTCGCAATAAGGCAAATAACGCTTGGAATTATTGAAAAATTATGTATATTTAAGAAAAGTTTTTAACACGGAGGTTCATCGTGCCGGTAGAAATAGCGCCTGAAAAAATTCCAGTTGTCTTGTTGTATAATGTCGATCCGGACTGGACGCAGGCTGAAAAAGAGGAAGTCATTCGTTACTCGACGGGACTCGGCCATGCACTCATTGAGGTCGGATACCCCACCGTTTTTGTTCCCATCGCCGATGATGACATTGCCCGCCATCTCCATTCTTTTGATCCTTCCGAACATATTATTTTTAACTGGTGCGAAAGCCTTCCGGGACTTGCCCACAGCGAATGGCTGGTGGCCAAACGGCTCGAGATGCTCGGGTTCACCTTTACCGGCGCCGATTCGGAAACGCTGGCCCTGGCTCAGGATAAGTTCCGTGTGAAGATCCTGCTGGATCAGGCCGGTATCCCGACGCCCGCCTGGCACATTTTTCATCATGATGAAACCGTGCAATGGGACAGGTTCCCCGCGATTGTCAAACCGATAAACGAACATTGTTCTGCGGGCATTACCCGTGATTCCGTTGTGCTCAACCGCGCCGAACTTGAAAATCGGATTCCCTTCATTTGGGACACCTACCAGCAGCCGGCCATGGTCGAAGATTTTATCGACGGGCGTGAATTTCATGTGTCGGTCTGGGGAAACGAAAAGCTCACCGTTTTGCCTGTTGCGGAAATGGACTTCTCTTTTTTCAAGAACATTAAAGACCGGCTTTGTACGTATGATGCCAAATTTATTCCCGGTTCCGACCCCTATGAAAAAATTGAAACGCGTCTGCCCGCGCCGCTTGCGCCTGACGAGACACTGGCGCTGGAAAAAGTATGCTGCGACGCTTATCGGGCTGTCGGATGCCGGGATTACGCCCGGATGGACGTCCGCCTGAGAGAGGGTGTTTTCTATGTTCTGGACATCAATCCGAACGCGGACATCAGCCATGACGCCAGTATGGCCTGTGCGGCGGAAGTGAGCGGCATCAGTTATGGTCAGATGGGCAGCATGATCGTTCGTATGGCCGCAAGCCGGCACCCCGTTTTGGGCAAACCTGCTGACGAACAGGATTTGGACACAACAAAAGCCGCTGCCAAGCGATCTCGCGTCAAACGGACATCCTCATTAAAACGCCGGGAGCAATCCGGGCAGGCGATGTTATTCCCGGACTGAGCTTGTTCATCCGTTGTGTCACCGATGACGCTGTTCATGGCTAATTCCTTGATGTTCCAGAGAAACTCATGATCATCCCGGTTTAAAAAAAAATCCACTTCTGATGGCAAAGATGGTATAACAACCGTATTGAAAAAATAGATCCTATTGAGGGAGCGTATTGTGACTAAAAGCCTTAAAATTAAAAGTCTTCTCGATAAACAGATTGTCATCCTGGACGGGGCAACCGGGACCGAGCTGCAGAAAAAAGGATTGCCGGCAGGCGTTTGCCCGGAAATCTGGTGTCTGGAAAATCCAGCGGTTATCAAGGATGTTCATGCGTCCTACCAAAAGGCCGGCGCCCAGATTGTTTATACCTGCACCTTTGGCGCGAATCGGTTCAAACTCAAACAATACGGTGTTCAGAAAGATGTTTATTCGGTAAACCGGGAGCTTACGGGACTGGCCAAACAGGCTTGCGGAAAAAAAGCGCTGATCGCCGGTGATATCGGTTCCACCGGACTATTTATTGAGCCCTTCGGTCCGCTGGCCTTCGAAGAAGCCGTGGAAGCTTTTAAAGAGCAGGCACGTGGTCTGATCGATGGCGGCTGTGATTTGATCGTGATTGAGACCATGATCGATATTCAGGAAACGCGCGCTGCCTTGCTGGCGGTGAAGGAGCTTTCCGATATTTTCACCATCGTCTCGATGACGTATGAAAAAGACGGACACACGCTGGGCGGCACACCGCCTCAGTCCGCGCTGATCACCCTGCAGAGCCTGGGGGCGGATGCCGTGGGGTGCAATTGTTCCGCCGGTCCCGAACAAATGGTGGAATTCATCGCGGCGATGAAGCCTTATGCGACCGTTCCGCTTCTGGCCAAACCCAACGCCGGTATGCCCAGGCTTGAAGGCTTGAAAACCGTTTTTGAGATGGATGCGAAGGCATTTGCGGCTTATGCCCGGAAACTGACGAAGGCAGGCGCCAACCTGCTGGGCGGTTGCTGTGGCACGACACCGGATCATATTGCCGCGCTGGCTAAAGCGGTCGGGGGCATAAAACCGGTCAAACCACGCCGGGCATCACTGGCCGCGCTCAGCTCCGCACGAAGCTTCTTACATCTGGATGGCAATCAGCCTTTATTTGTGATTGGTGAAAGGATCAATCCCACCGGGAAGAAAGCCCTGCAGCAGGAACTTCTAGAAGGCAAATTGTCTATTATCCGTGAAATGGCTCAGGAGCAGGAAGCACAGGGGGCAAGCCTTCTGGACGTTAATGTCGGACAGCCCGGCATTGATGAGGTTCAAACGATCAAAAAAGTCATCGGACTTTTATCCACGTCCACCCGTTTGCCGCTGGTGATTGATTCATCCAGGGTAGAAACCATTGAGGCCGCCCTCAGGATGTACCCGGGCCGGATGTTGATCAACTCCATTTCCGGTGAAAAGGAAAAAATGGCCAGGCTTTTGCCGCTGGCCGCGAAATACGGCGCGATGTTTATTTTACTGCCCCTGACCGATGGCGACATCCCGAAGACGGCTAAAAAACGCCAGGCGGTGATCCAGTCCATTTTTCAGAAAGCTCAGAAGTTCGGCATGACCAAAGATGATTTTGTCGTGGACGGTCTGGTCATGGCGATTGCCTCCGACGCCGATGCGGCCAGAGAAACGCTGGCGACCGTTGACTGGTGCGCGAAAACGTTCAAGAGCAGGACGACGCTTGGATTGTCTAACGTTTCTTTCGGCATGCCGGGACGTCCCTGGCTCAATGCCACGTTTCTGGCCATGGCGCAGTATTGCGGCTTGACGATGGCCATTGCCAATCCGGCCAGCGTGGAGTTCATGAACGTGAAGAAAGCGGGGGATGCGCTCAGGGCAAAAGAAAAAGCGGCCCTGCATTTTATCAATCATTTTGCACAGCAGCCGGCTGCCGCTGTGCCGGCAAACGCTTCATCCGAAATGTCGCCCGCAGAAAAAGTGACGGCGGCCGTTCTGGATGGAGACCGCGATCGCATCACAACCTTCATTGACGCCGTTCTCAAAACCGGCAAACCGGCCAGCGCGGTGGTCGATGAAATGCTCATCCCATCCATTGTCCGCGTGGGAGAACTGTATGAAAAGAAGATTTATTTTCTGCCGCAATTGATGGCTGCTGCGGAAACGATGAAAAAAGCGCTGGTCCATCTGGATCCGCTTCTTAAAAAAACGGCCGTCGCTGAAAAGGGAAAAGTTCTGCTGGCGACCGTGCGGGGTGATATTCATGATATCGGCAAGAATATTGTCGCGCTGCTTTTGAGAAATTACGGGTATCGTGTGGTTGATCTGGGCAAGGATGTTCCAGACGACGCCATCATTTTGGCGGCGAGAAAAGAGAAACCGGACGTCATCGGCCTTTCCGCCCTGATGACCACGACGATGGTGAATATGAAAGATATTATTACGCTGGCCCGGGCGAAGGGAATTCAAACGGATTTTCTCGTCGGCGGTGCGGTGGTGACGGAAAGCTATGCGGCATCCGTCGGCGCATCTTTTGCAAAAGATGGCGTGGCGGCTGTCAGAATCATTGACCAATTAATAAACAAGTAGAATTGCTTTCATACGGGACATGAGCAGAACTGCCCATCAAATTTGCCATGGGCGATCATCATGCTTAATTATAAAAATCTATATTGGAGGATGTATCGATATGACCATGGAAAAGAAAAAGGAACGTCTGGGTGAAATTATTCTGGAGCGTTCTTTTAAATACAGCGAAAACCCGCCTTTTACACTGGCCTCGGGCAAACAGAGCAATTTTTATTTTAATTGCAAACCGACCACGCTTGATCCTGAAGGCATGAACCTGATCGGCGAAATTATTTTTGATATGATTAAAGACGCGCCAGTTACGGCGGCGGGCGGCCTCACGCTGGGCGCCGACCCGATTGCCGACGCCTTGGCCGTTATTTCCTGGCAGCAGGGCAAGCCGGTCAAATCGTTCATTGTGCGCAGAGATGTGAAAGATCACGGCACGAAAAGCGCCATTGAGGGCAACGTGAAGGCCGGCGAGAAAGTTGTCATTATTGACGATGTCATTACCACCGGCGGCTCCACGATCATCGCGATTGAACATGCCCGCAAGGCCGGACTGATTATCGACCGTGTCATCACGCTGATTGATCGCGAAGAAGGCGGCCGCGACAACATTCTCCGGTATGTTGAAAATGTGCAATCTGTTTTTACCCGAACGGAGATCATGGCGCTCCGCGCAAAACTCATGGCTGTTCAGCATGGGTAAGGCAGGTTTTACGGTTTTACGCTGTTTGTTGGGGCTTTTCTTTTTCCTATCGGTTTGCGCAGGCCTTGAAGCGTCGGTCATTCCGGTGAGCAAATATCGATCCACGGAAATGCCGGGTGGCGCGCCGGCCGGCTGGTTTGTCGAGAAAAAAGTCGGTGTGCCGTCGATGAAAATGGAAAAAGACGGTGAAAACTATTATTTGCATTTGCAGTCGTTTGGCAACTCCTCATTCGGCGTCCGCACATCGTCACGCGTGAACGTTAAAGAATTTCCGATTATTACCTGGCGCTGGCGGGTTGATAAGATGCCGGCAGGTGGCGATGTCCGCAAGAAAGCAGCCGACGATCAGGCCCTGCAGGTTTATATCGCTTTTAAAGAAACGGGCTTTCCGGCCGTGCTGAACACGCCGGTTATCGGTTATATCTGGGATAACGAGGCGCCCAAAGGCTGGAGTGGCCGCAGTTCACAAATCGCCGGCGATAAATTGCGATATATCGTTTTGAGAAATAAAACGGACAAACCAGGCCAGTGGTACACCGAACGCCGTAATATTTATGAAGACTACAAGAAACTTTTCAGCGACATCAACGGCGGCGAACCCCTGGGAGTAACCACCGGCGTGCAAGTTTATATTAATACACAGCGAACGAAAAAGCCCGCGGAAGGCATGATGGGCCAAATATATTTCAGCAACGAAACGAGCGATGTCGTTGTTACGGAAGCTGCCAAGGAGAAAATCACCGCCCGGACAGCCGCCATCAT
>CAYVFA010000011.1:23415-27525 GCA_964450075.1 uncultured Smithella sp.
TCGGACGCTTACAATATGGCGCTATCCATCAGGCGCGCCGAAAGCGTAAAAAATTATCTGATCGAAAGATTCAGCATCGAGGCAAAACGCTTAATCGTAAAGGGCGCAGGATCTTCCCAGCCCGTTGCCGATAACAGCACGAAGGAAGGACAAAAGCAAAACCGCCGTGTTGCGATTCAGGACTGTCCGGAATAAAATGTTTAAAAAGGAGTAAGAATGACGTCATCTAACGTTCCAGAGCCGACCCTGCAAGCCGGCGATGTATTCAAGGGATTCAAAGTATTACGCGTAGAAACCATCGCGGCCATGCGTCTTACCGCTTATGAAATAGAACATCTCCAAACCGGCGCGAAAGTTCTGCACCTGCATGCCTTTGACCGTGAGAATTTATATGCGATAGGTTTCAGCACACCGCCTGAGGATTCGACGGGTCTGCCCCATATTCTGGAGCACTCCGTGCTGGCGGGCTCGGAAAAATACCCGCTCAAGGACGCCTTCAAGGAATTAATGCGCTCCACGATGCAAACGTTCATCAACGCGTTTACCTATCCCGACAAAACCGTGTATCCGGTTGCGAGCCAGATCAAAGCGGACTTTTTCAATCTGGCCCGTGTTTATACGGACCTGGTTTTGCATCCGAGGATGCTCAAAGAAACCTTCTTGCAGGAAGGTCATCATCTGGAATTTTCCACCCCCGGCGATCCAGGCAGCGACCTGATCATTTCCGGGATTGTGTATAATGAAATGAAGGGCGCTTACTCATCGCCCGATTCCCTGATGTATAAAGCCATTCAGGAAAATCTATACCCCGACACCGTTTATGCTCTGGATTCCGGCGGCGACCCGGAGGTTATCCCGTCGCTGACGTATGAGCAATTCAGGGATTTTCACAGGAAATATTATTCACCGACCAATGCGCGTTTTTTTCTTTATGGCGATATTCCAACGGCCGATCATCTGGAATTTCTGGCTGGGATACTGGAAGGCTTTGACCGGGTGGACGTGGATTCCACGATTAAAAGCCAGCCTTTTTTCACCGCGCCCAGACGTGTTTCAGGCGTCTATCCCGTGGACCAAGACGAGACGCTTTCGGGGAAAGCTATCGTTAATGTTGCCTGGATGCTGGCGGAAAACAAAGATTTTGAAACAGCGCTGATGCTGGAAATTATTTCAGGCCTGCTGGTGGGCAGCGCGGCCGCACCCCTGCGTCAAGCTTTGATTGATTCGGGCCTGGGCGAAGATATGTCGCCTGTTTCCGGGATGGAATCCGACCTGAAGCAGCTTTTGTTTTGCGCCGGTTTGCGCAATGTGCAGAGCGCCGACGTTCCAAAAGTTGAAAAGCTCATGGATGATACGCTTCAAAAGATTGTGTCCGAAGGATTTGACAGGGATTTGGTGGAGGGCATTCTGCATCAGGTCGAATTTCACGGCAAGGAAATATCCCGCGGTTCTTACCCCTATGGCATTACGTTGATGGGCAACGTTTTTCAAACCTGGCTGTATGACGGTGATCCCCTGATCGGCCTTGATTTTTCCCGCATGATTGAAAATATCCGCAAAAGCTGGGCGGATGATCCGCAGGTCTTCCAGAAAATGATCCAAAAGTGGCTGGTGGATAACCCCCACCGCTTGCTTTCCGTCATGGAGCCTGATCCGGATTTCAGCCAAAAGAATGATGAAAAGTTAAAGCAGAAAATGGCGGCTTTGAAAGAAGGCTTTTCGAAGGAGCAACTACGGCAAATCGACGAGCAGGCCGCCCGGTTGAAAGCATTTCAGTCCGACACCGATTCGGCCGAAGCCGCAGCAACTCTGCCTAAATTAAAGCTGAAAGATGTTCCCCGAGAGGTGGAAACCATTCCAACGGAGCACAGTACACTCCAGAACGTGCCGATACTGACGCACGACCTTTTCACCAACGGCATTGCCTATGTCGATCTGGCTTTTGATATTGTGCATGTTCCCGAAGACCTTCAGCCTTACCTGCCGCTCTTAGGTAAAATCATGACCGGCATGGGGGCGGCGGGCTTGACGTATGATGCAATGTCCAAACGCATCGCGCTGAATATGGGTGGCTTCGGCTATGATCTGTCCGCCGGTTTTTCCGCGGATGCGACCGACACCTGGCAGAAAATGATCTTTTCTTTCAAAGCGCTTTATCGCACGGTTCCGGGCGCGTTTGACACTGTTTACGACATCCTTTGCCAAGGTGATCTGGAACAGGAAGCAAGAATGTATGATTTGCTCGCGGAACGAAAAAATAATCTGCAATCCTCCATTGTCCCGTCCGGACACGTTTTTGCCAAACGGGCGGCGGGGGCAGGGCTCACGCTGCCTGCGTATCGCGATGAGCAATGGCATGGCCGGACACAGTTGCGATTTGTTCAGCAGCAGTCGGGCGATTTCGATGGATCCAAAAAGAACCTGCGCGAAAAGCTGGATCAGTTAAAAGCGATCATCTTTCACAAGCAAAATCTGACGATCAATATCACCGCCTCGGCTGATGGCTTGAAGCTGGTTGAGAGCCATATCGATAAGTTTCTGGCAAAACTGCCGGAGGGGCATCGCGCAGACCGATCGGTCAAACCAACGCTTGCGCCTGTCTATGCGGGCATTGCCGTTCCCACACAGGTATCTTATGTCGCCTGCGCCATGGAAGCGCCCGCCTACAATGCCCCGTCTTCCGCGCTTCTGATGCTGGCATCACGAGAGCTTTCCAACAGCTACCTTTACAAATATATCCGTGTTCAGGGCGGCGCTTACGGCGGCATGTCTTCATTTGATGCAACGCTGGGAATTTTCGCGTTTCTGTCTTATCGCGATCCGCATATCGTCGAAACGCTGAATGTCTTTCAGGAGGCGCAAAAACATTATTCCCAAAATGATATGTCCGACGACGACATGGAGAAGGCCATCATCAGCACACTGAGTGCGCTCGATAAGCCTCTTGACCCGTCAGGGCGCGGGTATGTTGCCCTGATGCGGCATTTTATCGGCGTAACCGATCCAATGCGTCAGTCCTTCCGGGATCAGATATTTTCCGCGACGCCGCAAAAAGTAAGGAACGCGGTTGCAGGCTTTTTTGAAAAAGCCGCAGGGACCCGCGCCGTCGCGGTTTATTCGGCGCAGGAAAAACTGGATGAAGCCAACAAGCTTTTGACGGATAAACTGAATCTGGAAAAGCTTTCGGAAACGTAAGAAAGGCTGAAGACCGAAGGCTGAAGACTGAAGGTCTATTTTGTCAGCCTTCGACATTTTTAAATCTTTCTGGATGATGGCGCGTTTCGCGTCTTTCATCTTAACCTTCAGCCTTCAGCCTATACCTTATTTTATCGGAGTTGTTCAATGGCTGACAAAAAAGCAGAAGGAACCCTGATTAATTGCTTCTTTTGCGAGCATTTCTTTATTACCTATGAGAGAAGGTATCCCTATGGCTGCCGGGCAATAGGCTTCAAATCCGCCCGTATGCCGTCGGTTGACGTTTACAGCAATTCCGAAATGGACTGCGCTCTTTTTGTCCGCAAGGAGCGGGGCCATCAGCATCACAACTAACCCATGACAGGAGAATAAACCATGAACATTTCAGAGTGGCTGGATCAGAAAGAAGCTCAGGGTGTCGATGTTTCCCGTATGGTTTTGCCCCCGGATATGGCCAATGAGGAAGAGCCGGACGAAACCCTTTACTTTAAGGAAATCCGGACGTGCAGTGTTTTATGCCCCGGTAATCATCCGTTTGCCACCGTCGAGCGATTCGGTCACTGGTATTACAGCCGGGGCAGAGAAAAAGAAGCAGGACAGCACACAAACAAACCGCCATGGTGGCTCCTGACCAAAGACAAAGACCTTGCCCTCAAAACAGCAAGGCTGCATATCGAAGGATAGCCTTTTTCAGAAAGAGATAGGGAACAAGCCACTGCTTCTGCTTGTAATCATTAGACGTTTCTTCTATTGTCTCCAATGACCATTGCCTTATGGAAGACACTCATTATCTTATGGACGAGGTGAGACCATGAGAAAACGATTATTTTCTGTTTTGGCAATCAGCTTGTTTTTAGGAATCCTGCTTATCCTGGGTTTTTCAAGCGGCAAGACAGAGCAAAAGAAAGGACCGGA
>CAYVFA010000012.1:0-24265 GCA_964450075.1 uncultured Smithella sp.
ACATGAGCGAGCATATCAAGATCGAAAAACTTCAAAACGAGATGGCCCTTCTTCGTGAACGGATCCTTGAACTGGAAGTCGCCGAGGAGCTTTGGAAAAAGACGGAGGAAAATCTCCAGCATTCTGAACGGCAATACCGGACGATTTTTGAAAATACGGGCGCGGCAACGATCGTCATCGATCCGGATACGACCATCACCATGGTCAATACGGAATATGAGAAACTGACCGGCATTTCCCGCGAAGAGGTCGAGGGCAAACGAAGCTGGACGGATTTCATTTACAGCGAAGACCTGGACGATATGGTGAATTACCACTACCGGAGACGCAACGATCCTACATTGGCGCCCCGGAATTACGAAGCCCGCGTCCTTAACCGGCAAGGTGATGTCCGCTATTGCTATCTGACCGTGGCTGTCATTCCCGGCACCAACCAGAGTGTTGCCTCCCTTCTGGACATCACGGAACGAATCAATGCCGAGGAAGCCCTCCGGACCAGCGAAGAGAAGTACCGTCTTCTTGTCGAAACCATGAACGACGGCCTCGGCGTCCAGGACCAACACGGACTGGTCACCTACGTGAATAACCGGATGTGTCAGATGATCGGCTACCCGCGTGAGGAGTTGATCGGCCGCTCGGTTATTGACCTTATTGAGAAAGACTACCGGAAAGTCTGGCTGGATCATCTCACGCGCCGTCAGGATCTGTACAGCCCCTACGAAGTGGCCTGGCGGAAAAAAGATGGAGAGATCATCTTTACCATCGTTTCGCCAAAACCGCTTTACGGCCTCAAAGGCCAATATGAGGGCACCTTCGCCATCTTTACGGACATCACGGACAGGAAAAAAGCCGAGGAGGCTATCCGTCATTCTGAAGAAAAATTTGCCAAGGCTTTCCGATCCAGTCCCGATGCCATGACAATCAGTACCATGGAAGACGGGCGGTTTATTGACGTCAACGACACCTTCCTGCGCATCACCGGCCGTACTCGTGAGGAAACCATTGACCATACGTCCGTTGAACTCAATGTCTGGCCCTCCGAGGAGTATCGCCGCGGACTGATCGACAAACTGCTGGAGCGGGGAGGACTGCAAAGCGAAGAAGTTTTTTTCCAGCCAAAATCAGGGGAAACCCGGATGGGAATTTATTCCGCCGATGTCATCGAGCTGGGCGGAGAAACATGCATCATCTCTGTTTTTGCCGATGTGACGGAGCAAAAGCGCCTGGAAAACGAAATCCTCGCCATCAGCGAGCGGGAAAGGCAGCAAATCGGCCAGGACCTTCACGATGATTTGCAACAGCACCTCATCGGAATCGAAGCCATGAGCCTGCTGCTGGCAAAACGTTTACGTGCGCTGGACTTGCCGGAAACCGATATTTCCGGTGAAATTGTTAAACTGATCCGGGGCGCCATCACCAAGACGAGAACCCTCGCGCGCGGGTTGTGCCCGATCTATCTTGATGATAATACCCTGGCACCGTCTATCCGCGAATTTGCCGCCCATGTGAAGAGCATTTTCGGCGTATCGTGCAAAGTGTTCATGGGGAAAACGGTGTCGATTAAAGATAATACGACCGCCGCGCATCTGTATCACATCATCCAGGAATCCGTAAACAACGCCATTCGACATGGCAAAGCCACGTCAATCGAGATCCGCATGGTGTCGCAAGACAATATCATCCGCCTGTCCATCGTCGATGACGGGATGGGCATTTCCACAACAAAGGGCAAGAAAAAAGGTTTGGGACTCAGTATCATGAGTTATCGCGCCAGGATGATCGGCGGGGAGCTGGAAGTCCAGAAAAATTCAAAAGGAGGCACAACGATCCAATGTCTCGTAAAGCAAAAGTAATGATCGTGGAGGATCACCCCATCTTCCGCAAGGGGCTTGCCCAGCTCATCAATGAGGAAAAGGACATGGAGATCTGCGGGGAGGCCGAAGACGTCATCGAAGCGAGGAAGATTTTCGTTAAGGCGCGACCGGATATGATGATTGTGGATCTCACACTGAAGGGCGTCAGTGGCCTGGATCTGATCAAGGACGTTCATGAACATCTTCCCGATCTCCCGATTCTCGTCCTTTCCATGCATGATGAATCCATTTACGCGGAGCGGGTCCTCCGGGCGGGAGCCAGGGGATACATTATGAAGCAGGAGATGACCGATAAGGTCATTGTGGCAATCCGTAACGTTCTTGCGGGAAAAATGTTTTTCAGTGAATCGATTGTCGAATCTTTCCTCGGCATGATGACGGGGAAGCCGGCGGCGTCTCCTCAAAATCCCATCGATACCCTTTCGGACCGGGAGCTGGAAGTGTTCACGCTCATCGGCAAAGGAACAGGCCGGAAGGAAATCGGCGACAAACTTCATGTCAGCATCAAAACCGTCGGGACCTACCGGGAAAAAATAAAAGTCAAGCTGGGCATCAAAAGCTCGCCGGAGCTGGTCCGCCGGGCGGTGGAATGGCTTCAGGAACAGGGAGAATAAAATCGTCTGCGACAGGTTTGCCAATACCTTAACCATCCTTTAAACAGCATCGTGCGGATTTTATGACCGCGGTTCGCTAAGCACCACAATATTTCAAGCATGTCTCTGTCGCCCCGCCCCCTCACATCCTCCCGACAATTTCGATAAAGCCCTACCACAATTATTAAGGAAACAAAATCATTGATAATGATTTGAAGTTTTGTGTTTTCGTCGATGTTGCCGCCTCGTGGAAGCATGATTTATAGACACCCTTTATATGCTGCCTCCATGATTGCGTTCTTCATCAAGCACAATCATGGAGGATGATATGCGAAGTTGCTTCGCTGAACCTCAGCCTCGGATCAGCCCGCGAAACCGGGCGTATTGGACCATGCGGGCAAAAGCGAACATTGCGCGCTCCGGCGTCGGGTAGCACGGCACATGAAGTTTCGCAAACCCCTCGTGAATGTGGCTGATCTCTCTGGCCGTCCCGCCGTAATAACTGGCATAGACGGGTTTGTCCGGATGACGGCTGAAGATGTCGGCAAAAGCTTCGGCAATGTCAAACACGCTTTCCGGCATGAGGACGAACGTGATCAGGAGGGCATCCACATCCTTCTGATCCAAAAGGCTCGAAGCGATATGGCTCGACGCTTTTTTCGATCCATGCTGCTCAATGGCCGACCAAGTGTCAATGGGATTGCGCACCGGCGCCCAGGGCGGAATTACCTCCGCCAGTTGTTTGAGTGTCGCGGGTTTAAGCGCGGGCAGAACAATCCCGAATTCCTCGGCGGCGTCTGTTGCCGCAACGCAGCCCATGCCCGTAATGGAAAGCACGCCCATGCGGTTTCCCCTCGGCAGCGGAAGCTTTTCAAACGCTGCCAGGGTATCGAAGAAGGCTTCGGAGTTATTGACGCGGACAAGTCCCGTCCTGCTACAGACCGCGTCAAAGACCGCGTCCGATCCGGCAAGCGACCCGGTATGCGAAGCAACGGCTGCCGCACCGGCTTGGCTTCGGCCGGCCTTCATGACGACAACGGGTTTTTTCCTCGCGGCAGCAGAAGCGGCTTTCACAAACCGTTTCCCGTCAATGACGCCTTCCAGATACATGCCGATCGTGCCGGTTTCGGCGTCATCCGCCAGAAATTCCAGAAGGTCGCTTTCGTTGATGTCGCCTTTGTTGCCGATGCAGGCTACCTTGGCCAGCCCGAAGGGTTTGGTGTCTTCTATCCAGCGCGCCCATCCCGAAGAAAAAACACCGGACTGTCCGATGATGGACACGCCGCCCGTCATGATCGGGTCAAGGCCGACAATCGACGTGGCCATGCCCGCCCGCGGATTGAGCGTGCCGATGCTGTTCGGGCCCATAATCCGGATGCCGGCCCTTGTTCCCTGATCGATAATGACTTTCTGCTCTTTCGCCCCTGCTTCGCCCATGTCTGAGTAGCCGCCCGTACTCAGAATAATGTTGGTGACCCCCTTTGCCGCGCAGTCTGAAAGCGCCTCTGGAACGGCGGTTTTGGGGATGACGATCATCGCCAGATCGACAGGCCCGGGCACATCACGGACTCTCGGATAGGCCCGAAGCCCGAGGATTTCCTTGACGGTGGGATTAATCGGATGAAGAGCGCCCTTAAACCCGGCTTTGAGCAAATTGCGCAATATAATGTTGCCCCCTTTTCCGGGGCTTCTGGACGCGCCGATCACGGCCATGGAGGAGGGATTGAAGAAAGGCGCCACTGTCTTCGGATCCATGTGTTTTCGTGAATATGCGGCGGGACTTCCGGCAAGCCGAACCAGCGCGTCAACGGCTATGACGCCATCCGGATAAGCAATGAGAGGGTTTACGTCAATTTCTGATATATCCGGCCGGCTGCTGATGAGACCAGAAAGTGCGGAAACGGCCTTCGCTATCGCGCCGAGATCCAGAGGATCCTGACCGCGGAAGCCCGTCAGTAGGGAAATACCTTTGAGCCGCCGGACCATCGCCAGTGCGCCCTTTTCATCCACGGGGGCAAGGTCGATTGCCGAATCGCGGAAAACTTCGGTAAAAATGCCGCCAATGCCCACCAGCACAATGGGGCCGAAAACAGGATCCCGCCTGGCCCCCAGAATTAATTCCGTTCCGGGCTTCGCCATTTTCTGGACGAGCAGCGCATGGGGAATATCGGAAAAGTTTTTTTTCATTTCCCGAACCGCTTTGGAAAGCGATGCTGCATCCCTGATATTGATAACAACGCCGCCCCTTTCTGTTTTGTGCGGAACAGCTTCAGAGCAAATCTTCAGGACGACCGGAAAACCCAGTTTTCCTGCCGCCTTTTCAGCTTCGGATTCATCATGGGCCAGAACGCCTTCCGTGACCGGAATTCCTGATTGTCTGAGCAGGTTTGCTCCTTCAAATTCGTTGAGTGTGGTGATGTCATTTTTCAATCTAAATACCTCCTGATATGAGTGGAAAGTAACTTCTTGGATATTATTTTCCGATAACCATCCGGTCAATCTTGGACATAGGCAGTTTCATCAAATCCGCGGGTGATGCCCATCGTCGATCCCCGCAGCCAATCGCTTCCGGTTCGCCTTTCCATAAAACAGCTTCATAGGCGTGGAGTGTCAGGCGGAAATGGGTGTAGGCATGATTCACACAAGCCACCTCCTTGCCCACACGAATGTTGATGCCCAGTTCCTTTTTTACACTATGCCGTAAACTGCTTTTCATGTTTTTGCCAGTCTCCACAAAGTCGCCGGGCAGTTTCCACAAAGATGCGAGCAGGCCTATGGCAGGCCGCCGCACCAGAAGCAAGTGGCCTTTCTGATTACGGATAACAGCAGCTGACGCGAGCCTTCGGGGAACGGCGGGAGCCTTCCTCTTTATCGGCAGAATATTTTGTAAATCAAGAAGGCGCGCGCGGCAAATAGATGCAATGGGGCACCCCGGACAAGTGGGACTTTTCGGCTTGCAAATGGTTGCCCCCAGATCCATCAGCGCCTGATTAAAATCGCCGGGATTTTTGGCAGGGACCAGCGCCGAAGCCAGATCCCGTAATTTCTTTTGTTCCTGGGGTTCATCCACCGGCTGGCGGATGGCCAGCACACGGCTGATAATACGGCTGACATTGCCATCAACAGCGGGAAGCGCCTGTCCATAGGCGATGCTCAAAATGGCTCCTACGGTGTAATCGCCAATTCCGGGGATCGTCTTGATGGCTTCGGGTGTATCGGGGATCCGGCCATCGTAACGGTCAACAATCATTCGCGCGGCGGCATGAATATTTCTGGCCCGTGAATAATAACCCAGATTCTCCCAGACCTTGAGAACATCCTGCAAGGGAGAACGGGCAAGCGAATAAACATCCGGGTACGTTTTCAAAAAACGATCGTAGTAGGGAATGACCGTATCCACCTGCGTTTGCTGAAGCATGATTTCCGAAATCCAGATGCGGTAGGGATCGCTTGTTTCCCGCCACGGAAGCGCTCGCTGATGGCGCTTATACCAGGCCAGCAGCTTGCGGCTCAGACGATTCTTGATTTTGGCGGCATCTTTACACATGATGGCTGTATATCTCATTGACGATAACATGGCAATATGGCTGCGGACAATATTCTCCACGGACAATATTCTCCTTGACAGATAACCGTTTATAAGACAACCTGCATCCACACTTGGGACGTCCTAATCGTTGTTTTTCACATCGTTAGATTTTCTGGTTAACTCATCAATAGAAGAAATTAAGGAGAGGAATAAAAATGAAAAAAGAGGATTGTATTTTATTCAGCGGCGGCGCGCAGGGCGCGGAAGCTGAGTTCGGCGCCAACGCCGAGAGCCTGGGCGTTGAGGAAGTAAACTTTACTTTCGAAGGACATACCATTGTTCGTCACAGGGGGCTGCGTGTGCTGACGCACGAAGAACTGAAAAACGGGGATGTCTCGCTGGAATATATTTCACGCCTGATGAACCGTCGCTACACGGATAACACGACCTTCCGTAAAATCCTGCAAACCATCTGGTATCAGATCAACAACGGCCAGGAAGTCTTTATTGTCGGCGAAATCCTGCCGGATAATACCGTCAAGGGCGGCACCGGCTGGGGTGCGGAGTTCAGCAAAATCTGCAACAAGCCGCTCTCCGTGTTTGATCAGAAGAAAAATGCCTGGTTCACCTGGAATAAGCTCAATTGGGTTGAACGCAAAAAAGGCGATGAACCCCTCATCACGCATACGCATTTTGCCGGCGGTGGCACGCGGTTCCTGGAAGAAAACGGCAAAAAAGCAATCCGGGAACTGCTGGAAAGATCGATCATCTGAATCAATCATACAATCGAAAAGCAATCCGTTAAGCAATCCGGCTGAAATAAATTTTCAGCCGGATTGCTTTTTCAGATACTATTTAATCAACTTGGCCAGGCGCTCCCAGCGCACATTCGTTTCTTCCGCATTCCATGACCAGTAAAGGATAAAAGCTTTACCTTGAACGTCCTTCAAATCGACAAAGCCCCAGAAACGGCTGTCGAGGCTATGATCGCGATTGTCGCCCATGACAAAAAGGGAGTTTGCGGGAACGACCACCGGCCCGAAATTATCTCGCGGCTGCACGTCACCCGGATAAATCACCGGATCGTCATAAACGCCGAAAGGATCCGCATATGCCTGATCATTGATGAAGAGTTTTTTATTCTTCATTTCAATCCTGTCACCTGCGGTGCCGATCACGCGCTTGATAAAATCTTTGGACCGGTCCTGCGGGTAAATAAAAACAATAACGTCGCCTCTTTTCGGATCGGTAATCGGGATGATGGTCTTCCTGAAGAACGGAATTTTTACACCATAAATGAATTTGTTGACAAAAAGATGATCGCCGACCAGCAAGGTCGGGATCATCGAGCCGGACGGTATTTTAAACGCCTGGACTACAAAGGAGATGATAAAGGCGGCGATCAGGATCGCGGTCAGGATCGCTTCAACATATTCTCTGAATTTTGATTTTGTTTTTACGGGCAACACTTCTTTTTCTGTCATAATACGATCATCCTTTTTTAAATTAGTGAAATGACGATGGCTTCTCAATCCTTTATGCGATAACGGAAAGAAGCGATGATGTGCAAGCGAGACAGCTGATATTGCCCCGGCAACGGCGAGAAAGGCGCGGCGGCCCGGATAATGTTCAGCGTGCTGGCGTCAAGATTCACAAAACCGGAAGACGTCATCAGCGCGGCCTGAGCCAGAGTGCCGTTGTCGTCAATCGATATTCTGATCACCACCACCCCTTCTTCACTTTTTTCATACGCAGCCACCGGATAAGTCCAGAGACGCAAGATCTTTTTTTTCACTCCCGCCAAATAAGCCGCATATTTAACGTCGGAAGAACTGATATCCACGGTATCTTCCCGTCCGCCTTCCGGCAGCGGTTTTGCATCTTCGCCTTGCTTCGGAAATTTATCCTGCGCGGGTTCATTCTCGTTTTTCGGCGAAACGATCTCCTGGGGCTGTGTGATCTGCACCGTAAAAATTTCCGCAGCTTTCACGTTATCGCGTAAATCCACCATGCTGCTGGCTGTAATCAGCGCAGCATGCCCGATAATAGATATGATGACCGGCACCAGGAATATTTTTTTTGAATCCATCATGATCTCACTTAAAAGAATCATATACGGCATTTGCTTCAAAATCAACAATATGATAACCAAAAGGCAACGCTAACCCAAGTAGAGCCCCCGGATGCTGACAGATATTGACTTTATGACTATCGCGCTTGACGAGGCCAGGAAAGCTTTCGATCAAAACGAAGTGCCGATTGGTGCGGTGCTGGTGCAGAATGGCCAAATCCTGGCACAGGCACATAATGCTCCTATTGCCGGCAACGATGCTTCCGCCCACGCGGAAATACTGACTATCCGCAAAGCCTGTCAGAAAATCGATAATTACCGTCTGGCCGGCGCAGAGCTGTTTGTTACCCTGGAACCCTGCGTGATGTGCGCCGGCGCGATTCTCCAGGCTAGACTTGCACGGGTCATTTTCGGCGCAAGAGATCCGAAGGCCGGCGCTGTTTTTTCCCTCTATCATATTTTGAACGATAACCGTCTGAATCATCAGGTGGATGTCACAGAAGGGATATTACAGAAAGAATGCGGAGAAATTTTGAGTAGATTTTTTAAGGAAAAGAGGATAAGAGCCGATTCGACAATTAAATAAGCGCGGAGAGATGTCTGAGTGGCCGAAGGAGCACGACTGGAAATCGTGTGTATGCCCACAAAGGTGTACCGCGGGTTCGAATCCCGCTCTCTCCGCCAGATAATAACAATAGGGACGTTGAATGCCAACGTCCCTATCGAAAAAATGATCATAACATAATCGGAGAGTTACCGAAGTGGTCGTAACGGGATCGACTCGAAATCGATTTGGGGGTCACAAGCTCCCACGGGGGTTCGAATCCCCCACTCTCCGCCAGTTCTGAGTGTCATGTAAGTAACAGGGTTTGGAGGGCGCGGCCCGACACCCAGCGAATGCTGGGCGAATCCCCCACTCTCCGCCAGTTGTAGAGTCAGATCGCCTGCTCAGGCGATCTCAAAATTTGGGTTGATTCCTGTCGATTTATCCATTAAGAGTCTCTGGTCAGGCAGAAATATGGCCGGGTCCCGTACAACGAAGGCTTGTGAACCCCGTCAGGTCCGGAAGGAAGCAGCGGCAGCAAATCCCATCGTGTGTTGCGGTAAACCCGGTCACCATTTATCGTAACTCCTTAGGAGACAGAGGACAGAATTCAGAAGACAGAACGGCCTGTGAAACAAGGGGAAAAGAGTAAGCACGAATGGGTGGGATTTTTGCCACGCCCGGAAATTCGCGCATGTCTTCTCCCAAGTTTATTATTCTAAATTCTGACTCCTGACTTCTGAATTCAGAGAGGTTCATTTGGAATACCTGGTTTTAGCACGAAAATTCCGTCCGCAAACCTTTGACGACGTCGCAGGTCAGGAACCTGTGGTGCGCACCTTGAGAAACGCCATTGGACAGGGTCGCATCGGGCACGCCTTTCTTTTTGCCGGCCCGAGAGGCGTTGGCAAAACATCCGTGGCCCGAATCCTGGCCAAATCGCTCAACTGTGAAAAAGGCCCGACCGCCACACCCTGTAACGTATGCCCAAACTGCAAAGAAATCACGGATGGAAATTCGATGGATGTCCGCGAAATCGACGGCGCATCCAACCGCGGCATCGACGAAATCCGAGAACTTCGGGAAAACGTCAAATTCGCGCCGGCCGCCTCCAAATATAAAATCTACATCATCGATGAAGTCCACATGCTGACTCGCGAAGCGTTCAACGCGCTTTTAAAAACACTCGAAGAACCGCCCGGGCATGTGGTCTTTATTTTTGCCACAACCGAAAATCACAAAGTACCGGCTACCATTCTGTCGCGCTGCCAGTGTTACGATTTCCGCCGTATTTCGCAAAGCGAGATTGCAGTCAATTTAGGCAAGGTTTCCGAAGCGGAGGGCATTGCGATCAGTCCCACCGCACTTTCCTGGGTTGCCGAAGCGGGCGACGGCAGCATGCGCGACGCTCAAAGCATTTTCGATCAGGTCATTTCGTATGCGGGCTTGACCATTTCCGACGAGGATGTCGAAGACATTCTAGGGCTGGCCGATCGCAAGTATCTTTATCGTCTCTCCGAAGCCGTTCTGGCGCATGACGCAGGCAGCTGCCTGACGATCCTGGCCGAAGCCTATCTGGCCGGCATCGACATGAAGCATTTCTATTCCATGCTCTTGAAACATTTCCGCAATTTGCTCCTGGTTAAAATCGCTGCGGACAGCAGTTCTGCTTTTGATATTGCACCGGAGCAAGTGGCAAAACTTAAAACTCAAACGCAAAATGTTTCCCGCGAAACATTACAGCGTTATCTGGACATTCTGCTTAATGAGGCCGACAGCCTGCGCCGCAGCCAGGAAGTGCGGATGAAAATCGAAACCATCCTGGTGCGGATGGCCTATCTGCAGCCGGTCATGCCGGTGGGCGAAATCATGGCAACGCTCGAGGCGCTGGAGCAAAAACTTCAAAATGGCGCACCACCCCGTCGCAGCAACGTTTACGTTGAACCGGTGATGACAAAACCAATTGACGGGCCTGCGCAGGCAGTGGGCGTTTCGCCATCGTCCTCCATCCCCCGGCAAGAGGCGGCTTCCGCCCGGACAGAGGATCGTCCAACGGCCAAACCTGCAAAAACGGCTGACTTGAAAACATTCATTAAAAGTGAAAATCCGCGACTGAGTGCAAAAATGAACGCAGTCGAAATTCTCGGTATGGAAAGCGGTTGTTTGACGCTGGGTGTTCCCGGTAACTTTCTTTTTCTCGACGACATCACCCAGTCACCGCAAAAAGAGGAACTGGAGAGAATCGCGGGGATTTATTATGGGCAGAAAGTTTCCTTAAAGATTCAAACCATCGAAACGCCAAAAACAAATGGCGTGAGTGTCAGCGCACGCAGCGCCAAAGCAAATAACCTGAACGACATCAAGCGTGAAGCCATGAACTCTCCAGTTTTCCAGAAAGTACTGGCCCAGTTTGAAGGCGCGGAATTAATCGACATTAAACTAATTACTGATAAAAATAGGGGGATAACAAAGTGAATAACATCAACAACATCATGAAACAGGCCAAAAAGATGCAGGAAAAAATTGGCAAGCTCCAGCAGGAACTGGAGAATAAAACCATCGAAGCGCAGGCAGGCGGCGGTATGGTTCGCGTGATCGTGAATGGAAAGTTTGAAGTCGTTTCTCTGAAAATCGAAAAAGAAGTCGTTAATCCTGAAGACATTGAAATGCTGCAGGACTTGATTGTCGCCGCGGTCAACGAAGGCATCCGCAAGTCGCAAGAAATGGCCTCCGCGGAAATGGGGAAGATCACGGGTGGACTAAGCATTCCCGGTATGGGCATGTAAGGCGCCCCATGAAATCTTACGCACAACCTATTAAACGCTTGATTGAAGAGCTGGCCAAACTTCCGGGAATCGGTGAAAAGACAGCGGCGCGGCTGGCCAATTATATTCTGCGCGCCACCCCCGACGATGTGGAAAAACTGGCGGAAAGTCTGGTTGAAGTGAAACGGAAAATCCGGCTCTGCCGGATTTGCCTTAATCCGACGGAAGAAGAGGTCTGCCATATCTGCGCCAATCCGGCACGCGATCAACATGTGATCTGCGTGGTCGAAGAACCGGACGCACTGGCGGCCATTGAAGAAAGCGGCTTTTTCCATGGCATGTATCATGTGTTGCACGGTGCGCTGGCGCCGCTCGACGGCATCGGACCGGAAAATCTGCGCCTGGGTGAGTTATCGAAACGAATCAATGAAGGCCAAATAACAGAATTGATTCTGGCCACCAATCCCAACGTACACGGCGAAGCCACGGCGTTGCTGATTACACGGATGTTCAAAGACGCAAATATTCAAATCACCCGCATCGCCATGGGCGTACCCATGGGCGGCGATTTGAAATATGTGGATAAGATGACGATTTCCAAGTCGTTGGAATTCCGGCGGGACATGTGATATTATACATTTCAAGAGTGCATAAGAGAGGTTGTGATGATATTACATGGCATTTATGAAAATGGCGTTATTAAAATAAAAGATAAAAAGCTTCCTATGATAAGGGCCGAGGTGGACATTATTGTAAAAGACAAGCCTTGGCAGCGTCGCATCAAAAAGGTAAAAATAAAAGGAGAGCCGGTCTCTGAAACAATTATCAGGGCGCGATATGAAGAATGAAGTCCTTTTTTGATACCTCCTCTCTCGTTAAGCGATACATACAAGAACCAGGGTCCGTCGAAGTAGATGACATATTCGTATCGTCCGATAGCTTATACGTTTCTTCCATCACACAAATCGAACTCTCTTCAGCACTAACACGTCGGCTTTTTGAAAAATCTATTGCGGAAAAAGCATACGCCAATGCTTTGAAAGCGTTCAGGTCCGAATTGAAATATTTTAATGTCGTTTCCTTCAATCAACAAATTGAAAAATATGCAATCAGCATCATTGAAAAACACGGGATGAAAACCCTTGATGCGATTCAGCTTTCATCAGCTATTGAAAGTAACGCAGATCAGTTTGTGACCTCCGATAAGCGGTTGTTTACAATTGCAGCTAAGGCGACGGGATTAAGTTGTCTGTTTATTTAGCACTACGAGTGAGCACATACGAAGACTTGGGAACAAGCGGATATTTAGTCGTATCATGCTCTCCTGGATTCCCTGATCCAGCCGGGGAATGACAATGTTGCTTGTATTATGATGAGACTTTCAATCTTATGAATATCGAGAATAAAAAAAGAAATACTTTGCGGCGGATCAATGCCAAGCGCGTCACAGTAACCGTCAAGAAGCTGTTTATTCAAGCCAATACTGCGCTGGGCGCGGATGTAGTTTCCGCCCTGCAGGGCGCGCAGGCCCGGGAAGAATCGCCCATCGGCAGGGAGGTGCTCGCAAAAATTCTCCAGAACGCCGATATTGCCTGCCGGGATTCTATGCCGATCTGTCAGGATACGGGGCTGGCGGTATTGTTTGTTGAAATAGGGCAGGATGTCCGCATTGTCGGCGGCGACTTGCGGGAAGCCATTCACGAAGGCGTGAGGCAGGCTTATGAAGAAGGCTTCCTGCGAAAGTCTGTATGTGATCCGCTGACGAGAAAAAATACGGGAGATAATACGCCCGCTATTATCCACATGGATATCGTGCCCGGCAATCAATTAAAAATCATCGCCATGCCCAAAGGCGGCGGTAGTGAAAATATGAGCGCGGCTACAATGCTGATTCCGGCGGCGGGAATCGACGGCATTAAGAAGTTTGTCATGGAAACCGTGGAAAGAGCGGGAGCCAATCCCTGCCCGCCGATTATCGTGGGCATCGGCATTGGCGGATCGCTGGAGCAGGCTTGTATTCTAGCCAAAAAAGCCCTTTTGAGACCGGTAGGCAAAAAGAATGAATCGGATAGTCGTTTGGAACAAATGGAAAACGAGCTTTACGAAAAAATTAATACCCTGGGAATCGGCCCCGCTGGCCTGGGCGGCAGGGTGACAACACTGGCTGTCCAAGCCGAGATGATGCCCTGCCACATTGCGTCGCTGCCGGTTGCCGTTAATATCCAGTGCCACGTGGCCCGGCACAAGGAGACAATCATTTAATTGTCCTCCGCTGGCGGAGGTGTCACGAAGTGACGGAGGTGGTTAAAGGAATATTAACAGTTCTTAACTTGGATCATCACCACCCCCTTAATCCCCCGCCGGCGGGGGACACGCACCGCGGAGAATTACGAAGAAATACAGTAGTATCAAAACAGGAAAAGTTGAAAATGGATGCACGAAAAATTCACATGCCTCTGACTGAAGAAGTGATTGCCTCATTGCGAGCGGGCGATATGGTTTTGTTGAGCGGCGACATTTACACGGCCAGGGACGCCGCTCACCGCCGTTTATCTGAAGCGCTGGCCAAACGTCTTCCCCTGCCGATCGATTTATCGACTGCAACGATTTTCTATGCCGCTCCCTCGCCCACGCCACCGGGCAAAGTCATCGGGTCCATCGGGCCTACCACCAGCTACCGGATGGATGCTTTCACACCAGAATTAATCATACACGGTCTGAGAGGAATGATCGGTAAAGGCAACCGTTCGCCCCAAGTCGTGGAAGCAATCCGGCAATACAAAGCGGTGTATTTCGGCGCGATCGGCGGCATCGCCGCACTGAGTGCACAATGTGTTAAAAAAATGGAACTGGTCGCCTATGAAGACCTGGGACCGGAAGCCATCCGCAAACTGACCGTCGTTGATCTGCCGATCGTGGTCATCAACGACTGCCTGGGCAACGATCTTTACCAATCCGAACAGCTCAAGTGGCGCATCCCCTCGTAATATCAATCAAATGATGAAACCAAGAAAAGATATTGACTCAATATACCATCTATATTATGGAAGATGGTCATTTTGTGTAACAGTTTATGAAGGAGAAATAGGCAAATGATAGAAGTCAGATGGCATGGCCGGGGCGGTCAGGGAGCGGTAACTTCTGTGGAATTGCTGGCAGTTGCGGCAATTGCCGCAGGAAAATATGCTCAGGGATTTCCCAGTTTCGGCCCGGAAAGAAGAGGGGCGCCCGTTGCGGCGTTTACCCGCATTGATGACAAAAAAATTAACGTCCGTTCGGGTATTTACGAACCCGATGTCGTACTGGTACTCGACTCCAGTCTAATCGGTCTGGTCAACGTAACCGACGGATTAAAACCCAGTGGAAAATTAATCGTCAACACACCTAAAACACCCGAAGAGATTCGCAAGGAGTTGAACTTCCAGGGCGCAGTCGCTACGGTGGACGGCACCGGCATCGCCCGCAAGGAAATGGGTGTCCCCATTGCCAACACGACCATGATCGGCGCGCTGCTCAAAGTTTCAGGCGTTATGGAACTTGGCGCGATGAAGGATGCCATCGAACACCGGTTCGGCAGAATCGCCCAGAAGAATCTCAACGCGATGAAACGGGCTTACGACGAAATCAAAATAATCAATTAAGAGGTAAGTATGACATTAAAAACATGGCGGGAACTTCCCATTGGCTGTGTTGTGTCCGAGCCGGGCAGCGCCAGCGAGTACCATACGGGAAGCTGGCGGTCGCAACGACCGGTTTGGAACAACACGAAATGCATCAAGTGCGGCATCTGTTACGTTTTTTGCCCCGAAGGTTGCGTTCAGCAGAGTGAAGACGGATTTTTTGTGGCAAACATGGATTATTGCAAGGGCTGCGGCATCTGCTCGCACGAGTGCTGGCCCCGCGCAATCAAGATGATTGAGGAGGGATAAAATGGGCAAACGCATAGGTATGGAAGTGGCAGTTGCCGTTGCGGAAGCCGTCGGACTTTGCAATATCGACATGGCAGCCGTTTATCCCATCACCCCTCAGTCACACATCGCGGAACATCTGTCCGATCTCGTCGCAGACGGCAAAATTGATGCGGAATTTGTGACGGTGGAATCCGAACACTCGGCCATGAGCGCGGTCATTGGCGCATCCGGCACGGGCGCCCGTTCCTACACGGCGACCAGTTCGCAGGGATTGATGTATATGCATGAATTGCTGCCGATTGCTTCGGCCATGCGTCTGCCGATCACCATGGCAATCGCCAACCGGGCGGTCTCCGGTCCCCTGAATATTTTAAACGATCATTCCGACATTATGCCCCAGCGCGATTCCGGCTGGATCTCGATTTTTGTGGAAAACGGACAGGAATCGATTGATATGTCCATCATTGCCTTCAAAATCGCCGAGCACAAAGATGTCATGTTGCCGGTCAATATTAATATTGATGGTTTTCAGTTAACGCATATGGTGGAACCTTTTGAAATGCCGACGCAGGAGGAAGTCAACGAGTTCCTGCCGCCTTTTGTACCCCATGCCACGCTGCATCCGGCCAAACCGGTCACGATGGGCGCCTTCGCCATGTCCGATTACTTTACGGAAATCATGAAGGCCAAGGACGAAGCCGTCAAAAATTCCAAAAAAATCGTTCAGCAGGTCTTTGATGAATGGGGCAGGAAATTCGGCCGTCCCTACAAGCTGGTGGAAACCTATCGGACGGAAGATGCCGATATTCTGATGCTGACCATGGGCTCCATGGGTGAAACCGCTCAAATAGCCATCGATGAGCTGCGCGTTAAAGGCGTTAAGGCAGGTCTGGTCAAGCTGAGACTCTGGAGACCGTTCCCGTTTGACGAAATTAAGGCCGTCATTAAAAATACGAAGAAACTGATTGTCACCGATCGCGCGGTTTCATTCGGCGGTCCCGGCGGACCTGTTTTTTCAGAAATCAAGTCAGCCATGTATGCCGAAACCCTGCGTCCACTGATTTACAATTATATTATCGGTCTGGGCGGGCGCGATGTGCAGGTCAAAGAGTTTGTCGGCATGTTCGAACAAGTGCTTTCGGACAAAGACAACAAAGCGGCTGATACCTATGAATTCTGGGGGGTAAGAGAATAATGAACATTGTTGAAAATTTTGATTTATTTGCCCCGAGGCTGATTAACAAGCAGGAATTACTTTCATCCGGCCACCGCGCCTGTTCCGGCTGTGCTGAAGTATTGGCTGTGCGGCTGATGGCCAAGGCGCTGGGCGAAAACACGGTCATCGCTTCCGCGACCGGCTGTATGGAAATTGTTTCCAGCATGTTTCCCACAACCGCGTGGCAAGTGCCCTGGATTCACGTGGCGTTTGAAAACGCGGCCTCCGTCGCTTCCGGCATTGAAGCCGGCCTCAAAGCGCTGCGTAAAAAAGGCAAGATTGACGACCGCTATGTAAAAGTTGTCGGCATGGGCGGCGATGGCGCCACGATGGACATCGGTTTTCAGGCGCTTTCCGGCGCCATGGAACGCGGCCACGATATGATTTATGTCTGTTTTGACAACGAAGCTTACATGAATACGGGTATTCAACGCTCCAGCGCTACACCGATGGGCGCATCCACGACAACCGCTCCGGCGGGCAAAGTCAGCATGGGGCAGAAAACCTGGAAAAAGAATATGCCGGAAATTATGGTTGCTCACGAAATTCCCTATGTGGCCACGGTTTGCCCAAGCTACCCGCTCGATTTCATCCGTAAGATGGAAAAGGCCAAAAGCATCAAGGGACCCTCTTATATTCACTGCTTCTCAGTTTGCCCGACCGGTTGGCGCGCCCCGTCGCAGACGGCGGTATCCATGGGCCGCATGGCCGTGGAGACGGGTGTTTTCCCGCTGTTTGAAGTGGAAAACGGCCACTATCGCATGTCTCCGGACATGCCGAAAAAACTCAAACCGATCAAAGATTATTTCAAGCCTCAGGGCCGTTTCCGTCACCTGTCCCCGGATGAAATCGATATGATCCAGGAAAAAGTAGCAATCGAGTTTAAGAAACTTGTGGAAAAAGCCAAATTTCTCTAAACCGGCAATGAATAACGGGGCTTTACCCCCCCTAAAGAATACCGAGGTGAAAAAAGCATGACAAACGTCAGTGAAATTAAGAAAAAAACAAAGCAAATCATCAAAAAGCACAAAAGTGATAAAAGTGCGCTGATTGCCGTGTTGCAGGATATTCAGGAAGTCTTCAATTATCTTCCGAAGGACGCCTTGAAGACAGCGGCCAGTGCCATGAATGTGCCGATGAGCCGGGTGTATGAAGCGGCGACATTTTATACCGCCTTCAGTTTGAAACCGCGTGGAAAACATGTCGTCAAGGTTTGCAAGGGAACGGCCTGCCACGTCCGGGGTGCGGCAGCCCTGCAGGACAAATTTGAACGAACGCTGGGCATCAAACCGGGTGAAACGACGTCCGATGGGAAGTTCTCACTCGAAACGGTTAACTGCGTGGGCGCCTGCGCACTGGGACCCGTCGTCGTCATCAATACCGACTACCATGGTCAGGTGACCATGAACAAGGTGGATAAAATCATTAAAAAGATCAACGAAGAGGGGGTGCAGCAATGAACGATAATCCTGATACTCAAGCCCTCCAGATTTATGACAATTTGGCAAAATATTACGGTCCGAAGAAAAAATTTGTCACGATTTGCGCCGGCACCGGTTGTCGTGCGTCCGGCAGTCTCAAGGTCAAAGAGGCCCTCGAGGCTGAATTAAAAAAGCAAAACATGGATGTGGATGTCCTCATGCATATGGATGTTCTTGCCACCGGCTGTCTGGGATTCTGCGAAAAAGGACCCATGATGGTCATCCATCCGGATAAGTATTTTTATCAGCATGTGAAAGCCGAAGACGTTCACGAAATCGTTTCCAAAACCCTGGCCAAAGGCGAAGTCATCAGCCGGTTGCTGTACCGCCATCCGGAAACGCAAAAAACATTGTATCGTGAAGACGACCTGCCCTTCTACAAGAAACAGAACCGCGTGGTGTTCGGTCAAAACGGTATGCTGGATCCCTCGCGGATTGAGGATTATCTGGCCATCGACGGCTACCAGGCGCTGGGCAAAGCGCTTTCTGAAATGACCCCGGAAGGTGTCATCACCGAAGTGAAAAAGGCCGGACTTCGCGGACGCGGCGGCGGCGGGTTTCATGCGGCCGTCAAGTGGGAAGGTGTGCGCAGGGCACAAGGCGATCCTAAATATGTCATAGCGAACGGCGACGAAGGCGACCCCGGCGCTTACATGGACCGCAGCCTCATGGAAGGCAATCCCCACGGCGTCATCGAAGGCATGATCATCGGTGCCTATGCCGTAGGCGCACATGAAGGTTATATTTATGTAAGAAACGAATATCCGCTGGCGGTGACACATCTGACGATCGCCATTGATGCTGCCAGGAAAATGGGCTTTTTAGGGGAAAATATCCTCGGCACGGATTTCTCGTTTGATATTCACATTAACAAAGGCGCGGGAGCATTTGTCTGTGGTGAATCCTCCGCCCTGTTCGCTTCAATTGAAGGCCGCGCCGGTGAGCCGCGCGCCAAGTACGTCCACGCGGTGGAAAAAGGCCTGTACGATAAACCCACTGTTCTCAACAATGTGGAAACCTGGGCCAATGTGCCGCTGATTATCAACAAAGGCGCTGACTGGTACGCGTCCATCGGAACAGAAGGGTCCAAGGGAACAAAAATTTTCTCTCTGGTCGGCAAGATCAACAACACAGGCCTGATTGAAGTCCCCATGGGCACCACGCTTTACGAAATCATCTACGACATGGGCGGCGGTATTACCAACGGCCGCAAGTTCAAGGCCGTGCAAACCGGCGGTCCCTCAGGCGGCTGTATTCCGGAAAGCCTGCTGGACATCCCGGTTGATTTTGACAAACTTTATGAAGTCGGCTCCATGATGGGTTCCGGCGGTATGATCGTCATGGACGACCAATCCTGCATGGTGGACGTTGCCCGTTACTTCCTCGATTTTCTGAAAGAGGAATCCTGCGGCAAGTGCGTTCCCTGCCGTGAAGGTATTCGCCGAATGAGCGACATCCTGGAAGATATCTGCGCGGGGAAAGGCCGGGAAGGCGATATCGAGCTTCTGGAAACCATGGCTTCCGCGATTGCCGATGGTTCGCTTTGCGCCCTGGGCGGCTCCGCTCCCAACCCGGTTTTGAGCACGATTAAGTATTTCCGTGAGGAATATGAAGCGCACATCAAAGATCACCGCTGTCCGGCGGGCGTCTGCAAAGCGCTCATCACCTACAGCATCAATGCGGAAAAATGCACCGGCTGCGGCGTATGCATCAAGGCCTGCCCTGTCGAGGCCATCACCGGCGAAAAGAAGAAAGCTCACTGTATTGACAAAGATAAATGCACCCGTTGCAGCGCCTGTATTCAGAGCTGCAAATTTGATGCAATCAACGTGAAGTAGAGGTAGAAGATATCATGGTAAATTTGATTATTGACGGAAAAGATATATCGGCCAGGAAAGGCACGATGCTTCTGGAAGCCATTCGCGGCGCGGGCATTTCGGTACCCACCCTCTGCGCGCATGAGGCCGTATCCCGGTCCGGCGCCTGCCGGCTTTGCGTGGTCGAAATCAAAAAAGGCAACCGGACCCGAATTGTCACGTCCTGCCTTTACGGCGTGGAAGACGGTTTGATCGTGGATACCAAAAGCACACGCGTGCTCAATGTTCGTCGTCTGGTGATGGAATTGCTTCTGGCGCGCTGCCCCGAATCCGACGTTCTCCAAAAGATGGCGGCGGAAATGGGCGTGGAACCCCAAGCCCGTTATGCCGCAGATACAGACAAAGGCAAGTGCATTTTGTGCCGTTCCTGCGTACGCGTCTGTGAAGAAGTCGTCGGTGTAAGCGCCATCGGCTTATTTTCTCGCGGCTCCTATAAAGAAGTCGGCACCCCTTATAACGAAAAATCGGATGTCTGCATCGGCTGCGGCGCATGCGTTTATGTCTGCCCCACCGGCCACATTGAAATGCTCTCGACCGGCGATAAACGCAAAATCTGGGGACGCACTTTCAAAATGCAGACCTGCGAGAAATGCGGCAAGCATTTCGCGCCAGTAGATCAGTTGAAATTCATCAGCAAAAAAACCGGCGTGCCGTTCAAGGACCTGACCACCTGCACGGAATGCCGCTAAGCAGAAACCCTGAAACAAAAAACCCGGCCCTTATGTCCGGGTTTTTTTAGCGCAGGAATCATGAGCCTATGAATGAATCACCTTTAATCAGCTTTTGGAAAATGAGCGGCAGCGGCAACGATTTCATCATTATCGACAACCGTGACCTGTCGCTGCAGGTCGGTGATCTGCCGGCATTTGCCCGCCGGATTTGCGCGCGCAAAATTTCTGTTGGCGCGGACGGCCTTTTCCTGATTGAACCCTCCGCGTCCGTTGATTTTAAATGGCAGTTTTTTAATTCCGACGGCTCGGCGGGGGAAATGTGCGGCAACGGCAGCCGCTGCGTGGCGCGTTATGCCTTTCTCCGGGGAATCGCGGGACAGAAAATGTCCTTTGAAACCCTTGCCGGAATCATCACTGCCGAAGTTCATGGCGATAGGGTTAAATCCAGGCTGACCGATCCTTCCCCCCTGAAGATCGATCAAAAGATTCTTCTCGACGGTCGGGAGATTGTCCTGGACTGCATTGACACCGGTGTGCCTCATGCAATTTGCTTTGTGGATGACCCGGATGCATGCGACGTTTTCGACAGGGGACGTAAAATCCGCCGCCATGAATCCTTTCAGCCCAGAGGGACCAATGCCAATTTTGCCAGGGTGATTGACCGGCACAAAATGCGCGTCCGAACTTACGAGCGCGGCGTTGAAGACGAGACACTGGCCTGCGGCACCGGAGTGGTTGCTTCTGTTTTGGCTGCAGCAGGGCGAAATCTTGTGGAAACGCCTGTGGACGTGACCGTGCAAAGCGGCGAAATATTACGCGTTTATTTTTCCGGGCGCGACGGACGTTTTGAAGAAATTTATCTTGAAGGTAAAGTGAAAATAGTCTATCAGGGAATGCTTTTTGAAGAAGCGTACAAATAAACCGGATCAGGAAGGGACGATAACCGTGCAAACTGCCGATCGATTAAAGAAAATTCCGCCATATCTGTTCATGGAACTCCGGAAAAAAATTAATAAAGCCAAGTCAGAAGGCGTGGATGTGATATCGCTCGCGATCGGCGACCCGGTCGAAGCAACACCTCATTCCATCATCGATGAACTGTGCCGTACCGCCCGTGACCCGCAAAATCACCGCTATCCGACCGATGAAGAAAAGGGCATGCTGGCCTTCCGCAAAGAGATTGCCCGCTGGTATGCAGAGCGCTATGGTGTCAGCCTCAACCCTGAAAATGAAATTCTGGCCCTGATCGGCTCCAAGGAAGGCTGTCATCACTTTATGCTGGCGCGGGTGAATCCCGGCGATACGGTTTTAATGACCGATCCCGGCTATCCGGCGTATCGATCCAGCATTCTGATGGCTGAAGGGGTTCCTTATAATGTGCCCATTCTTCCTCAGAATCATTATCTGCCGGTTCTGGAAGACATTCCGACCGATGTGGCTAAAAAAGCCAGCGCGATGTTTCTCAATTACCCGAACAACCCGACGGGCGCCTGTGCCACGCTGGATTTTCTAAACAAACTCGTGGCCTTTGCCGGGGATTATGACATCGCGGTCTGTTACGATAATCCCTACAGTGAAATTGTTTTTGCCGGACAGGAGCGTATCAGTTTTTTAATGGCGCCGGGTGCAAAAGATGTGGGCGTCGAACTGAATTCTCTTTCCAAACCTTTTAATATGTGCGGCTGGCGGCTGGGGCTGGCAGCCGGCAATCCCGATCTGATCGCCGGCATCAGCAAAGTGAAGGAAAACACGGATTCCGGAGTCTTTAACGCGGTTCAGTATGCGGGCATTCAGGCTTTGCATAACGAAGCGGGCTTTATTGAGGAAATGCTTTCTATTTACGGACGAAGGCGGGAACTGGTTTTGAAAACTCTCAAAAAGATCGGTATCGATTTTAATCCGCCGCGCGGCACGTTTTATCTGTGGGTGCCTGCGCCCCAAGGCATGACGTCGCTGGAATTCACCAATCGCCTGTTTGATAAAACCGCCGTTGTCGTAGCGTCCGGAACGGCTTACGGGCAATACGGCGAAGGATTTGTCCGCATTTCGCTCACCGTGCCGGATGATCGGCTGAAAGAAGCGATGGAGAGAATAGAGAAAGAATTCAAGTAAACAAGTGTCATTCACCGCAGGGAACGTTTGCGACCGTTCCCTGCATCTAATGAAAGATGATTTATCATGGAAATGGGTATTCTGGGCCTTCCTCAGAGCGGGAAGAGCACCTTGTTTGAAATTATGACGAGCGTCAAAAGCGGTCAGTCGCACAGCGAAACGGTTGTGCGCGGTCAGGCGTCCGTGCCGGATGAGCGTTTTGACAAGCTCGTCGAAATCTACAAACCGGTCAAAGTATCGCCCGCCAAAGTTCCCTTCAGTGATGTGCACGCCGTAGGCGATCATCCCTGGGAGGCCATCCGCCAGAATTTAAGCGGCGCTGACGCCATTCTGCATGTGGTCGATGGATTTTCCCTGCCGGATGTTTCGCTCACGCTGGATGCCTATCGCAAACTGGAAGATGAACTGGTTTTGTCCGATCTGATGATCATTGAAAAAAAGCTGGAGCGTCTTGCTAAAACGTCCAACAAAAAGGCCATCTCACCGCAGGAGACGGCGCAAAATGATCTCCTGCCCAGGTTAAAGGATTGCCTGGAAGGTGGGAAACCCATCCGTGTCGCGGGGCTTGCGCCTGCTGAAGTTCTGACGCTCCGGAGTTTTTCCTTCTGGACAATCAAGCCGGAACTGGTTGTCATCAACGTGGCCGAAGACCATCTTTCTTTTGCCGATTCATTTGCCAAAGCTGCCAATCTGGCGGAACCGGTGATCGGCATCTGCTGCAAGATTGAGGCGGAGCTGACCGGACTGGATGCCGCCGATCAAAAAGAATTTTTATCCTCGATGGGCATTGCCGAGCCTGCGTTTGGCCGGATCATCCGCGGAGCTTTTTCACTGCTGGGGCGCATGTCATTTTTTACCGTAGGGGAAGATGAAGTCAAGGCCTGGGTCATTCCCGTGGGGACCAAAGCGCCCAAAGCCGCAGGCGCGATTCACAACGATTTTGAACGGGGTTTTATCAAGGCCGAGGTCATGTCCTATGATGATTTCACGGCTCACGGGGGCTCCGCGGCACAGGTTAAATCGGCCGGTCGTCTGCGCCTTGAAGGCAAGGAGTATATCGTTCAGGACGGCGATATCATTAATTTCCGCTTCAACGTTTAATGAAGCCCGCAATCGGCCTTTCGCCATTGGCCGGGCCACGCCTCATTTCATCCTAATCTTCTTTTGTTGCGGTTCATTCAATTCGCAATCTCGCATCCAGCGCCACAACACCTGAGCCGTCGGTAAGTACCCGGATCGGATTGATGTCCAGTTCGCGAATCCGGGGGAACTCTTGAAGAAGATGCGTCACCCGCTCGATTGCGGCCACATAGCCCTGAATATCACCCGCGCCTTTTCCTCTGGCCCCCTGCAGGATTTTGCAGGATTTCAGTTTCCGGACCTTGTCTTCAATCTCCCGGGTACTGGCGGGGCAAAGGACGTTGGCTACATCTTGAAAGACCTCGATGTAGATGCCGCCATATCCGAAAGAAACAACCGGGCCGAACGAGGCGTCGCACTGCCCACCGATGAACATGTCATAGCCGTCGCCTGCCTGCTTCATGACCCGCACACCCTGAAACCGCGCATCTTTTTTGTAGCGAAATAGATTTTCCCGGATGCTCTCAAAAGCACGTTTCGC
>CAYVFA010000012.1:24365-27017 GCA_964450075.1 uncultured Smithella sp.
TGCGTGACAAACACAGCGCCGTCAACATTGTCGTTATGCATGATGGAGAAGAATATATTAGAATACGCGCTGGCATCATAGATATCACCCATATCGAGGGGATTGGAAAAATTGATGACACCGGCGTTGGAGGAATTTTTAAGTTCATCGTAAAAAGCGGCGCCGGGATCGGCAAACTCAAATCCTGAACTTTCACAGAGATCCGCCATCATGACGGTGAATCCGCCCGCGGGTGACATGACCATGATCCGCTTCCCCCGCATGGGAGGCAGATCGAAGATCTTGGCCATGGAAATGAAATCGTTGAAATGATGAATCCGGGTAATGCCCGCCCGCTCAAAGGCCACGTCGATGATGGCTTCGTTGTTGGAGATGGCCGCCGTGTGGCTCATGGCGACCTTTTTGCCCGCATCGGTGGTGTTGGATTTCAGGATGATGACGGGCTTGTCGATTCGCGACGCGGCCTCGATAAGACGGTCTCCCCTCGGGATGCTTTCCAGGTACATGCCGATGACCTTGGTATCCGGGTCCCGGCCGAAATACTCCAGAAAGTCCACTTCGTCCAGATCCAGTTTGTTGCCGATGCTGGCAAACTTGGCCATGCCGACGTTTTCATCAGCCATCAGGTTCCAGA
Organism: uncultured Smithella sp.; assembly: GCA_964450075.1. Classification (GTDB taxonomy): domain Bacteria; phylum Desulfobacterota; class Syntrophia; order Syntrophales; family Smithellaceae; genus UBA8904. The sequence goes on from CAYVFA010000012.1 coordinate 25,000, forward strand.
GCATCAGGCCCACGCCGCCGCTCTGGGTGATGATGGACAACCCTCCCTTGGGTGGACTGAAGGAAGGGACAAAGGGAAGGCACAGGCCGTTGGCCGTGTTGGCCACCGTGACCCCGTTGGGTCCGACAAACCGGATGCCGTATTGCCGCGCCTTTTGCAATACCCGATCGGAAAGCTTCTTTCCTTCTTCGCCCAGTTCGTTGAATCCGCCGGAGGGAATAGCCATCCATTTTATTCCGGCCTTGCCGCAGGACTCGACGGCATCGGGGATGAAGCGCGCGGGAATCAGCACAAAAGCGAGATCCGGCACGGCCGGCAGTTCGCCGACGTCCTTGTACATCTTGATGCCGTCCACGTGCAGTTCGCTTGTGCGGGGGTTGATGCCGAAGATGCGTCCCAGATATCCCCAGCGAATCAGATTTTCCAGCACAAGACGGGGAATGTTGTTGGGCCTTGATGATAAACCGATGATGGCAATGGATTGCGGGTAGAACAACTTTTCCATGATGTCCTCCAGAATAAGGGTTGTTGATGAATGAATCAAAAATGCAGCACTGGGAAGGAATTATAAGGAAACCGGTAGGGTAAGTCAATGTAATCCTGAACGAAGAAAAAAACAGAGCAATAGAATCAGGATGGAGTCTTGCTTACGACAGATTCAGCAGCATGGAAACCATGTTTTCCTCCTTGGCATCCAGGGCAAAGTCACAGCGGCGGAAGATCTTGAGCATAGCGTAATTCTGCAGAATCGTTTCCGCACGGATTGCTTTGTATCCTTCTTTTCTGGCTAACTCAATGCACTGTTCCGACAAGGTACTGCCCAGGGAGCGATGCTGCCAGGGATCGGAAATAATAACGGCATACTCCGCTTCGCCCGCGCAGCGTTTATTTTTGATCAGACGCGCGATGCCGAGGAACTTGTATTGATCGCCAACCTTCATTTCCGCGACAACAGCAACTTCTTCTTCCGGATTGAGATTACAGAAACGCTGTGCCCGCTCCGGTGTGGCGGTAAAGGGCGATAAAAACCTCAGCCACAGGGATTTCTCGGAGCAGCTATTGACAAAATCCATCCACAGGCCGACATCGTTTTGGTTGATCAGACGGAGACGAACGGGGTTGTTGTCCACCGACAGCGTTTCACACGTCAAATGGCGGGCGATGGAATCGGCCATCGCGCTTTGTCTTCTCACACCGTAGCGATACATCTGTCCCAGGACTTCCGCCGCCATTTCCGCCGTTGAATATACCGGGAAGCCGGCCTGTTCCATTTTCACAACATCGTCGATCATGAATTCCTTGCAGGCCATAACGCACATCACCGGCTTTTCCTTATAGTCGATACGTTTCATGACGTCCACAAATGAACCCAGTGTCTCACCCGGAATCACAACGATAAAGCTTCCCACATCGCCCGATTCAACGCCGATTTCGATGAGAGCCTTCACCTGCCCGGGTGTCATGGACAATGAGCAATCGATCGGATTGCCGGTACCGGCATAATCGGGCAGCGCGTTTTTCAGCCGTTTTTGTAGATAAGGTTCCAGGATGGCCAGACGCATATCGGAGCAAGCCAGCATGTCGGCTGCCGCAACACCCAGCGAATCGTTGTGAGTAATGACCAGCACCCCGTTGCCTTTCGGAACAGGCTGCTTGGAGAAGGCGCGCGCCACCGCGAAAAGATGCTCGTTGTCCCGCGCCCGGATAAAGCCGCTTTGACGGAGGGACGCGCTGTTCAAATCGTCGTCTCCGTCCCGCGATGAGGTATGCGAGGACACGGTCTTCTTGTGGACTTTCGTTGTCCCCGATTTTGCCTGTCGTGATTCCGGCAATGCCTTTTCTATCATGCCTTCCCCCCTGAAATGCTTCCCCTTGATATTCACATCAGCGCTATACGGAAATTTCACATGATAGTTGCGTAACATAGGCATTGAAAAGATTATATCGGCAGAGGGCTTGTTTATGTGTCGGAAAAACACCGGAGGACATGAGAGGGTTTGTCCGACATGGAAGGAAAT
>CAYVFA010000013.1:0-26703 GCA_964450075.1 uncultured Smithella sp.
ACCATTAACCGCGCCGCAGAAGCCATGTTTGAAATCGATGCCTCGCAGTTTCTTCTCCGAAATTACCGGACGCTTTTGCTTGAAGAACATCTTGCGCTGGTGGATTCTTTCCTGCTCGAAATGAAGGAGAACCATGAGCGAATCCTGGAAAAACAATTGGAGATGATGCTGCGGGATAAGGCTTTAACGGTGCTTTTGACGCTGACGACGATTGAGGATGAAGAAGGCAACGATTCCGGTATGGTTGTCGTGTTCGAAGATTTGACGGAACTGCAGAAGGCGGAACGCGCTGCCGCCTGGCGGGAAGTGGCCAGACGCATGGCGCACGAAATTAAAAATCCGCTGACTCCCGTGCAGCTTTCCGCGCAGAGACTTCAGCGTAAATACGGTGATAAATTAGGCGAGGACGGATCGGTCTTTAAGGAGTGTACGCAGACCATCATCGATCAGGTGGAGGTGCTTAAAAATCTGGTCAATGAATTTTCACGTTATGCGCGGATGCCCGTGACGACGCTTGCCCCCAATGATCTGAATGCGGTGGTCTCAGAGGCGGTAGCGCTTTTTGTTGATGCCCATAAGGATATTCATTTTGAATACAGCGAGGCTTCGGGATTGCCGAAGTTCAATCTGGATGCTGAACAAATCAATCGCGTCATGATCAACCTGCTGGACAATGCCGTAGCCTCGCTCAATAAACAAGCCGGGCATATCGGCGTGATTATCCGTTATGACGAGGCGCATAAAAAAGTCACCGTGGCCGTGGCGGATGACGGGGCAGGCGTGCCGGCCAGTTATAAGCGTAAAGTGTTCGAGCCGTATTTTTCAACCAAGAAAGCCGGAACGGGACTTGGTCTGGCGATTGTCAGCTCGATTATATCCGATCATAAAGGGCAGGTCAGTGTCAGTGACAACTATCCGACGGGAACAATCGTATCTTTTCAGTTGCCTGTTTCCGAAGTATAATTTATAAAACAAACGTAAAGTTGAGTAAAAATTATGAATGAAACAATTCTTGTTGTCGATGATGAAGTTGAGATTTGCCGCTCTTTAAAAGGCATTCTGGAAGACGAAGGCTTTCAGGTGCTGGTGGCGGGCAGCGGCGAAGAGGCGATTAAGGTCGTCGCCGAAGAAATGCCGCAACTGGTTCTCTTGGATATCTGGCTGCCGGGCATCGATGGTTTGGAAACACTCAAAACCATTCATGCCGCTCATCCAAATGTGTTGATCATTATGATGTCCGGTCACGGCACCATTGAAACAGCGGTGAAGGCAACCAAACTCGGCGCGTTTGACTTCATTGAAAAACCTTTGTCACTGGACAAAGTGATTATTCTGGTGGGCAACGCGCTGAACGTGGTTCGCCTGGAAGAAGAAAACATTTTATTAAAACAAAAGGTATCCCATCAGTTTGAGTTAACTGGAAACAGTCAGGTGATTAACGATTTGAAGGAGAGGATCGGTATTGTTGCACCGACGAATGCCTGGATTTTGATTATGGGCGAAAACGGAACGGGAAAGGAACTGGTGGCGCGTTCCATTCATCATTTAAGCCGCCGGTCGCACAAACCTATTGTGGAAGTCAACTGTGCAGCGATACCTGAAGAGCTCATTGAGAGCGAATTATTCGGTCATGAAAAAGGCGCCTTTACCGGCGCAACCGAAAAGAAGCGCGGGAAATTTGACCTGGCGCATGAAGGAACTATTTTTCTGGATGAAGTTGCGGACATGAGCCTCAAAGCACAGGCAAAGATATTACGGATTCTGCAAGAGAAGAAATTTGAAAGGGTTGGCGGCAATAAAGTCATCGACATGGATGTGCGGGTTTTGGCCGCGACCAATAAAGATCTGGAAAGAGAAATGGAAGCGGGCCGCTTCCGGCAGGATTTGTATTACCGTCTGCATGTTATCCCCTTGCATGTCCCGCCGCTTCGAGACAGAAAAGACGATATCCCTTTTCTGATACATCGTTTTCTCCAGGATTTTGCCGCAAAAGAGGGTCAGCAGCCGAAGACCTTGACCGACGGCGCTTTGAAAAAGTTAATCGAGCATGACTGGCCCGGCAATGTCCGCGAGCTGAAGAATATTATCGAGAGGCTGATTATTATGACGCCGTCCAGTGAAATCAAGGCGGATGATATTCCTGAACTCAATGTTAAAACGGAGCAAAGCGCAGGTTTGGTGGAAGCGTCCGCCATCAGTGATTCTTTAAGAGACGCGAGGCTGGATTTCGAAAGACAGTTTATTATAAAAAAACTCGAAGAATACGACGGCAATATTTCCAAAACAGCCGAAGCCATCGGTCTGGAGCGCAGCAATCTGCACAAAAAACTCAAAAGCCTGAAAGTGGTAACGAAAGAGCAAGGATAAAGGTTCAAGGCGCAAGGTACAAGGATGAAACTGGAAGGATAGAACTTATTTCCTTTAACATTTAACCTTGGTTCTTGAGCCTTGAACCTTGATCCTCATATCCCATCTGTTTGGTCATGTCGGAAATGGAGAATTTATTAAAGGGCAGAAAGGCCACACCCATGGCGACGATCATCATGATGGACAGGAAGTGATAAACCAAAGCGAAGGAAAAGGCTTCCGGCTTGGCAATGTTAAAAAGACTCAATCCCAGAATACAGGCATAATGCCAGTTGCCGATAAACCCCGGGGCGGTCGGAATGGCGATGCCGGCAACCAAAACCACCATGACCACAAAGGATGCCAGAATCGGCAGATTAAAACCGAAAGCCAGAAGCAGTAAATAAATCGCGGCAACATCCGCAAGCCAGACCACGGCGGACAAAAACAATAAGTACAGAAGCCTTTTGACGTCGGTAATGACCAGAAAACCATCGATGAAATGATGAATCACATGATTTGCTTTTTGCGCGAACTTGCCGGGCAGTAAATGTAAAATCCGTTCAATTATTTTAACAGCATCTTCTCTGCGCCAGACTAATCCGATCACCATGGCCATCATCAACAGGGTGAGTATAAAAAAGATGATGCCGGATTTAATCATCCAGGATGGTAAATCATTAAACATCAGAACAACAATGGTAATGGTCAGTATCGCAAGGCTGTCCAGCACTCTCTCCACAATGATTGTGCCGATCGCTGAAGACATTTTGATGGAGCTTTTTTTTGCGATCAGATAGGGCCTGGCCAGTTCGCCAATGCGGGCAGGAATTGCGGCGATCGCGAGAAAACCGACGCAGGTGACGGAAAAGAGAGTCAACTCAGAGATCTTTTCCATAGGTTTCAGGATCACCCCCCAGCGGTGGGATCGCAAAACCTGCATAAGAAAGATCAGGAAAAGAGAGAGTGTCACATAACCCGGATCGATTTTTTTCAGGTGAGTCAGGGTTTCATTAAAATTGATTCCCCGGACAGAAAAGTACACCAGGACAATGCCAAGCACAATGCCGAAAATCAGTTTCTTATTCATGAGGATGCCAAGCCGGGCCTTTGCCTTATTTGAAAAAAATTAATTTTTGGCCAGGTTTTCGGCAATTTTATCATGGAGCCGCTGGGATGACAATTTATTTCCCACCAGTCCCACACGGATAGAAACGCTCGTCTGATCTTTCGACTTGTAGCTGACTTCGATCTTGACCTTCTCGTCATTGATGGTCGTTGTGATTTTTCCCTGAGCGATTTCTTTGACGGGTCGGACTTCCATGCCACGCATATCCGCTATTGTTTTTTCACATGCGGCCCAGACTTTATCGAAAGAATGAGCATAGTCTGTCTTGAGTTCGCCGTCGATATAAAGATATGTGCCTGTACCCGCGCCGACCGCCGCTCCACCCACGGCCAGAACTGCGCAACCGGAAAAAAGAAAAAAAGCCGACAATAAAACAAATAATGCGTATAAATTTCTTTTCATGTTTGCTCCTCCGAACCGTTTAAGTTGGTCTTTTTTAAACATATTGTTTGATGGATTGCAACCCTATAATCTCAGCGTCTAGGGTCTGATTTTTTCAAATTCCCGCAGAAGGTCTTCCTGCTTTCTGGTTAACTCCGTGGGAATCTGTACAAAGACTTCAATGATCTGATCACCCCGGCCGTATCCCTGCAAATGAGGGATGCCCTTGCCTTTGAGACGGAACGTGCGGCCGGTTTGGGTGCCTCTGGGAATTTTAATTTTTTCATTTTCTTTTAACGTGGGGACCTCAACGGTTGCGCCCAAGGCGGCCTGAACAAAAGAGATGGGGACGCGGCAGATAATATCATCGCCTGAGCGATCAAAGAAATCATGTTCTTCCACCTGCAAAAATACATACAGATCGCCGCTCGGACCGCCTTGATCACCGGCTTCGCCTTCGCCGCGCAGACGCAGCCGGGAGCCGCTTTCCACGCCGGCGGGAATTTTCAGTTCGACCGTTTTGCGCTGCTTTTCCTTGCCTGCACCCCGACAGGTATTGCAGGGCTTGGTGATAAATTTACCCTGACCGTGACAATGGGGGCAGGTGGAGCTGATGGTAAAAAAACCGCTGGATTGAATAACCTGGCCTCTTCCCTGACAGGTTGGGCAGGTCGAAGGAGATGTGCCGGGTGCGGCGCCTGTTCCGCTGCATTCTTGGCAGGTGTAGAGTTTTTCCAGATCGATGGTGGTCGTCAGGCCGAAGGCCGCATCGAGAAAAGATATTTTCAGGTCGTAGCGTAAATCAGCACCGGCGCGCGCCGTTTGCCTCGTTCTCCCGCGACCGCGTTGGTGGCCGAACCCGAATACATCTTCAAAAATATCGCCAAAATTGGAGAAAACATCATCAAATCCGCTGAAACCCTGGAAACCGGTGTTGCTCAACCCGGCGTGTCCATAATGATCATAAATTTCTCTTTTTTGTTTATCACTTAAAACTTCGTAGGCTTCGGCGGCTTCCTTGAATTTTTCCTCAGCTTGTTTGTTTCCCGGATTTTTGTCGGGATGACATTGCATGGCTATTTTTCGGTAATTTTTCTTGAGCTCCTCGTCGGTGGCTGTTTTGCCGACACCCAGAATTTCGTAATAATCCTTCTTGGTCATGCGCTTTGTTTTGGCTCCTCCGCTTTCATCTTCGTTTTAAGCGCGTTTAACAATTCCGCGTTGTTGATTTTTTCCAGCGCGTGCCTGGCAAATAAATATTTGTTCAGTTCAGTGGCTTTACGCGCGAGATCTTCCCAATCGGCGTCTCGAAGTTCAACGCCCTGCGCCTTGGCTGCGCTCTGGAAAAGGAAGGTGTCTCCGTTTAAGAGTGCAAGATCTTTGATTTTCTGCACGCCGGGTGCGTACGAGGCTTTGGCGTAGAAGTCCAGAGCATCGGAAAGCGCCCCGCCTTCCAGGTATAAATCCCCGTAACTGACAAGCGAAGCGGGGGATGTTTTGTCAATGTACAAAATTTTTTGTTTTAATCGGTAATCCGGCAGTTTTTTTATGCTCAAGGAATTCCTCCTAAAAGAATTACGCCGTGCTGATAAACACGGCGTAATGTAACAACGTTTCGGTTTCTGTCAATGGTCCAAATATTATTTTACCAGGCGGGTGAAAGCCTCTTCATATTTTATCCTTGTTTTTTCTATAATGTCCGGTGGTAATTCCGGCGCGGGCGGTTTCTGGTTCCAGTGCAGGGAGAGCAGGTAATCGCGTAAAAATTGTTTATCAAAACTTCTTTGCGCCCGACCTTCCTGGTATTCATCCGCGGACCAGAAACGGGACGAATCCGGTGTCAACAACTCATCAATCAGAATCAATTCCTGGCCGATCAGGCCGAATTCCATTTTGGTGTCGGCGATGATCATGCCCGCCTTTAAAGCGATGGATGCCGCCCGTTCGTAAATGGCCAGGGATACCTTGATAACCCTGGCGGTGAGTTCCTCTCCAATAATATCCTCCATCTCGGAACGGGTGATCGGTGAGTCATGATCGCCTTCCGGCGCTTTGGTTGTGGGTGTAAAAAGGGTTTGGGGCAGGCGGCACGACTCCTTCAAACCATCCGGTAGTTTTATGCCGGAAACGGATTGACTGTGGCGGTAATCATTCCATCCCGAACCGGACAAGTATCCGCGAACAATGCACTCCACAGGCAGGGGGGTTGCCTTTTTCACGAGCATACTGCGACCTTGGAGGCTTTCGATGTAGGGCGCGCACTCCGGTGGAAAGTCTGCGGCATCCGTCGATATAATATGGTTGCCGATCATATCTTCCATTTGTTTAAACCAGAAAGACGACATTTTATTGAGGATCACGCCTTTACCCGGAATCGGATTGGGCATAATGACGTCGAAGGCCGAGATCCGGTCAGTGGCTACGAGGAGCAGATAGTCTTTGACGGCGTAAAGATCACGCACTTTGCCACGGCTGAGGAATTTCAGCTTAGGGAAATATGTTTGTGTAATGCTTTCAGTCATAAGTGGTCTGCTCCTTTAGCGAACGGAAGGGTTATGCTTTTTTTCGTGGCCGATGGTGGACGTCGGCGTCCGGCCGTAATTGTGGCCGGGCATGACTTTGGTTTCATCCGGCAGCGTAAAAAGCTTTGTCTTGATTGCGTTATACATGGTTTGCCAGGAACCGCCGGGTAAATCCGTGCGCCCAACTGCCTCTACAAAAAGAGTGTCGCCGGTGAAAACATAACCGGGTGTGTAAAGACACATGCCACCCGGTGAATGGCCGGGGGTGTGGATGACTTTCAAATCGACATTGCCTGCGGAAATCACCTGGCCGTCCTGTACCAGAATATCGGCGGGCGGCGATTGTGCTGCACCGAACATACGCAGCATGGCGGCAGGCGTGGATGTGAGCATAATGGCGTCGTCTTCATGAACGATGATTTTAGCACCGGTAAGTTTTTGCATTGCGGCGTTGCCGCCTATGTGATCGACATGGCCGTGCGTGTTCACGATGTAGTTAATGCGCAAATTGTTTTTTGCAGCGGCCGCAAGAATTTCGTGCGTGTTATCTGCCGGGTCAATCACCAGCGCGTCGCCGGTAACGGAATCCCCGACCAGATAGGCGAAAACCGCCATGTGTCCGACCTGCATCTGTTCTAAAAACATAACCGCTCCTTTATGAATGATGGGAGCGTAAGCTAGCATGATTGCCCTGAATTCGTCAATTTAAATCCGGTGGCGTAGAACAGCCCCGAAAAAACCATCTGTGTGATGGCGGTGAGGGTAAGTCTTTAAAAAACCACGACTATCTATGAGGCTGCTTGAGATGGACGCAGAGGGTTTAACAGCGGTAAAATGGGGATGATCCGTTAAAAATTGCCGGATCACTTCATCATTTTCTTGAGGAAGAACCGAACAGGTGCAATAAACCAGGTGGCCGCCCTTTTTAACAGCATTTGCAGCATGGTGTAAGATATTCTTCTGCGTTTTCGACAACATACTCAATTCGGAGGCGGTGAGCCGCCATTTGATTTCCGGATTACGTCGGAGCGTGCCGGTGCCGGAGCAAGGCGCATCCACCAGAACATGATCAAAATTTTCAGCAAATTCAGCCGACAGAGGCTGGTTCAGGTCAGCCTGCAAGGGTTCAATAATGGCCATTCCCATTCTGGATGCATCTTTTCTTAATTGCGCAATTTTTTCCGCATCGCGATCCAGGGCGACAATCCTACCTTCGTTCTTCATGAGGGCCGCCAGATGTCCGGTCTTGCCGCCGCTACCCGCGCAGACATCCAGAATGTTTTGGCCGCTTGAGGGACTGACGAGATAGGAAACCAGTTGGGCCGCCTCGTCCTGAAGACGTAAAAGGCCCTCTTTAAAGAAGGTCGTTTTTTGAATGGGTCGCGGCGGATCGGGAAGATAAAGGCCGTCGGGTGAAAACCGGGTTGGTTCGCAAGTGAAATTGGAGGCTTTCAGCTTATCTTCCAACTCTGGCCTTGAAATTTTCAAAGTATTAACGCGAAGGGTCAATGGCGGCAATTCATTATCGGCTTTACATAACGATAATGTTTCTTCTGTGCCGAAAATATCGAGCCATATTTTAACCAGCCACAGCGGATGGGAATAAAACGCAGCGATATGCTCCATCGGATTTTTTTCTAAAGAGGGAAAGGAAATTTTTTCCGTGTTGCGCAGGTAGCTTCTTAAAACGGCGTTTGTTAACCCGCCCGCTGCCGGAGCGATCCTTTTAGCGATTTTGACGGCTTCATCCACCACGGCAAAATCCGGTAGCCGGTCGCTGAATTTAAGCTGATAAACACCTGTGCGCAGAATATTTTTTACGCCTTCTTCCATTTTGGCATAATTGCCGCGATAAAGCCTGGTTATGATCCAGTCCAGATGACCCTGCATGCGCAAAACGCCATATACCAGATGGGTCAGCAGCCTTCCATCCGCTGTGCCGGAAAGTTTCTGTTCTTCCAGTGTGGTATCCAGCAAATCTCCGGCAAAGATCTGACTTTGCGAAACTGAATTTAAAATGTCCACCGCCTGATGGCGAATTGTTTTTTTCACAGGGTTCCTGCTTGTTTGAATTGGTGCATAGCGCTCTGTTTGGGCCTTTAGCCTTCAGCCCTCAGCCTTCGGTCTTCAGACTTCAGACTAACACGCTTCTTTCTTTAATCCGATACCCGCGAAGAAAATCACCAACCGGCATTCTTTTCTTTCCGGCCAGCTGGATATCTTTTAAAATCACATAACCGTCGGCTGCCGCAACAGGCAAGCCTTCGGGGCATGGGGTGTCGATGGTGCCGGGTGGCAGATGGACTAAACCCGGACGACCTTCCGCTGTAAATATTTTCAAGGTTTGTCCGTCCAGAGATGAATAGGCAGCAGGCGTCGGGCTCAGACCGCGAATGAGATTGACAATTTGACAGGTGCTGTCGTGCCACTTGATTTTGCCTATTTCCCTGGTCAGCCGCGGAGCGAAGGTCACGCGGGATTCATCCTGCTTTTGGCGTTGGACCGTTCCGGCAACCACCTGCTCAATGGTTTTGATAAGCAGTTTTGCGCCGAGGTTTGCCAGTCGGTTATGCAGTTCACCATAGGTTTCCGTGGGGGCGAGCGGTGTTTCTTCCTGCACCAGGATATCGCCTGAATCCATTCCTTCATCCATCATCATAATTGTTACGCCGGTTTTGATTTCACCGTTAATAATGCTCCAGTTGAGCGGTGCCGCACCGCGATATTTGGGTAAAAGCGACGGGTGAATATTGAGGCATCCCATCTTTGGAAAATCGATGATCGTTTTGGGGAGTATCTGGCCGAAGGCCGATACGACAATCATATCGGGATTGAGCGAATAAAGCGTTTCAAGAAATTCCTGATCTTTTACTTTCGGCGGTTGTAAAACCGGCAATCTTGATTTTTTCGCCAGCAGTTTTACCGGCGGGGCAATTTCTTTTTGTCCCCGTCCCGCGGGACGATCCGGTTGCGTGACGACTGCGCTGATTTCGTAATGGTTGTTATGCAATATTTCCAGCGCGGGTAGAGCAAAATCCGGTGTCCCCATGAACACAATGCGTGGTTTATTGATCATGTTACGTCCTTGAAAGTTTCTTTAATCTATATGGAAATAACAGGAATGTGTCAAGAATTACCCGTGATCAGTGTTTTTGTGACAATTTTCTATTGTCAATTTGGATTTCATGATTTATATTAAAACCAACAGGATCTTTCTAAGTACCTATCAAACGGAAAGGAGATAAAGCATGAAGACATACGCCATTAAGTATGTGGAGCTGGCGGAAAAGCACGCGGGGAGGATGGCCAAAAGGTGGACGATGGACGTTCAGAACAATGGGCGGACAAAAAGGTATAAGGAACTTGATGAAGAAACCATTATGAATCAAGGGGTAAAATTTTATCACAATTTCAGTAAAATGTTTGCCGAAGAAAAGATCAGTGAAGGCACATTAAAATATTTTTGCACTTATGCCCAGGAAAGTTTTGCCCTGAAAATTTCCATGGACGAAGCAGTCTATGCACTTATTCTTTTGAGACGGCACATCTGGTTATATGCTGAATTTCAGACGATCTTCAGTTCCGGCATTGACCAGCGTCAGGCCCTGGATACTTTAAGCCGCACCATCCTGATTTTTGATTATGCGATCTATGAAGTAACCAAGGAATATCAGGAATTGATTAAAAAGGAAAAAGGCAAAAAATAATTTCCGTTTCCCTATACGGCCTTATGATTGGAGAGAGGAGAGCATAATATGGTAGAATCGATCAAGCTGCTGGATGTACTGGAAGCCAATATTGATGAAATAGCAGGACATTGGGCCGCCGATGTCAAGAAAAACAAAAGAACCGCCCATTATCAGGATATTCCGGATGAAAAGCTGGTGTTGCAGGCTATTAAATTTTACAGCCAGTTAAGGAATATGCTGGTTGCCCCCAACCGTTATGACAAAGCGCAGGAATTTTTCATGCACTACGCGAGAACCTGTTATGAAATGGGTATTCCGCTGCATGAATCTATTTACGCCTTAAACATGATGCGCCGCCATATGTGGCTCTATGCGGAATTTCAGGCGATTTTTATCAACGCCATCGAGCATAATCAGGCGATTGATTCCGTGATGAGAATCATGCTGCTCATCGATTATGCCGTGTATGAGATCACACAGTATTACCAGGATCGCCTTCGTTTGGAAACAAAGCAGAAAGCGTAACGTCTGGCCAGGCGCTTCAACAAAACCATATTGGCAAAAACGGCAGCGGGTTATTAACGCTGCCGTTTTAGTATCAGCGAAGGTTTGAATGATTATCAAGCGAATTATCAGTAAGGTATCAGAACTGCCGCGGGATTTCCGTTTGTTTCTGGCAGCCACATTTGTTTTTGGATTTTCGCAAAGCATCGTCGATTCCACCTTCAATAATTTCCTCAACGAGACATTTTTTATCAGTGACTGGCAGCGGGGCTTTCTGGAATTGCCCCGGGAATTACCGGGATTTCTGGTTATTTTTTTTGCCGCGCTTTTCTTTTTTCTGTGTTCGCGAAGGCTTGCGTTTCTGGCTAATCTGTTATGTGCCTTCGGTATATTGATGATCGGTTTTGCGTCACCCGGTTTTTCCATCATGCTCGTCTGGCTGTTTATTTTCAGCGTGGGTCAGCATTTATTCATTCCGCTCAATCAGAGCATCGGCATGGAACTGGCGCACAAAGGTCAGGAGGGCAGAAGGCTGGGGCAGTTTTCCGCTGTGGCTAATCTGGCTATGATCCTCGGTAGCTTTGCCATTTTTCTGGGATTTAAATTCTTTGATCTAACTTTTCAACTATCCTACGCGGTTGCTTTTGTTGGATTTCTGACCGTGGCCGTTCTTTTATATCAAATGCAGAAAGATCAGCCGTATGCCGCCAGAACGAAATTTCAGCTGCGCAGGGAATACCGGCTATTTTACTGGCTCAACATTTTATACGGGACGCGTAAACAGATCTTTCTGACGTTTGCGCCCTGGGTATTGGTAACAGTATTTCATCAGAAGACTCAGATGCTGGCGACGCTTTTGACGATTGGCGGCGCCATCGGTATTTTTTTCAAGCCGGTTTTAGGGCGGGCGATCGACAGGCTGGGCGAAAGATTCATCCTGGCATCGGAAGCGGTATTGCTTGTCTTTGTCTGTCTCGGTTACGGATATTCGCTGGTCTTGTTTTCAGAAACGGAAGCTTTGATTGTCGCTTCCGCCTGCTTTATTGTGGATCAACTCCTGATGTCCGTCGGCATGGCACGGGCAACTTACCTGCTGAAAATCGCCGTCCGGCCCGAGGATGTCACCCAGACCCTGACCATGGGTGTCACCATTGATCATATCTTTTCTATTTCTGTCGCACTTCTGGGAGGCTATATCTGGGTGAAATGGGGATACCAGTACGTCTTTCTGCTGGGTGCGGCCATCGCCTGTGTAAACTTCTTTTCGGCATTGCGGGTTCGGACACGGACGCAATAATAATCTAGAAATATCGAAAAAGAAACTACAGCATATTTTATATCATTGAAATAGATTCAATGGTTATGTCCTATTACCTTGTCCCGATCCTGCTTTAGTCTTAAGTTTTATTGGAATTTGACCGATATCATATTAAAATTGTTCTAAAAAAATCAAAAAATGAGAAAATAATTATCTTTGCAGAAGGATGCGTATAAATGACAGGGATCAATCAAGCAAGAGCTTTTTTTTCAGTGATCGATCTGCTGGCGAAGAAATATGCTTCGGCCAGTGCCGGATCGCGCACAGCCAAGGATAACATTATCTCCAAAATCCGCGAGACCGATCCGAAAAATGCCGATGCCCTGGAAAAGCAATTGAGCGATAACAATCAGGTGATCGCGCAGTTGCGAAACAGCAAAGTTTATGGGGCGCAATCGAAAAAGGCGGCTGCGGCAGAAAAACTCAAGCGCATCAAGGCGGAAATACAAATCCTGAAAACAATGGGTGGTGATCCCAAAATCGTCGCGAAGCAGATTGCCAGGCTGGCCAAGGAACTTGCGGTTGCGGCGCGCGAATATGCGTCGGCCAATGGCTCGACCTCTCCTGAACAGGCCGTATCGACGGACGCCGCAACAAATACCTCCGGTAATAATGTTGCCGCGTTAAATACCGTTGCTAGCGGTACAACTAATATTGGGGCGACAGTGTCGGCGGGTGTTTCTGCGACGGTAGGGTCTGGCGAAAAATCCGCGCCTGAAGAAAAAGATAAAAAAGCTGATGACGCCACGCAGGGGCAGGATTCCGCATCGAAGACCATGACCGGAGCAGCGCTCGCTGAAGGCGCACGGCAATATCAGGAAACGCAGCGGCAGAAATTCAAAGACGATTTGCAGGAACAGGGCGCAAAGATCATGAAGAAAACCTTGGAGGCTGTTGCAGATCGGGAGTTTGCCAATGATGTGAGACAAGTGGCTGCAAGGCTTAAGGCACTGGCGAACCTAGTGAAGCAGCGTTTGCATCATAAGGGAGACCACAAAGCGGATCAGGCTATCAGCCAAACCGGCCAGAAGCTGGCCGAGGTCGAAAAAAGCGTTTCCGCTATTACGGGTCCAAATCAGGGCGTTATGGCTAATGGTTATGCCTGAAGCATTCAGGCGTCGATACGTTTTTCTTCCATCCCGTTGACCAATATTACTCGGTTACAACATCAGCCAAGCGTTTCCGCATCATCCAAAACCCAGTCACAGTTATGGGTCATTATGTAGAAATGCCCTGAATAAATAGATGAATAAATAGATTGACTGCATTTAACATTCTGATATTATAAAGCAAAAATATGCAAGGATAACGGATGCCTGAAATTTGCAGATTCTTTGGAATAGTCATCAGGATGTATTTTGATGAGCACGATCCGCCGCATTTTCACGCAGAATACCAGGGTTATAAAAGCGTGTTTGATTTTAAAGGGAACGTTATTAAAGGAAATTTAAATTCAAAGACGGCAACAAGACTTGTCAGGGAATGGATTGATTTGCGCATTAATGATCTGCAGGAAGATTGGGAGCTGGCAAGATCGGGTAAAGAAGTGAAGAAAATTGCTCCATTGGATTGAGGTAAATTATGTGGAACATGAATGATGTAATCAAAATTGAATATAAAGATGAATTTGTTTATCGGATTATTTTTGATGATGGCAAGAGTGGCGATATCGATTTCTCCGAATATTTCAGCCGAGGACCTGTTTTTGAACCATTGCGGGATAAAACTTATTTTAGAAAAGCAAAGATCGAGGGCGGTACAATTGCTTGGCCCAACGGCGCCGATATTGCCCCGGAATCTCTTTATGAAAAAGTTTGTAAGAATTAAAAGTTGTTTTGCATATGATGCAACGCTATCAATTAAAGGCATGGATAGTTTTTAATCAAATGATCTGAAGAGACATGAAAACAAAAATAAAGAAATCTGCTGACGGATTGTACACGGCGTACAATTTCGATTACACAAAAGCCGTCCGTGGTAAATTGTTTGGTGTCCACTATTGACGACCGACCTCAGGCACGCGAGTGCTAAGATGCAAGGCGCGCAAGAAGCGCGCCGCGAGGCGTATATGGATATACATCGAGCGAGGCGGTTTGCAGCGCAACGCAGCAGATGGGCGCTTTTCAACAGCCCCCTCTACATGAAGTTTTCCGGATCGACGTCGATGCTAACCCTCACCGCGCTGTTCGCGCATTTCTCCATGATTTCCCGTGCGATGGCATGAAGGATTTTGATGTCCCGGCCTTTGATGAGCATTTGCCTGCGCAAACGTCCCTGAATCTTGGCCAGCGGGGATTCCGCAGGGCCGATAATTTCGGCGGCATTGCCGCGCTTGGAGGAAAGCTTGCGCGCCAGCTTTCCTGCCGCGGCGGTCTGATCGTCCAGAGCTTCCTTGTTGGTGGAAGACAGCCGGATGTTGATGATCCGGCCGAAGGGCGGGTATTGCAGTGCCTTGCGGTGTTCTATTTCTTCCGCGTAAAAGGATTGGTAATCATGATTCTGGGCATGCCTCAGGGCGTAATGCTGCGGGTTGAAGGTTTGAATGACGACCTTGCCGGGTGTGTCCCCGCGTCCGCTGCGGCCGGCGACCTGCGTGAGCATTTGAAAAGTTTTCTCCGCCGCGCGAAAGTCCGGCATGTTCAGGGAGGTGTCCGCGGCAATAACGCCGACCAGCGTGATAAAGGGAAAATCATGCCCCTTGGTAATCATTTGCGTGCCGACTAGAATATCGATTTTCTTTTCCTGAAGGTCGCGCAAAATTTCTTCTTGTGAGCCTTTTTGGGCCGTCGTGTCCGAATCCATCCGGCGGACGCGCGCCGCGGGAAATAACCGCTCAATTTCTTTCTCCAGTTTTTGCGTGCCTGTACCGTAGCTCAAAATGCGGCTGCTTTTGCACGAAGGACAAAGCGGCAGCGCTTTAATCGTGTAGTCGCAGTAGTGGCATTTGACCAGCTTTTCCATCAGATGACTTTTCAGGGAGACGTCGCAATTGGGACAGCGGAAATTATAGCCGCAGTCGGCGCAAACCAGAAAGGTTTCAAACCCCCGTTTGTTCAGGAAAAGCAGGACCTGTTCATTTCTGGACAATGTTTCTTCCATCCCCGCGATTAATTCGTGCGACAGGATGGGGATTTTGCCCTGCATTTCTTTCTGCGCCTTCATATCGACGATTTCGACCTGCGGCAGGGGTTTATTTTCCACCCGTTCGGATAATTCCAGATGGAAATATTTTTTGATTTTGGCGTTGTAGTACGAACGAACACCTGGGGTGGCGGAACCCAGCACTGCGACCGCGCCGGAAAGCTGAGCGCGCAGCACGGCCAGATCGCGAGCATGATAGCACAGACGGTCATCCTGCTTGTAGGAGGCGTCATGTTCTTCATCGACGATGATCAGTTTCAGGTCGGAAAGCGGCGCAAAGAGCGCCGAACGGGCGCCGATGACCAGGTTGACCTTACCGCGTTTAATCTGTCGCCATTGATCGAAGCGCACGGCTTCGGCGATGCCGCTGTGCAGGACGGCAATCTTTTGTTCATCGAATCGTCCGGCAATGCGGGAAATAAGCTGCGGCGTCAGAGCAATTTCCGGCACCAGATAAATGGCTGAGCCGCCTTTTTTCAAAACCTCATCAATGGCGTTCAGATAAACTTCTGTCTTGCCGCTGCCTGTTACGCCATGCAGGAGAATCGGCGCAAAAGCGTTTTTCTCCAGATGCCGGCAAATTTCTGAAAGCGCCTGTTGCTGTTCGGCATTGAGACAGATAGCGCTCATGTCCTTTTTGATCGACGATTTAAGGGATGCTGTCCGGATTTTTTCTTCCGTAGATAAAACGATAATCCCTTTTTCATACAGGTTTTTAATCACGGCTTTGGACGTATTGGCTTTTTTGATTAAATCACTAAGCGCCATGACTTTGTGCGTTTGCATAAACTCAACCAACGCGCTTTGCCGGGCGGTTAATTTTACTCCGGCCATTTGATCTTCGTCAAGACGCACAAATTTTTGCATTCGCGCCGCCAGTTGCCTTGTTTGCCGGGTATGAATTTTGATCCATCCGCCCAGTTGAAGGTTATGCACAATAGAAGATGTGTTTTTCAGGCTGCTGATGGCGGCCAGATTGTTCAACGTAATGCCCTGAGGGTACTGCTGGATCAGCGAAAGTAAATTATTCTGCGCTGAAGATAAAACAAGATCGTCGTCTGACACAAGCGGTGTGATCCAGAGAAAATCTTTTTTTTCCGATCCTGAGGGAATCAGCTCGGCGAGTGTTTTGCCCAGTGGATACATGAAATATTCGGCGATCCAGGAATAGAAACTCAAGTCGGCGCTGCCAAAGAGCGGTTCGTCATCCAGGATTTCCTGGATGGATTTTACGGTTGCGAGATGGCAGGTGTCTGAAATCGCAACAATAAACCCCGTGCGTTTACGATTACCAAAAGGGACAAACACCCGCTTGCCGACTTCGGCTGAGGCTTTGAGATTTTCCGGAACTGCGTAGGTGAATAGTTTATCGGCCGGAATATTGAGGGCAACATTTACATACATGGGTGGTGATTATCATTTTTAGAATAAAAAAGAAATGTCTAGACGTGCAATAACCGGCCATAAAAAAAGCCCCGCTTGTGGGGCTTTTTTATAGTCCATGTTTAACCTTTATTCACCTTTGAGCTTCTCAAGCTTTTCCTGCTTTGTTTTGCAGTCGATGCATTCCGTTGTGACGGGTCTTGCCAATAGTCTTTTCTCGGAAATCGGACCGCCGCAATCTTCGCAAATGCCGAATGTCCCATCGTCAATTCGTTTAATGGCTTCCTGCATTTTTGCAATCAGTTTGCGTTCCCGGTCACGGATGCGTAACTCGAAATTTCGGTCAGATTCCAGTGATGCGCGATCGTTAGGATCGGGGAAATTTTCTTTGCCGTTGGTCATTTCTGTTACGGTTTTGCCCGCCTCACTCAGCAGTTCATTGATCTTCTGGATGAGCAATTTACGAAATGCCTCCAGTTTTTCCGGCTTCAAAGTCGTTTGTTTTTCCAATGCTGCTACTCCTTTGCGATGTAATAATGAAAGTGACGCCCCTTTTACCTAATGGCTTTATGTTTGTAAAGCAAAAAAATTCATCCTGAAAAAAGGGGGTGGCAACATGGTTTCCATTTCAGAATAATGTCTTTAATATCAGTAATTTCCGGAACAATAAACAGTAATTATTTTGTCAACAATATTGGTTGTCGATTTCCCAATGACTTCCGGAATCAGTGTGACGTTTCCGCCCCATTGTTTGATTTCATCGCGCCCAACCACTTTATCTTCCGGCCAGTCGCCACCTTTGATTAAAGCGTCCGGTCTTAGATAACAAATCAACTCAAGCGGCGTCGATTCCGAAAATATGGTTACAAAATCAATACATTCCAGACCGGCCAGGACTTCTGCTCTTTCTTCTTCGGGCACGAGCGGCCTTTTATCGCCCTTGATTGCCCGCACTGACGAATCGCTGTTGAGCGCCAGAACCAGAATATCAGCCTTTTTGCGGGCTTCCTTTAAATAGCGGACATGGCCGACATGCAAAATATCAAAACAGCCATTGGTGAAGGCGATTTTTTTTCCTTCTTTGCGCAGTGCGTCGAGTCTCTCTTTGAGTGTTTTTCTGTCCAGAATTTTATCCATAATCACTCCCTATGAGCATTTTTACTTCTCTGCCGATTAAAGCACCCGGGCCAGCGTGAGCGCTGCTACCTGCTTTGCGCCAGCCTTGTTCAGCGTTTTGGCGCATTCGTTAATGGTTGCGCCTGTCGTAAAAACATCATCGACCAGGATAATATTTTTTTCTTTAAGCCTTTCAGGGTGAGGCACAACAAATGCCCCTTTAATGTTGTTGGCCCGCTCTTTTTTATCCAGTCCTGTCTGCGTTAAAGTCAATTTGCACCTTTTTAGCAAGGAAAAATCAACATCAAGCCCATGTTTTTTACCCAGAGCCAGGGCTAAAATGAGCGCCTGATTGAAACCCCGGTCTCGAAGACGCTGAACATGAAGAGGAACGGGAACAATGACATCGTATATGTTCCAGTCCATATCGGGAAAATTAAAATCGGCCAGAAGGCCGGCCAGTGCCTCACCTTGAGTGATGTTGCGCCCGTATTTAAATTGATGAATCGCGTCATGAATAATGCCCTCATAAGCCAACGCGGCGCGGGCAAAACTATAATGGGGTTTATTTTCCAGACAGGAACCGCATAGGTGATCCCCTGCAGGTGAATCGGGAAAGATGGCGCCGCAAACCGGGCAGTGGCATTGCGTGATATAATGAATGTTCTGGCGGCATTCCCGGCAGAAGACTTTGTCCTGTTTGGTCGGCAGGACGTCCTGGCAGGCTATACAAAGCGACGGAAAGAAAACATCTGATAGGTCGTGGAACAAATCAGCTAAAATCAAGCCATATCCTTGGTTAATTTCTTGATTTCGGTGGCGTTTTCGTCGATTTCCATTCGCGGTGCGTCCCAGAGGTCTTCCAGCCCGTAAAACGAACGGGCCGATTCCTGAAAAACGGAGATAACGACATCATCATAATCCAGCAGCATCCATTCCGCGCTTGCCTGGCCTTCCACGCCCAGTGGCAGGATGCCTTCTTTCTTCATGTATTCCTGAATTGCGCCGGATATCGCCTGCACCTGCCGGTCGGTTGCGCCCGAGCAAATCAGCATATAGTCCGTAAAGGAAGAAATCTCTTTAACGTTTAAAACTACAATATTTTTTGCTTTTTTCTGCAAGACGGCGTTGATGCATAAAAGCAGACGCCGCGCCGATTCATTTTTTTTAACTGCCAACATTAGCTCCTTTTGTTTTTAACCTCTGAACTTGAATCTTAAAACCCTGAACCCTGAACCTCGTGCCACCTCGCGTAACCTTCAGGTTATCAGGTGGTAAACCGCGTGCCGCCTTCAGGTGGTGAACCGCTGAACCGTGAACCGCTGAACCGTGAACCTTTTTTCCCCCTATGTCATAATTGCAAAAAGTTGACAATATGTCATTTTGAGATTCATATTAAAGTCTGCGAAGCAGTTCAAAATTGCAGATGCGCAATTCGGGCAGATGATCTTCCGTTGTTACAATTTTATTTTTGCTATCCAGCGACACAATCAGATCGTTGGCTTCCAGAAGAGAACCGTCAATGCCGACGTTTATCAGGCGCTCCATCATGGAATCAAGTAGCAGAGACTTGCTTTTCCCGGATAGGATTCCCTCGGCTTCGGCTTGAATCAGGCTCATGGGTTTTAAAAGTTCATGGGAGCCTGCCACCCAGCTGTCGGTACCGTTAAAGAAACCGCGGATCGATATGAAATTCCGGTCTTCACGCAGCAGCGGTTCTCCCTCGCTGTTCACCAGATGGCTGTGCGATTCATATTTTCTTCTGTCAGTGGATTGCTCTGTTTTGGCACTGCCAGTCATGTAAATGGCGCGCACATAGACCGTGGGAATGCCATTGAAACTCAGGTAATGGGCAATGGAAAACTCTTCAAAAGGGCTGTTGAATCCGTATTCCATGGTTTTCATGCTTTGGTTGTCATTGTTTTGCACCATAACCATTTCGCCCACACGGGATATTTTCCACACAATATGAATATGGTCTTTGGTAAATGTGTAATAGGTGTCGGTTTTTTCGGAGAGCTTCCAAGAATGCGTTTTCCGCCAGCGTTCAGGTAAAAAATAATCGAAAAGGCGTGCGTTTCGGCCAACCACCCACAAATGTCCTCCCGTGCTTTCCGCAGGCCCGTGGATATAGGGCACCCCCATGATTTCAGCGACACTAAGATGGCTGGGCAGTTCAGTGGGGCGCCAGCGGTGTCGCTGGTCGTCGTGATAGGTATGACGCTTATGGCTTTTTACTTTTTCTTCGTGTTCGGGTGTTCGGACCAGGAGTTCGTAGTCGATAACAGAATAATCGCCTGCTTCTATGATGCTGGAAATCAGTTCAGTTTGGGCATTAAGTTTATCGGGGATGTCAGGCGGAATACTCTCAAAAAGATTGACCTGCCCCTCTTCCAGAATAATGTGCACGGGTTTCATGTCCGCCACATAAAAACCTTTTTGCGCCATATCGGATATGACTTTGAGGGTAACAGGCGAGACGACGGCATCTGCAACCTCGCCCGTTATGTTTGCGCCCTGGAGGGTTTCTACAACGTCTTTGCCGCGTATCCACTGGTAGATGAGTTTATATTGTTTCAGGATGTCAACATCAATGCCCGGATGCTTTGCATGAATGCGGTTCAGCTTATCCGTCGAACGCCCGCTCTGCCAGAGTTGCATGGTTTCGGGCGGCACATAGATGGCGAGCGGCAATTGTGTTGAGATGGTAATTCCCCGGGGACCGTATCGTCCTTCACGCATTTCAAAAGCAAGCGAGAATTCCTCCCACGGGCTGTTGAATTCGGTATTCATGAATTGCATCAGCGTATGCGTATCCAGCGGCACGTCTTCTCCCACCCGGCAGTTTTTTACGACCAGATCCAGTGCAACGCCGTCCACCATTTTAGTCGGCACCCTGTACACGGCACTGGTGCCTTTCAGTCTCTGGCGCTTGCTCGAAAACCAGGGGTCTTCATACCAGTTGGATGGTTCTAATAGTCCGGCCACGGGAAGCCCGAATTGTGTAAGGTAAATATCACCGCCGTTGCTTGTTTTACGGTGGACATAAACCACACCCAGTACGGTGACCAGTGTCTCGCAAGCGGCAGGACTTATAGATGACAGAGGCGGCTTTATGATGGATGACATTTGCGCTGGATTCCTTTATATCTCATTTACAAAACGTTAAGTTAAAAACCGGAAGGAATCATACAATGTCTTGAAAACAATGCAAGAATAAAAAACCGGGAATGAAAAGCAGATTGTGGCCTGCTCAGGTTGACCTAATGATGTCAGAAGTGTAGAGTGCTCAAAAAAAAGGGAAGTAAACCACGATGATCAAAGCAATTTTCTGGGACAATGACGGCGTGCTGGTCGATACAGAAGGCCTTTTTTTCAGGGCCAATCAGGAGATACTGGCGGGTGTAGGAATTACGCTTTACTGGGAGCAGTTTGAAAAAATATCTCTTGCCAGGGGGGAAAGTGTGTTGCGACTGGCGGCAGATCCAGAAACGGATGTATTTAATCAGCTGCGCCGCCAGCGAGACGACCGTTATGCCGACTTGCTGACCCGAGAGCCGCTGCTGATTGACGGTGTCCGGGACGTGCTGGATGCTCTTTCGAAAAAATATCTCATGGGAATCGTAACGAGTTCCGGGCATGAGCATTTTGCCATCATTCACCGGCATTCGGGACTTCTGCCTTATTTTCAGTTTGTTTTAACCCTGAAAGACTGCCAGCATGTCAAGCCGCATCCGGAGCCGTACCTGAAAGCCCTTGCTCTCAGCGGCTTCGCACCGGAAGAATGCCTGGTCATTGAAGATTCGCCACGCGGTCTTGCCGCCGCCCTTGGTGCGGGAATCCGCTGCATGGTGATCCCGAGCAAATTTACGCAAAAGAACCACTTCGCGGGGGCCTATAAGATTTTGAACAGCGTCAAAGAACTTCCAGCGGCGCTGGGGGATGGTGGATAGTGAATAGCAGATGGCGATAGTCGCTATTTAACCTGAAGCAGTTTCATTCTGATTTGGTTGGATACTGAATACCAGCGCTGCACACTGTTTTCCAGACGGTAATAATGAAGAATATATGCGGCGGAAAGAATCAGAAACAGGGCTGTCAACAGGATATATGGCATCGTGAAATGCACCAGCGTCCATCCGAAAGACAAAAGCAAAAAAAGACAGACAAACATCATGGTGATCAGATGGGCCAGTCTTTCGGCCTGCATCCAGGCAATCTGCTTGTCATGATAGGACAGAAGCTCATCCAGCGCTACCTGATCCGAATGATTATCCAAAAACTCTCTGATGTATTGTTCGTGCATTCTGATATAGTCGATCATGATTCGTTTCTCCATTTTTCTATCCATTTTGCCGGGTCCTGACCATAGAATTCGCGAAGCACACGGTAAAGCTCCGGCGCGGCCTTAATCATCTGGCGCGGTTGGCTGAAAAAGTGTTCTGTAGCCACGGCGAAAAATTCCACTTCGTCGGTTGCGCCGTATTCATCGAGAAACGTTGGGTTGCCTTGATGAAGGTCTTTGAGCAGCCGGATGTATTCGCGTGAGCAGGTCTTAATCCAGTCACGGTATTCTGCGCGATCGCGCAGTCTTGGTGTGCCGTCGGCCACGCCGTCTTGCATATCCAGTTTATGGGCAAATTCGTGATAGACCACGTTAAAGCCATATTCCGGTCGGCGTCCCCCTTTTAATATCGCGTCCCAGGCCAGAATCACCGGCCCCTGCTCGAAGGCCTGACCGGAGACGGGGTAGTCCGGTTCCAAAGGCTCCAGAGTGTTTTCAAAGAAGCCGAGCTTGCGTTCAGGTAAAACAACGTCGGACGGATAGACAATAATGGTTTCGACGTTTTCGTAATAGTTGTGGGGAATATTCAAAAGAAGAAGACAGGCCTGGGCTGAAATGGTCACGCGGATTTCATCGGTCAGTTCCAGTCCTCCGCAACCTTCCCATGATTTTTCAGTGATGAAGACCTGAATCAGTTCCTTCAGATGCTTGCGCTCAACATCATCCAGTAAGATGAAATGAATCATGTTGCGGCGGATCATGTCTTCCCATCCGGAAGAAAAAGGCATGGTCATGAGCTTCTGCCGCCGTTTTTTGGAAAACCAGCCAAGCATATTGATTCCTTTTTTTAATCGAGAAAAATGTACCATAAAAACCGAATATGAAAAACGACATTTTGGAGGGAGGGCATCTTACTGGGGATGCCTGTCATTTCTTATTTAATGAGAAACCGCCGATTGCATCCCCTGACCGGCTGTGGTAAGGCTCCCGCTCCACTTAAAACCGCAAAGGAAGAATATGATTTCACTTCGATACGAAAAGATTGCTCAGGAACTCCATATTACGGCTAAACAAGTCGCTGATACCGCCCAGATGATTGCCGAAGGGGCGACGGTTCCCTTCATTGCCCGCTACCGCAAGGAAGTGACCGGAATGCTGGATGAAGTCGTGATCACGGTTATTCGCGACCGGTTGAATGAGCTGGAAGAGCTGGAGAATCGACGCTCGGCTATTGTTAAATCGCTTACGGAACGCAATTTGCTGACAGAGGAACTTCAGGCCAAAGTTTTGGCTGCTGAAACCATGTCCGTTCTTGAAGATATTTATCTGCCGTTTCGTCCGAAACGCCGCACCCGAGCGACAATTGCCCGGGAAAAGGGGCTGGAAGAACTGGCGACTAAAATATTTGCGCAGGAAGATGTGTTTGATCCGGCGGTTGCGGCTGCCTTGTTTGTCAGCGTAGAAAAGGGTGTGGCAACAGCGGATGAAGCTCTTGCCGGGGCTCGTGATATTATTGCGGAATGGGCGAATGAAGATGCGGGCGCCCGGGCGAAAATGCGCGATCTTTTCCGGAATAAAGGCGTCATCCGCTCGAAGGTTCTGCCGGATAAACTGGAGGCAGGCATTAAATACAAAGACTATTATGATTGGGAAGAGCCGGTCGCAACTGCGCCGTCTCACCGGGTGCTGGCCATGCGCCGGGGCGAACGCGAAGAGTTTCTGACGCTTTCGATGATGCCGCCGGATGAAGAAGCGTTACAAATTCTGGAAGATCTGTTTGTCCGTGGTGCGAGTGAAGCTGCCGGTCAGGTAAAACTGGCGGTACGCGACAGTTACAAACGCTTGCTTTCGCTTTCTATGGAGACGGAAACCCGGATGGAGACAAAGAAGCGCGCTGATGAAACCGCTATCCGTGTGTTTGCCGATAACCTTCGCCAGTTGCTACTGGCGCCGCCCATGGGGCAAAAAACCGTGCTGGCGATTGATCCCGGGTTCCGCACCGGCTGCAAAACGGTTTGTCTCTCGGCCCAGGGTAAGTTGCTCCATCACGAAACCATCTTTCCGCTCATGTCGGAAAAAACGCGTGACGAAGCGGGGCGGACGGTCAGAACCCTGTGCGAAAAATTTGGAATTGAAGCCATTGCCGTCGGGAACGGCACGGCGGGACGCGAGACGGAAAGCTTTTTGCGGAGTCTTGATCTGCCAAAGGAAATTCTGGTCGTCATGGTCAATGAAAGCGGGGCATCGGTGTATTCCGCATCGGAAGCGGCAAGGGCCGAATTTCCCGATCAGGATATTACCGTGCGTGGAGCAGTTTCCATCGGCCGCCGTTTGATGGATCCGCTCGCGGAACTGGTTAAAATCGAGCCGAAAGCCATTGGCGTGGGGCAGTATCAGCATGATGTGGATCAGGGTTTGCTGCAACAGTGCCTGGATGATGTGGTGGTGAGTTGCGTCAATGCCGTAGGCGTCGAGGTGAACACGGCCAGCGTCCAGCTTTTGTCCTATGTGTCCGGTCTGGGTGCAACGCTTGCGGAAAACATTGTCAGCCATCGCAACGAAAACGGTCCGTTTCCGACCCGTGATGCGCTCAAAGCCGTGAAACGCCTCGGTCCCAAAGCTTTTGAGCAATCCGCCGGTTTTCTGCGTATTCGCGACAGCGTGAACCCACTGGATGCAGCAGCCGTCCATCCGGAGAGTTACGCGATTGTCGAAAAAATGGCGGCGGATCAGGGCTGCTCCGTTGTGGATTTGATGGCGGATGAAACAAGGCGGCAAAAGATCGTTCTGACCGACTATGTGACGGACAAAGTTGGACTGCCGACGTTGAAAGATATTGTGTCCGAACTGGCCAAGCCGGGGCGCGACCCCCGGCGTCAATTTGAAAATGTCGTTTTCGCCGAAGGTATCAACAAAATATCGGATTTAAT
The DNA here is from genome assembly GCA_964450075.1 of uncultured Smithella sp. GTDB lineage: Bacteria > Desulfobacterota > Syntrophia > Syntrophales > Smithellaceae > UBA8904. Next base: position 24,745 of record CAYVFA010000013.1, read on the forward strand.
TTCCGGCATGAAACTGACCGGCGTGGTCACCAATATCACGGCATTTGGCGCTTTTGTGGATATCGGCGTTCATCAGGACGGTCTAGTGCATTTGAGCGAGATGGCCGACCGGTATGTCAAGGCTCCGACGGATGTCGTGAAGGTCGGCCAGAAGGTCGAGGTAACGGTTCTGACGCTGGATGCCCTGCGAAAACGGATTTCCCTGTCCATGAAAAAGACGCCGGGGGAAAAGACAGGGGATCAGAAAGCGGCTGTGGAGCCTTCCAGCCTCCGTCCCGAAGAGCGAAAAATAAAACCAGGCCAACCAAGGCAGGGACAGGAGAAAAATAAGGGGAGAGTCGCACCCCAACCCTTTAATAATCCTTTTGCCGAAGCGCTGAAAAAAAAGTAGGCCTTAGCAGTGGGGTACGTCACAAATCTTTTTGCGTAGGTTTATGAAGAACAAGGGGTTGCAACCCCTTGTTCTAAGATGAGTTGTAGCACAACCCTTTTGTAAAGCAGCGTTAAGTACTCTACACTGGGTAGTAAATCCTTGCACGGCCGCTCCGGCGCATGCCGGGTTTGCCCTTCTGAATTAAAGTTGGTTCATCCGGTTGATTCGTACTTTTCTCTTACACCTACTGTTCATTGAGAGGCAATTATCAGAATCGAGTATTACAAATTCAAATATCCAAAAACGGTTTATGATGACTCGGATTCTTCAAGTTCTTTAATCCGCTCTTTGAAGGCCAAATAAATTTTTGGCGTCCAATTCGTAAACCACTCACAGACAGCCTTTCGGTTGGATTCTTTTCCGGGATCAATCTCTTCTTCTAGGCGAATCAGTGCACTTTGTTTCTCAGGCATAGGACGCCAATCCAGTTTGCGTCCAAGTTCCGAATGGATCGCGTCGGCTTGAGCCTTAAGCTGCTCAAATGCTGTATCTTTCCATTCTGGTTTGACAACCACCTCTATAACAATGCTTTGGTTTTTGGGGGTCAGCCACATGGAAACGTGGAAACCAGAACGACCAATACTAATACTAGACCAGTGATCTCCACCTGGTTTTTGGAGATTGAAGGGCGGCTTAACAGTTTTCATGTGTTGGTGGATGGTTTCCCAGAAAGCCTGACGCCATGCCCGACGTTTCTGATCACTTTCGGAGGTTCCAGAGATCTTCCGCTTCATTGTTATGTTTGGTCGGCAAACTACATCGAGCTGAGGGGCAGCAGGGCTATTGCTTATAGTGTAAACCTTCAATTCGGCCAGAAAGAACGAAACTGTATCTGGCGTGTTCTCATTCAACCAGTCGATGACCTGACGGTGATCATCAGCAACTTCTTCAGCAATCCAAATACCCGTCATAGCTTTTTGGCTAGCCGCATAGGTTATCAATTTGGCTAAGTGATCGTGATTTGTTCGGCCAAATTGATTTTCGATCACTACAACGTGCTTTTCTTCTCCCACCATGTTAGCCACAATGTCACAAGGGAAATTTGTTCCCTTTGTCTCACGAACGGGATTCTCGATCTGAATCTCCATATCCTGAGCAAGGAGTTCCATGCCTTCCGCTGATGCTAGCCAATCCGAGAACTCGGACTCTCTGGCCCATAGGGTCCTGAGGTTATCCACAGGTGTTCGCTTCCCAATGGTCATCTTAGTCATTGTGACCTCCCGAAGGAAATATATTTTATATATTCTCTATCTATTTAAAAATAGATGATCTGTCCCCGATATGTATCACACTTAGAGTTAGAGTTCTGCCATTTTTTATACTTCAAGTTTAATGATTGTGAATTGAAGTCTATCATTTTCATCAAGGTTGACAATTTGTGTATTTCAGGAAGACACATGCATCTTCTATGCGCTTACGTGTGCGATTTTCAGTATAGGCCTTATTGCCTGCCAATCAGTCGTTTCATTTGCCGTATGCCAGAGATCGTAATTCCTCTGAAGGTTCAACCATAGTTCAGGAGTAGT
>CAYVFA010000014.1:0-25994 GCA_964450075.1 uncultured Smithella sp.
CCACCGTTACGGAGTGTCAGAGACGGGCGCAGTGATCGACATTGTTGGTGCCGATGGCTGCTCTCATAAATTTCTGGAATAGATAATTTTCTTCATTGGTCACGCGCGCGGAAGAGAGTCCGGCAATGCTGTCGGGGCCGTTTGTCTTTTTAATAGCCTTCAATTTGTCAGCGATGAAGGTATAGGCTTCATCCCAGGTGGCTTCCTTCAGGTCTTCACTTTTCTTGTAACGAATCATCGGTTTTTTCAGTCGGTCGGGATGGGACACAAAATCCATTCCAAAGCGACCCTTGACGCATAAGCTGCCGCCGTTGGGCTGACCATATTCGCGATTGCCCATGACCTTGACGATTTTATTGTCTTTTGTGTAGAGATCCATCTGGCAGCCAACACCGCAATACGCGCATGTTGTATGGACTTTACTGAGTTCCCAGGGGCGACCTGCGAATTTAGCCTGTTTAAAAGTGATAGCGCCGGTAGGGCAGACTTGAAGGCATTCGCCGCAGAAGACGCAGGATGAATCAATATAGTCTGCATCAAAGGCCGGGCCGACTTTTGCTTGAGAACTGCGCATGGCGAAATCCAGCACTTCGTTAACCTGAATTTCGTTACAGGCTCGAATGCAGCGTCCGCAAAGGACACACTTGTTCATATCGCGATGGATCATCGTATTGCTGTTGTCGAGTGCGAAACCGGGAGGTTCAATGTTGAAGCGGGGTTTATCAATTTGCAGCCAGTAAACCAGATCCTGTAATTCGCATTGGCCGTTTTGTTCACAGGTCAGACAATTATGATCACCAGATGACCATAATAATTCCACAATCATTTTCTGAGCGGCACGAACCGCCGGCGTATTGGTGCGAACCACCATACCGGGACTGATCGGCATGCAGCAGGCGGCGACAAGGCTTCGGGCGTTTTCCATTTCCACAACACAAACCCTGCAAGCCCCCACATTGGTTGTGTTTTGATAGTGACAAAGCGTGGGGATAAAAACACCGATTTCTCTGGCGCATTCCAGAATGGTTTGTCCGGGAGTTGCCTGAACTTCCTGCCCATCAATGGTAACTGTAATCTTTTTTTCCATATTATTCTCCAATCTTATCAAGATAAATATTTGATGCCATTCCCTAAAGGATTCACAGGAATTATCTTAACTTAACTTCAGTTGATGACTTATAGTTCTATCCGGCACAAATGTCAATTATGTCAATAATGTCATAGCCTTATGTCATTTATGACCAAAGTGCTTTGTGGAAAGGAATTAGGTGAATGAAAGGGTTGTTGTTGCCAAGGGGCGAGAAGGTATTATATTACGTTTCGAACAAGTTAAAAAAGGAGTCAACATGGCATCGAACGCCGGAAACCATTCATATCGGGAAAATGTAGAAAAAATCAGTAAGTTATCTTTTGCGGTGGGCGTTTATCGACCGCCCAGTGAAGGGGGAAGTTCTTCTCTTTTATTGAGAATTACCGAAAATTGCCCCTGGAATAAATGCACATTCTGCGAAATGTATAAGGGGCATCCTTTTGTTTATAGGGCGGTTGCAGATATCAAGGCTGACATCGATACGGTAAAAGTCATGGTGGATGAAATCCGGGAAGTTTCCCGGAAGAGCGGTCAGGACGGCCGGATTAACAGAGAGGTGCTTCGCGCTCTTTTAAGCGTCAACCCCTATCTGAACGAGAATCATTGTTTCTCTACTGTATTCAGTTGGCTTTATTCGGGCGGGAACACGGCATTTTTGCAGGACGCCAACAGCATGATTATGCGTCCCTCCGAGTTTATCGAGGTCTTGCAGCATTTGAGAAAAATGTTAAACACACTGACAAGAGTAACGTCTTACACTCGGTCCAAGACACTGGCGCAAAGAAAGCTGGAAGAACTGATTGCCATTCGGGAAGCCGGGCTCGACCGCATCCATGTTGGTCTGGAAACGGGCGATGATGAAATTTTAAAAATCGTTCGCAAAGGCGTGACCAGTACCGAACAAATTGAAGGCGGCAAAAAGGCCATGGCAGCAGGGTTTCAACTTTCCGAATACTGGATGCCCGACCTCGGCGGCCGTGAGCGCTGGCGCCAGCACGCGGAAAACACGGCGCGGGTACTCAATGAAATCAATCCGCACTATATCCGTTCGCGTCCTTTTGTGCCGAGGCAGGGTACGGAAATATTCGATGAATACGAACAGGGACGCCTGCATATCTCTTCACCTCATGAAAGGCTTCAGGAATTGCAGGTGATGATCGAAAATCTTAACATCACCTCGCGGGTTTGTTTTGACCACAATATGAATTCCTGGACCAATCGGCAAGGTGGGCTGCTTTTCCATATGGATTATGAAGGTTACAAATTTCCGCAAGAAAAACAGACTGTGCTGGAACTGATTCGCGAAGGTTTGACGGTCGATGAATCCCGGCATATTAATATTAAAGAACTGATCGCGATGGGATCATTGTAAAGATTATACGGCGGGATAAAGTTTCAATGAAGAATGTCGCGATTGGATTGATGAGGCCTTTGTCCTATGGAGTAGAGAAGTGTCCGGCCAATAGAAGCAAAATCATTTTTGAGGTTGTGAATGATTTCTTTGGCCGAACCGACATCTTTACGGCCGGGATAAATATCATATCGGCTTTTGTAAATCTCCGGCGTGAAATCCGGCATGACGACGTTAGCGCCCGCCTGAAGTCCTTGGTTCCGGCCATGAGGGTGGAGCGCGGCAAGCGCTGTGGTTGCGGGGATGTTCGTGTTGCGCGTGAGCAGTCGCGCAACCGCCAAAACGCGCAGCGTCATTTCAATATCATCATTTTCAATGCCGGCAAGCGGTGTGTCGGGATGAGCGATAAATGGTCCGATGCCCAGCATGTCCGCATCCAGCAGTTTCATCAGCAACAGATCATCCGCCAGTATTTCCGGTGTTTGACCCGGCAGACCTACCATATTTCCCGTTCCTGTTTCAAAGCCCAGATGTTGGAGTGAATAAAGGCATTGCACACGTTTGTCCAGGCTGCAACCGGGACGCAGATATTGGTATAGTTCCGGTGAGGCTGTCTCATGTTTGAGCAGATAACGGTTGGCGCCTGCCTGCGCAAAGGCCTGGTAGTCAGCAGTATTTTTTTCACCGATGGAGAGTGTGATGATGAGTCCTGTTTCGTTTTTAATTCGTTCAATCAGGTGACAGAGCTGATCGGTAGAATAAAAGTCGTCTTCGCCGGATTGCAGCACAACCGTGGGAATGTGGACATCAGCGATTTCCTGCGCCGTGACGAGAATTTCATCGTCGGTCATTCGGTAACGGCTGAGCCGGTCATTGCTTTTGCGCAACCCGCAGTAAAGGCAGTTGCGCTGGCAGATATTGGAAAATTCAATGATGCCGCGCAGAAAAATTTCATCGCCGACTTCGTTCTTTCTGACGCGGTCGGCGGCGGCGAAAAGATCCGGCGAAAAATCGCCGGGCAGTTTGAGCAGCGTCAGCATATCATCGCGGGTCAACGCTGCCCCTGCTTCGGATCTGCCCAGCAGCTCTTCAATTGATTTAGATATAGACATCTCTTGCTCCATCCTTGATCTGTTGCAGCCGGTCTCCAACCATTTTCTTTCTTTTGGTTTTAAAAGTCTCCTCCAGCATTTTCTGAATTAATTTTTCTCCGGCTTCACGTGTTTCCGGAGTGGCGTAATCCAGCAGATACTCCTTATGGCTGAAAAGGGCGTTGGACTGACAGAATTTTTGAATCAGCCCCGGTTTGGCCAGATCCATGAAGTCCTTGCCCGTACGTCCTAGGCGATAGCAAGCTGTACAAAAACTGGGAATGTGACCGCGCTCCGTAATGTCCATAATAACTTCATCGAGCGTGCGTGTGTCGCCTAAATTAAATTGTGAGGCCCGGAAAGCGTCGCTGGAACCTTCCTGGTAGCCGCCGGGATTGGTGCGTGATCCGGCGCTGATCTGGGAGATGCCGAGGGCAAAAATTTCAGAGCGCAGAGCGGACGATTCTCTGGTGGACAGAATCATTCCCGTGTAGGGAACGGCCATGCGGAGGATGGCGACCAGCTTTTTGAAATCATGGTCGCTGACTGGATGTGGCGGACGGATGGCCGCCGGAGCGTTAAATGCGGGTTCCAGCCGCGGAACGGACAAGGTATGCGGGCCCACGCCACAGTCCTGCTCCAGTTGCAACGCGTGGAAAAGCATCCCCAACGCTTCGAATTTGTAATCATAAAGGCCAAACAATGCGCCCAGCCCGACATCGTTAATGCCGCCTTCCTGTGCGCGATGCATTGCAGTGAGCCGTTTTGCATAATCCTTCTTCGGGCCGGATGGATGCATTGTTTTGTAGGTTGCATGATGGTAAGTCTCCTGAAACAAAACTACTGTGCCGATGCCTGTTTTCTTCAGCAGTTTGTATTCATCCACTTCCAGCGGTGCAATTTCCACATTGATCCGTCTGATTTCTCCACCATGTTCCGTTTTGACAGCGTAAGCTGTTTCAATGGCTTCCATGAAATATTCCAGGCTGGAGCGGCTGGGATGTTCACCGCAGAGCATGAGCAGGCGTTTGTGGCCCTCTCGTTCCAGGACCTGCACTTCTTTAGCGATTTGTTCCATGGTCAAAGCCACGCGGTTAAGTTCCTTGTTGTCACGGCGGAATCCGCAATACAGACAGTTGTTGGCACAGAGGTTGGCGATATAAAGCGGCGCGAACAAAACCAGCCGGTTGCCGTAGATGTCTTCTTTAATCTTATGAGCGGCTTGCAGGATCTGAGCAATCAGGTCATCATCTTCCGTCTGGAGCAGGACGGCAACGTCTTCGGGCGTAAGACCCTTGAGTTCCAAAGCTTTTGCTATAATATCCCGAACGATTTCCGGTGCTGGATTTTTTGCTTCTTCGAGCAGTTTTTCAATTTTTGCGTCATCAATAAAATCTTTAATCATGGTTATCCTTATGCTTTGGTCATGGTCAATCTGACCTGAACTTCTGATAATTGCATATGTTTGTCAATACTAATTCCTGCCACGTTTAGCAGCAAAAAATACTGCTTGACCTATAAGGCGGCGTTTCCTATACTTTTGCCCACAAAAAAGAGAGTTTTCATCAAAAACAAATATCCAATCATGGAGATGTTTATGAATAAGCAAGAGAACGACGATTTTCGCAGTGCCCTCAGACGTCAGGTAACGACGAAAGTGGAGTTTTTTGTGCATGGTGACATTGAGCAGGCCAAAGTCGTAAATATTTCAGAGACAGGCATCCAGTTTGTGACGGATGAGCCGGTGAAAGTCAGAATGAGGCTGGAGTTGGATGGTGAAATCAAAGAATACGTCGCACAGATGATCTGGGCTAAGAAAAATGCACAGGATGCTTCCATGTCCTATGGTCTGCAATTTATTCCAGATAAGGATAAATGCGTTTTCTAAGCGCAGATTCATCCAATTTCCGGCATAACCGAGATGATCTCATTTCGTGATCTACCCTTTTCCAAAACTGCTGTGCATGGAATGGTCAGGTATCAACAGAACTGTTAAGAGAGCTGTTGATAACCCTGTTTATAACGATACTAAACGGCCAAAACAAGCGGCTTTATACCGGATTGCACATGGATTAAGCAATATGGAAATGTTATATTATATCAATAGGATGGATGCTTTCTGTTTTTTACTTCATTTTCGAAAGCCCGAAGTGCGGAAGGGAAGGGGGCGAGACTGCGCTTGATCACGCCCTGCAAGAAAGATATCGCCACTCCATAGTTCGTTACAGGAACACCTGCTTCCTGCGCTTTGTGCAGGCGGCCCAGCATTTCCCGGCGATTCATCATGCAAGCACCGCAGTGCAAAATCAGTTTATACTGCTTTAAATCATCAGGGTAATCCCGTCCTGCCGATGTATCGATCTGCAAATCGCCTCCGACATACTGTCTGAGCCAGCGGGGGAGTTTTACGCGGCCGATGTCATCTTCCAGGGCGTGATGGGAACAGGCTTCGGCGATCAACACCTTGTCGCCCGGCTGCAAGCTGTCAATAGCTGCCGCTCCCCATGCCATGACGGCCAGGTCTGACTTTTGACGGGCAAAAAGTATAGAGAAGGTCGTGACCGGAATCTCTGACGGAACGTCGGCCGCAACTTTGAGAACCGCCTGAGAATCCGTCACAACAATCGCCGGAGGCGTTTTCAGATTGGCCAGTGCTTTGGCCAGTTCACTTTCTTTGACGACCAGCGTCATGGCATCGCAATCAAGCGCATCGCGGATGGTCTGTACTTGCGGCAGAATCAGACGGCCTTTGGGCGCTTGTAAATCAATAGGGCAAACCAATAAGGCAAGACCCCCCGAAGGCAGTAAATCGCTGATGAGTGAAGGATTGCCGGCAAAATCAGCCGGGGCCAGTTCCAGCAATTGCTGCTTTAAGGTTTCGAGATATTTCTGCCGCATGGTTTGGTCATTGCAGGAAACGGTCAGAATCAGCCCTTTTGATTGCAGAAATTGCAGATGATCGGCTGATGGCTTTTGCAAGTCAATTTTATTGATAACAATCAATACCGGTATTTTGCGTTTTTGTGCTTCAGCCCAAACGGCTTCTTCAAAATCCGTCCACGCATCCGCTTCCGTGACCAAAATGATGACATCGGCATGATCGAAAACTTTCGCCGTTTTCTTCAGCCGGACTCCAGAAAGTTCCGAAACATCATCAAGCCCGGCTGTATCGACAAAGAGAACAGGTCCGAGCGGCAATAGCTCCATGGCTTTTTCCACCACATCGGTGGTCGTGCCGGCGACAGGCGAGGTGATGGCGATATCTTGGCCCAGCATTAAATTCAGCAGGCTCGACTTGCCGACATTGGTCCGTCCCATCAGTGCAATGTGCAACCGGTTCCCTTTCGGTGTGTTATTCATGTGTAAGAATCCTCCGGCAAGCATCCATGGGAACATGAAGTTCGCCTGATAAATATTTTTCCATTCTTAAATTGGTCATGGCTTTACTTTACCCGAAATGAACAAACAAAAAAAGAGGTTTGTCCTGATTCAGACAAACCTCTTTGCATTTTACTGTAACCCGGAAAATACGATTAAACCGCGGCGTCGCAACGCAGACAACGGCATGCTTCTTTCATGGCATCTTCGCGGCTGAAACCCAGTTCTACTTCCGCGAAACTCATTTTACGGGTTGCATGATGCATTTCCGGCATGGCCATCTGAGGCATTTCCACGGATTCTTCATCAATCACCAGCGGAACAATAATTTCTTCTATAGCCGGTTTGACGTAAGCGGGTTCATTGTTGGCCACGCGGATCGCTGCATCGATATCATCAGCAGCCTGATGGCCGGCGCCGACGGCCGCAATAACGGTGTCGGGGCCTGTTTCCGCATCACCACCCGCGAAGTAACGGGGATTAGCCGTGCGGGATTTGTAGCCTTTGCCGACATTATAGCAATCCCATTTGTTGATTTCGACGCCGATCTTTTTATCGATAAAGCTCATATCCGGCACCTGACCGATAGCGGCGACGATGGCGTCAACCGCCAGCGTGAATTCCGATCCGGCAACCGCGACGGGTTTCTTGCGTCCGCTGTTATCAAAATCTCCCAGTGTCATCCGCTGGCAGCTAATGGAGCTGACCTTGCCTTTTGCGCCGTCTATTTTCAGAGGAGCGACCAGGTATTCGATCTTGATGCCTTCTTCTTCAGCAGCCTTAATTTCTTCTTCAGCCGCCGGCATATCCGCTCTCAATCTCCGATAAAGGATGGTGACTTCGGAGCCGAGACGAAGCGCGACACGGGCCGCGTCAATGGCCGAGTTGCCGCCACCGATGACGGCCACTTTCTTGCCCAGCGTTTTTTCGCCTTTGAGCCATTTGTCTTCATTGTTGTTGAAGTCGCGCAGGAATTCGACGCCGCCGAAAACATTGCCCAGATCTTCTCCTTCAACGCGCATCTTCTGACTTTTGTGCGCGCCGGTGGCCAGATAGAAGTAATCAAAATCTTTTTCAATCTGTTTGAAAGAAATGTCTTTGCCCACACGGGTGTTCAGCCGTATCTCGACGCCGAGAGCGGTGATATCGTCGATTTCGCCCTGCAGGATGTTGCGGGGCAGTCTGTAGGCCGGGATGCCCCAGCGGAGCATACCGCCTGCGTAATTGAGTTCTTCGAAAACAACCACTTTGTATCCGCGCAAAGCCAGGTCGCGCGCAGCAGTCAGGCCGGCGGGACCGCCGCCAATGACGGCGATTTTTTCCTTGCGGGTAACAGGAACCGCATCGGTTTTGGGACGCGGGGCGTTGTCGGTGATGAAGCGCTTCAGAAATTTGATGGCCAGCGCTTCATCCATATTGCCGCGGCGGCATTTGGATTGACATTTGTGATCGCAGACGCGGCCGCAAACGGACGGGAAGGGGTTGGTCTGAAGCAGGATTTTGTAGGCGTCTTCAAACCGTCCTTCGCGAACCAGCGCGATGTAGGACGGAATATCCATTTCAATCGGGCAGGTGTGCTGACAGGGGGATTTATACATGGCCGAGCATACGGTCGCACGGCATCGATGTTCGTATATATGCTCTTCGTATTCTTTTTTGAAATAACGCAGCGTGCTTAAAACGGGATTGGGAGCTGTTTGTCCCAAACCGCACAATGCCGCGTTTTTAATGACACTCGCCATTTCTTCGAGCAGTTCGATATCGCCGGCTTTGCCTTTGCCCTTGGTGATATCCGTCAGGATATTCAGCATGCGCTTCGTACCTTCGCGGCAGGGGGTGCACTTGCCGCAGGATTCATCCTGGCAGAAATCCATGAAGAACCGGGCCATATCGACTGCGCACTTGTCTTCATTCATGACAATCAATCCGCCGGAACCCATGATGGCACCCAGTTCCGCGACTCTCTCGTAATCGACCGAGGCATTGAGATGCTCAATCGGAATACAGCCGCCTGACGGGCCGCCCAGTTGGGCCGCCTTAAACTTTTTGCCTTTGGGAATGCCGCCACCGATGTCATAAACGATGGTGCCCAGTTTGGTTCCCATGGGAACTTCAACTAATCCGACATTGGATACATCTCCGGTGAGGGCGAAAACTTTGGTGCCCTTGCTCTTTTCGGTTCCAATGGAGGCGTGCCATTTGGCGCCACGCAGGATGATTTGTCCGACATTGGCCAGCGTTTCAACGTTATTGAGGATACTGGGTTTCTGCCACAACCCTGCCACGGCGGGGAAGGGCGGTCGGGGACGGGGCATACCGCGTTTGCCTTCAATAGACGTCATGAGCGCTGTTTCTTCACCACAGACAAAGGCGCCTGCGCCCTGGTAAATCTCCAGATCAAAATCGAAACCGCTTCCTAAAATATTTTTACCCAGCAAACCGGCTTCTTTGGCCTGGTCAATGGCCACATTCAGACGATGGATAGCCAACGGGTATTCAGCGCGGCAATAAACGTAGCCTGATTTGGCGCCGATCGCTTTGGCTGCGATGACCATGCCTTCCAGAACGGCGTGCGGATCAGCCTCCAGAACACTGCGGTCCATGAATGCGCCGGGATCGCCTTCATCGGCGTTGCATAAAACGTATTTGACGTCGCCTTTGGATCCGGCGGCAAACTTCCACTTCAAACCGGTGGGGAATCCCGCGCCGCCTCGGCCACGCAGACCCGAATCCAGCATTTCTTGAACAATCTGTTCCGGTGTCATTTCAGTCAACGCTTTTGCCATACCGGCATAACCGTCACGCGCGATATATTCTTCTATTTTTTCCGGGTCGATGAGTCCGCGATTTTTTAATACTCTCAGTTCCTGAAGGGAGAAGAAGGGAATATCCTGCATGGTGGGAATGATTTTATCCGTGCCCGGCTCGCGGTATAACAGTCTTTCCAGGGTTCTTCCTTTAATCAGATGCTCTTCAACCAATTCCGGAATGTCCGCCGGTTTGAGGTTAACGTAAATAACCCCTTCCGGATAAATCACCATGATGGGGCCCAAAGCGCAGAAGCCGTTACAGCCTGTTTCTACGACTTTTATTTCTTCAACCAGCTTTCTTTTGACGAGTTCCTCCTGGATGGCATTTTTTACCCCCAGACTGCCGGAAGATTGACACCCAGTGCCTCCGCAAATTAGTAAATGTGAACGAAAAACTTTCATTTATCCAATATCCTCCTTAAGAAATAATCATGCATTAAAATGAACCCTGCATGACGGATAGTCTCTTATTTGATGGTTTCAGAGCCTTTTGCAAGAACAAAGGGTGTCTGGATTTCTCCCTCTAAAATGTGCTTTTTGAAAATCTGTCTCATTTTGTTGGAATTGACATACTCATATTTGATGGGGGTCTGATCCAATATTTCGACAGTTACCAGCGGTTCACGGCTGCACAAGCCCATGCAACCGGATGTGGTGGCGACAACGTCATGCACGCCTGCCGTATCGATTTCTGTCATCAGGGTATCCATGACTTCCTTTGCGCCGGAAGCGATACCGCATGTTCCCATATGGACTGTGACTTTGACACGGCGGTCTCCATCCCGTAAAGACATTTCCTTGTGCACTTTTTCTTTAATCTTTTTTAAGTCATCGATAGTCAATTTCGCCATCGTTGTTCCCTCCGTTCTCTATGTTTAAAATTAGTTATATTGGCTCAATATCTCTTTAACTTTTCCCGGTTTGACACGGCCATGCACCTCGTCATCCACAACGATGACCGGCCCCAATCCGCAAGCGCCGAGACAGCGGACGGATTCCAGTGTGAACATACGGTCTGCTGTTGTTTCACCTTCTTTAATGCCAAACTGTTTTTCCAGTGTTTCAGACAGCGCTTTGCCGCCGCGCACGTAACAGGCTGTGCCGAGGCAAACGCGAACGGTGTGCTTACCGCGAGGTGTCATGGTGAAAAAGGAATAGAAGGTGACAACACCATAAACTCGGCTCAAGGGCAGGTTCAAACCTGCAGCGATTTTTTTCTGTACAGACAAGGGCAGATATTCGAGAGAGACCTGTGCTTCTTCCAGAACAGGGATCAATCCGCCTGCCTTATTTTTGTGTTTTTCAATGATGCTGTTTAGCTTTGTCACTTGTTCCGGTGTGAATTCTTTTAATAATTCTGTATCTTCGGCTTTCATTCCATTCCTCCTCGATCTTTGGGGATCGCTATGCTTCCGGCTCGATTTCGCGCAATCCTTCTTCCATAACGTCCCGGATATATTTTATTACCTCTGGATGGTTTATTGGTACATCCTCGATTTCTTTTCTGATTTCACGGGTGTCCAGTTCTAACCGCCGGTCATTATGCCTGTGTTTGTAAAAAAAATCAACCTCAGAATTAGAAATAATGAGAATAATTATTATGTTAATTATAGCACCCAGGGGCTGCCTGTCCAAATGGTGCAAGCCAAAGGTGGCTTTTACATTAGTGCCTGAATTCTCTTGCGATTCCAGATGAAACGTTCCCCCGGAACGCTCGGCGGCATCCCGAAGCAGCGGCAGTCCAAGACCCACGCGTCGAACGGTTTTCGTTGTATAAAAGGGATCCAAAGCTTTTTTAAGCATATCCTGGTTCATGCCGTGACCATCATCCTTAATTTCAATGGTCAGCAAATCGGTTTTTGAATCTTCATCGATGCTGATTTCAATGAGCTTTGCGCAGGCGCGAACGGAATTTTCGGCGATGTCCAAAATATGATTGGCGAGGGTAAGCATTTCTACTCCAGAATGTGACGGCCGTTTTGTCGGGTGAGGGCCATTTTTAATTCATCAAAGGTTGGCTCTTCCAAAAGAATTTTTGTGATCGATGTTCCGATATCCTTAATAAAATGAGCATCCGAGGATGTGAGAAATGAATAACGTTCCAGATGAGCATATTGGAGACGGCCCTGTTTAATGCCCGTTAATTTAGATATTTCCAGCCCGTCAAAGTGCGCATGGTCGTCGATGAAACCTAATTGGCTCAAAACGCTGAAACTTTCCCGGTCAATATGCGCGGGGATGGCAAGACCTCTCAGTTGATGAATGGTCACGATGATATCGTCAATGGATATATCCGTCGCACCGATGAGCAATTGATTATTTAAACCTTCGACTTCACCCAGCTCATTGACAATGGCTTGAACGCCAAAGCGGTTTTCATCGTTCTCGCCGAATAAGTGCTGATCAATGATGGTCTGAAGTTTCAGAAGATCGGGCAGGGACTCAAAGAGTGCCAGCAGGTGGACTTCTTCACTGGTCGTGATTTCCATAGCAGGGATGACTTGAATGTTTTTCCCGGCGGCGGCTGCCATGACGTACGGGACATTCGCGGAAGCGTTATGGTCGCTGATGGCGATGATGTCGAGCTTTTTTGCAAGCGCTCTTTCCACCAGCGCTTTGGGATGCATGTCCAACTCAGCGCAAGGCGACAGGCAGGTGTGAATATGAAGATCGCAATTATAAACTTTCAACATCGGTTTTCACCGCTGGAAACGATTAAAATTAAACGCCGGTTCTATTCGGGGATGGTCTTTTTGAAGTTCAGCTTTTTGCCGTCAGCAAATTGTATATTTTGCCCGAAAGCTCAAAAGCAGGCAAACCGGACACCATAATCGGAATCTTTTCTGCTTCGGCTTTTTCCATGGTTTCCTGCGTCGGTTGGCAGGAATTAATCAGGATGATACCCGCATGTTCCTTGAGGCTGGCGACGGCAACGATATTCTGATGAACCTGACGCGTGATCCAGATGTAGCCTTCTTTGGAGTTACCCATGACGTCGCTTAGCAGGTCTCCTGTGTAGCCGCCTGTTACTTCCTTGTCCAGGTAATCCTTGCCGCACTTGATCTCTAATTCCAACGATTGAATTATTTTTTCAATTTTCATAATCGAATCCTTTAAAAAATTATGGCGTTTGAATTGTCATCTTCAGATGCGTGCCGCGGCCGACCTCCGATGAAATATGGAAATCATCGGAATAGTTTTTTATATTGCATAGTCCCATACCCGCGCCGAATCCCATTTCCCGGATTCTCTGATCGGCAGTGGACCAACCCTCCTGCATGGCAAGGTCAATATTGGGAATACCCTGGCCTTCGTCGATTACTTCGATATTTACCACACCGGGATTAACGGTCAAAGTCACGACAGCTTTTTTGGCGTAGGAGACGACATTGATTTCCGCCTCGTAAGAAACAATGGCTGCTTTTCGGACGATATCACTGGGGATTCCTAATTTTTTCAGAATGGATTTAATGTTGGTGGATACGATGCCGGCGGAATTAAAATTTCCACCTTCAATATTAAAACTGCCCGAATACAGATTTTGATTAGTTTCGCCCACTGGTATTTTCAACTTTTGGCAGGCAACCGACAATGCCTTTCATATAGAGACGGCCCGCCGTTTCAAATAAAATGTATTTCGTGGTCAGGATGGGAATTTTCAGTTCTCTGGCTAATGCAATTGTTTCGGATGACGGTTTTTTGCCACGTACCAGAATAATTGCCGCAATATCCAATACATTGGCAGTTCGAATCACCTGTGTGTTCGTCAAGCCGGTGAGCAGAAGGCTGCCGGCTTTGGCAAAAGCCAGCACATCGCTCATCAAGTCGGCGCCAAAAGCCGTTTTTACTTCGAGGTCAAGAATATCTTCGCCTACGATGACTTCCGCCTCCAGTATATCTTTTACTTCACGCAGTTTCAAAGCCTACTCCTCATTAATAAGCAAAGTATTGATGACCCCGCCTGTGAGAAATGCAATTTGCTATTTACTTCTTACAGAATGACTTGTCATCTATCATGGCCGGTGATTTGATGTCAACAAGATAAAATGGTTTTCAACCTTTTTATTTGTGTCGGAAAATGATACTGATTCCGTCAATTTTGTTTTGATGCAGAAAGGAGGCCGTAATTATTTGCAAGGCCTGAAGTTCAGAAAAACCAATATTATTGAAATACTCCACGATAGCCTGAATAAATTGTCTCATCCGGATACAGTGACGATTGAACTGAAATCCACCCTTCATGATGAAGCGGTATCGATCGACCATGAACAAATGGTCAACGTTTTTTCTGATCTGTCACGAAACGCCGTTGAAGCCATGCCGGATGGCGGTTCGTTAACGATCCAGGTTGAAGGAGATGAAAAACAGGTAACCATCGAGATAACGGATACGGGAGTTGGTATCGCCGAAGAAAACATGCCCCTTCTTTTTACGCCATTTTTTACCACCAAACCAGTTGGCGATGGAACCGGCCTGAGTCTTCCGCAGGCCTATGCGTGCGTCAAGGGGCATCACGGTGATATTTCTATCGAATCCAATGCTGATCCGAAAAAAGGGGAGACGGGCACGACGGTTAAAATAACGCTCCCTCGCAGCCAAGCTTATCAAAAAGAACTTTCAAAAATTATTCTGCATGAGGAAGATGAAGAATAGGTTCAACGGTTCAGTGGTTCAGCGGTTCACGGTTAAAGGGTTGCGTAGAGAAGATGGGATTTAAGAATTCATTTAACTGTGAACCGCTGAACCCGGAACCTTTTTAAACCCGCTCCACTGTGACAATCTTATTTCGAGCTTTGAGATCCGTGACTAACTCCCGAATATAGACCATTCTCATAGGTTCACCGCGAATCAGATCGGCAACCTGGTTGGGATTGATAGCCGTTCCCACAATCAGGTGAATATCATCCGCCGCCAGAAAATAGCGGGCGAGCCTCGTTGCGGCGTCGTTGTCTTTGGGCAGATCATGAATTGTTTTAGCGCTCCGCATAATTTCAAGGGTCTGACCAATGGTTAATATGCCTTCTGTGACCAGGTTAATGCCTTTGATCGTGGCGGTAGGGGGCGAGCCTTTTTTCTTCGGTTCATCACCGGTGCGCTTCCAGGGGGGGATCCATTCCACATCCAGTTTCTCGTTGAGGATGCGTGCCGCCACCTGGGCCGTGCTGCCGCCACAGATGATTTTATCTCCTGTTGCCGCCATCAGACGGGAAACCGCAAATTCGTCCATGTCTTTGTTGGCGGGTGGTCCGGTCAGCACGCAGACGGATATCGCGGGACGTACTTTCATGCTGATGACGGTAGCATCGTCCCCCGGCTTATCACTGTATAGTTTCATGCAGGTTTTAGACAGCGCTTCCGTCAACTTCACGGTATCCACGCCGGTCTGCACAAAACGCTGCACGGCTGTGGCCACGTTCTTCCATCCCCAACCCATGCGGTAGATGCCGCCCAGTCCCGCGTGTGTATAGCCGTCGCTGATTAAAACCATATAGTCGTTATCAAAAAGTTCAAAATGCGCTTCCTGGATGGTTCGACCGTTCACCTGACGCTCTTCCATGTAAGGCATGAACAGTGCGTTGTCCCGGATGAGAATCAACGGCGGCGAATCAAATAAAACCAGATTGGCGTCCCAGCCGTTGTTGACGATCAGCACGGCGAAGGTGGCGTAGGCCAGTTTGCGCACCGAACATTCCGGAAGCGTTTCGACCAGGGTCTGCATGACGTCTTCCACGGTGCCGCCGTCTTCAAACATCCGGGCGGCGATTTCAGCGGTCAGCGATGACAGGATGCTGGCTTTGACGCCGCTGCCCAAACCGTCGGACAGGACGGCGACAAAAGAATCCGGTTTGGTGCGAATCATGACGGAGTCGCCGCAGAGTTCCTCGCCGGCTTTATTCAGACTGTTCCAGTTGCATTCGACCAGTTGTCTCACTTCGATTCTTCCTCTTCCAGGATTTTCGCCAGATGCGAGACAATCATTTTACTTTCCGCCGTGGTTTCTCCTAAAAGATGGGCGATCTCGTGGGCCACTCGCATTTGCTTCTGGACGACCTGACGGGTTTGCTCCAGCGTTTGCGCGCGGAGCTCATGAAACTTATGTTTTTCCATTTCATGCTCGGTAATGTCGCGCATGATAGCGACTAAAAGCGACTGGCCTTCCACCCGCACGATATTTTGCTCCGTGACGATGGTCTCACCGATTCGCCGGATTTTGCCGATGACGGGTTTTCCCGTGTCGCGTACGGCCACAAAATCATCATAGAGGGGAATCAGGCGCGAGATATGTTTGCCTTTCACATCTGCAATCGGGCAGCCGAAAAGTTGCTCCGCGGAAGGCGACATGTCCTGAATGCCCAGGTGGTTGTCCAGGATGATGATGGAGTTGGGGGAAACATCCATGACGACCTGACGCAGGGATTCAGCGCGGCTGCGCATATAGGGAATGCACATGGTGACTTCTGCCATGCCCCGCAGCGTGGCAATGGCTTTTTCACGACAGCTTCCATAGCCGCAGGCGCCGCAGTTGAGCTCGTCTTCGGGCGTGTATTTATTAACACGGTGCAGAACGTCCAGAATCTGTTCTTCACTGAACTCCGGGAGGGGTTCTTTCCTGTCCGTATAAGCGCGGAAGAGATCCGGCCAGTTTTCGCGAGGGACCGGGGCATAAGGCGGGCGATGGCGATGATATTCAATAATCTTCTGGCGCGCCGCATAAATGCCGCCTTCTAAATCAGCCATGGCCGGGCCGTTAATACAGCCGCCGGTGCACGCCATCAATTCCACCAGCGACGCGTTTAACTGACCGGCGCGGATGTCGCCCAGGATATTACCGCAGGTTTCCAAACCACTGGCGACGATAAGGGTGTTGTTCAGCATATCGGTGCTCAAACCTGCTGTTCCGATCAGGCCTCCTTCCAGCGGAAAAAGCCGCGCGTCGGCAGGGGATGAAGGGTCAGGGCTGCTTTTGGCTTTTTCAAAGACGATCCCTGTTTCTTTGAACCAGTTGGCCAGACCGCGGAAGGTTATGGCCGCTGAAACCGCACCCGCCTCGGAGGCGTCAAGGATTTCCATTTTTTTAGCGATACAGGGGCCGATAAAGACAATACATGCGTCAGGCCCGTATTTTTGGATAAGCAGGCGTCCATGCGCAATCATTGGCGACACGATGGGCGCCAGATGAGGAATCAGATCAGGATGATACTTTTCAATGAGATTAACAATCACAGGACAGGAGGAGGCAATAACAGGCTGGCGCTCGGGCATTTGTTCAAGGTAATCACGATGGGCCAGACCGACGATTTCGGCGCCAACGGCGGTTTCCTCGGCCGCGTGAAAGCCCAGCTGTTTTAGTGCCGCTTCCATTTCGGAAAAATGATGGAATCCGAAGTAGGCGGGTGCAGATGGCGCAACCGAGGCGATGACTTTCCGTCCGTCCAGGATCGCCTGTTTAACATCAGGGGTCGCGCTGTGAACATCTTTGGCTTTTTGCGGGCAGGTACGGATGCAGGTCCCGCAAAGAATACAAAGCTCGGGCATCACCTGGGCCTGTCCATCGTGAACCCGAATGGCTTTCACATCGCAATGGCGGACGCAGCGGTAACAGTCGCGGCACCGCGCCGGGTTGGTGATGATCACCGGTTCGTTCATGAGGGGCCTTCCTTTCCGCAAAGGGGCGTCGCAGGGGATGTGTCCGTATTGCGCGGCGCGATCCTGGTCTTGATCCGCGGAACCACTTCACTGTAGAAAAAGGCCTGGGCCTGCTCGGGGCGGATGCCGCTGAATTCCTGTTCGCCCACGCGCACGGAAACACCTTTGGAGCATGCGTCCATACAGAAAGCGCCGATGATGTCAACCAGACCTTCCAACTTCTCTTTTTCAATCAGATGGAATAACTCCGACGCCAGTTCATCGGAACCGCGCAAGCTGCATGAGCTGCCGACACAGATCGTTATCAAAAGCATTTTATTTACCCGCTTCTTCCGTATGGATCATCGGCATCAGATGGGCATCGATAAAAGCGGAGGTCTGATCCAGATGATCCACGGATATAATTTTATTGCCGATTGCTACATTGGGTCCGCCTTCGCATTGTCCCGTGCAGAAACGGGCCTTAACACGGAAATGCTCTGCCAGTCCGCGCTTTCTTAACTCGGCGGCCAATCCTTCCAGCAACTTCCAGGAGCCTTTGATATAGCAGTTGGTTCCGATGCAGACGCCGACATCCACCACTGGTCCGGATACCACCTCTTCCTCTTTGTTATCCTGTACGCGCATGGAGCGGCGCTTGTATGTGGTGTGCAGTGCATGGTGAGACGTTTCGCTGTCCGGCTGTCCCAGCCAGTTTGTGTAAATATCCTGAACGGAGGGATTATCCTGACTGGTGCGGATGGGTGCTTCCTGATCCAGACGATACAGGACGTCGAGGCGATGCTCCGCGTCGCTTTTCAAAAGCGGCGCCGGATTCCCGGAGCCATTGATGCAGCCGCCGGGGCAGGCCATGATTTCAATTAAATCGTACGGGGCGTCGCCGGCCCTCATCCGGTCGATCAAGGCCTGGGCGTTTTGCAGGCCGCTGACCACGGCCAAACGTACTTTGGAATCGCCCAGCGTAATGGTTGTTTCTTTGACGCCCTGAAGTCCGCGGACGCCATCATAGTTAAAGCTTTCCATGCGTTTTCCCATAACGCGCTCCGCAGCCAGACGAAGCGCGGCTTCGGCCACGCCGCCACTGGCGCCGAAAATGATCCCCGCTCCGGATACCTTTCCGAAGAAAGCATCCACAGGCTGCGGCGTAATCCTGCGTGGATCGATATTTTTTTCTTCCAGCATCGTCATGACATCCCAGGTGGTGAGAACTTTATCCACATCCTGGATATGATCGGTTTTGAATTCGGGGCGCATGGATTCATACTTTTTGGCGTTACACGGCATGATGGAAACAAAATACAGCAGTTCCGGCCGAACCTTGAGTTGTTTGGCGAAATATTGCTTCATGACGGCGCCAAACATCTGTTGCGGCGATTTGCAGGAAGACAGATGCGGCAAAATATCCGGCGCCATTTTTTCGCAGTAATTAACCCAGGCCGGACAGCAGGAGGTAATTTGCGGCAGGACGCCGCCTTCAGCCAGCCGCGATAGAAATTCCGTGCCTTCTTCCATGATCGTCAGATCGGCTGCCCAACAGGTGTCAAAGACAAAATTAAAGCCCAACTGTTTCAAACAGGCACTCAAAACCGGCATGACGTCGGCGCCCGCAATGCCGTATTTTTCGCCGAATGCGGCGCGAACGGCCGGGGCTATTTGAGCAACGACGGTGAAGTCCGGATTTTTCAACGCCCGGTAAACATCGGGGAGTGCCGGCTTCAGCGTCAGCGCTCCGGTAGGACAGACCATGGCACAGTGTCCGCAGGCCACGCAGGCGGTCATGTCCAGCGGCCGATGGTCGTTGGGGCCGATGGTTAAAACATCATTGGTTTCATAAAAGCTCAGTGCCGAGACGCCTTCCATTTCCCGGCAGACTTTCAGACACAGACCGCACAAAATACACTTGCCTGCATCCCGTGTGATGATGGGATGGTTTTCATCAACAGGCAGGGGGGTAGCCGGTTGCGTCGGATCGTATTCGACGCCATAGTCACTGGCATAGTTGCGAAGCTGGCAGTTATAGCGCTCCGTGCAGCCGCAGGCGATACAGCGGGAGGCTTCCGCCATAACGGTTTCCTGATCCCACGTGGTGGATGATTCTTCAAAATTTGTTTTTCTGGTTTGGGGTTCCAGGACGGGGATTTCCTGACGTTGCGCCCGTTTGATGCCTTTGAATGTATCCGGCGGTAAATCCTTCCACTTGCCTTTGGTGCAGGTGTAGGGATCATCCTTTACGGTGACGGATCCTGCGCACACATATTCATTGATGGCTGCCGCGGCGTCTTTGCCTGCGCCAATGGCGGCAATGGCGATGTCCGGTCCAGTGACACAGTCGCCGCCGGAGAAAACCCAGGGCAGGGCTGTTTGCATGGTTTGCGGATTTATTTCAACATTGCCCCATTTATTAATTAATGTTTTGTCACCGATACAGAAGCCGTCCACCGCCTGGCCGATGGCGGAGATAATTGTCGTTGCCGCCAGTGTGAATTCCGAACCTTCCTGCGGGACGGGACGCCGTCTGCCGCTTTTGTCCGGCTCCCCCAGCGCCATCTTCACACAGGTCATTTGCAAGGTGTCGCCCGCTTTGGTAATGGAAACCGGCGCAGTGAGAAATTGCATGTTCACGCCTTCTTCAATGGCCTCTTCAATTTCAATATCTTGGGCAGGCATTTCCTGACGGGTACGCCGATAGGCGACAATCACTTCTTTGACGCCCAGCCTTACAGCGCTGCGCGCTGCGTCCATGGCCGTATTGCCGCCGCCGATGACAATGACACGATGGCCGAGTTCCGGTTTTTCACCCCGAGCCAGTCTGGCGAGAAAATCGAGACCGGACATGACCCCTTTGGCATCTTCACCTTTCGCGCCTATGGCGGTGGCTTTTTGTGCCCCCAGTCCTAAAAAGACTGCTTCAAAGCCGTCCCGTTTGAGTGATTCCAGTGTGAAATCGCGCCCCATTTTTTTATTATAGAAGATGTTGACACCCAGATCGAGGATGTTCTGGATTTCCGTATCCAGGTCTTTTTCAGGCAGACGGTAGTACGGGATACCCCAGCGCAGCATGCCGCCTGCCGCTTCCTGCATTTCAAAAATGGTAACCGCATGACCCATCCGCCGCAAAAACCAGGCGGCGCTAAGACCCGCAGGCCCCGCTCCGATAATGGCAATCTTGTGTCCTGTGTCCGGAAGGCACACGGGCTTGTAAGGCTCCAACTGGAACGTGTCCCAGTCGGCGACGTAGCGTTTGATGCCGTTGATGTTGACGGCCCCGTCCAGGGCGTTTCTGCGGCAATCCGTTTCACAGGGGTGGGGGCAGACGCGTCCGCAAACGGCGGGCAGGGGATTACTGTCTTTGATGACGGCAAGCGCTTCGAGAAAATTACCGCAGTTGACATGGTAAATGTATTTCTGAATATCAATATGTGCCGGGCATCGGGAAACACAGGGCGCGACACAGTCACCGTAATGATGGCGCAACAGAGCCTGAAGATAAATGCGGCGATAGCTTTGAAGCGCTTCGGATTGAGTGCGGATGATCATCCCGTCGAAAACGGGTGTGGATGTAGCGGAAACGAAACGAGTTTTGACGCCGTCGTTTATTTCTACAAAGGCGGCTTCAACATTACTCGGAGGCGTGACGCGCGGATCGTATCCGAGTGCGGGAATGTCTATCCCGTTTGAACGGGCTGCATCGATAATGGTCAACCCGTTTTGTGTCTTGCAGTCTTTTCCATCAATCTTTATTGTCATCATAAAATGCGTCCTTCCTCATGGTGGTTTTATCCGAAAGGTATCGGATTTTGTTGCCTGTTTAACAATCAGAATTATAATCCTGATGCGCCGTAAGTTATTGATTAGAAATTCCTATTTATGTGACCGCCAGTACCGGAATCAGTATAGGGAAAGCGCATGTGCATGTCAATACAATTTATTTTTCATAGCCTCGCGTAATATAAAAAGTAGCCAGATCGAAAAAGATCGTCATGCGCCTTTGCAGTTCAAACGTCATGTAGAGGTCAAGGTTTTTCTGAAGGGTTCCCTGAGACAAAGCGACATCCCAGATATGTTTGCGGATTAAACTCAGAGCGCTCAATACGCCGCTTATTCTTGCCCCTGTTTTATTTCTCTCCAAGCCCAGTTTGGTATAGAAAGTTTTGATGCGTTCGATATCGTATGCATGACCCAGCCAAAGCGTAATTTGTGAAATAATTCTGTCGCAGATATTGTAAAGCGTGCGGCTTTCTATGTGGCGATATTCAGCGGTGGAAGGATTGGTCGTCATGTCTGTCATCCATTGCTCAATCATTTTTTCCTTGTTTTTTGAAATGTCATTGATCAGGCGACGCGTCAGGACATTAGCGCCTTTGCGTTTGGCGGTCATTTGGTCATCGGGATGCGAAATGGAATCCAGGATGGCCCAGTAGTCCTTCTTGCTTTTGATATAGGCCGAAAGCGCGCGATTATTGGGACGAAAAGCAAGCGGCGGAATTTCATCAATCGGACAGAAACGCGCCTGGGCGCTGTCATCACCTGCCCGGACTTTGCCGCCGGTTTTTTCGGCAACAAAAGTCAGAAAGAGCAGATCGCCGTAAAAACGGCTTTTATAGGAGTCCACATCCAGCAGACGGGTTATTTTACCTCTAATGCCTGTTTCTTCATGAAGTTCGCGAAGCGCAGCGTCCTGGATGCTTTCTCCCGCCTCCGCGAAACCCGTCGGAAGGCACCATAGGCCTTTGTGAGGCGCCCGGTCGCGTTTGACCAGAAGAATCTGCCGGGATTCATCAACAATGGTGGAAACCACCGGCAACGGATTATCGTAAAAAAAACTGTGGCAGTGCGAACAGCAATCTCTCCAGACATGATCTTCCTTTTTCCGGGTGATTTGCCCGCCGCAATAGAGGCAGAATCTACGTTGCTTTTTCATGTTATTTCCTTTGAAAAATGGGGTTGTGAACAAATAAAAATGGCGTCGTCTTTGCACATGTTGATGACTTTGCTGACGGCGCCGATGTCCTGTAATTTCTGTAGAAGCTTATGAACGATATTTTTTTTATCAGCGCCCGTTCCGATCAGAAAGAATGGACTTTTAAACTGATAATAATCAATAAAAAAATAGATGTCCCATGGCTGGAAAATCAGAGAATTTTTAAAATCCAATTTCCTGATATGACTGAAAAATGGACTAAGCAGCATTTTGCCGTTTTCAGCTGAAAATTGCCGGATGATGACCTCGACCGGCAGGAGTTGCCCGTTCATGAGAAGTTGATGTTCTTTCAAGGTATTTCTGGTGATATGGATCAGTTCCTGCATGTTGGATTCATCGTGCGTAATGGTGATGAACGTTCCGTCTTTTTTCAGAACTCGGGCTATTTCCGGTATCATGTCAACGAAAAAATATAGAGCAAAGCTGCAAATAATCAAATCGAATGAAGCGGATGGGCATTTTTTTATCGCCTGAACGCCTGTCGATGAAAATGTCCCGGAGTAGCCGGCGCGCTTGCAGGCTTCAAGGAAAAAAGGTTCGTATTCGGCAATGATGTCCATGCCGGTAATGGTTGCCTTGCGGTGCAATCGTCCTTTTAGCGCTTCCGTAAATGCGCCGAAGGCGCAGCCCATTTCCAGGATGTTGCGGCAGGAGGAAAGATCCACCTCATTTAAGGCCGTCAGACGAATATCTTCTTTGTTGGATGAGAATTGGCGAATAAGCGTTTCAATATGCTGATGTTTTTGCACATTGCGGAAAACCTGACGGATCTTTTTCTTATCCAGAAAATCTGCCATGTTAGTTCCCTCAGCTTTCTTTACAAGGTGTTGCGGTTTATGGTTTGGCGGTCTTTCCGGCAAAGACTAGAGAGGTCAGGCCAATCTTCTTATGCCTTCCGCCAGCTCAATGAGCCCTTTTTGATCCAGAATGGAAATCGACCGCGTGTCCGCTTTAATCAACTTCTCATCCGTCATACGTTTCAGAATGCGGGAAAGCGTCTCGGGGATCGTGCCCAGTAATCCGGCCATTTGATTTCTGGAAACTTCCAGCTCAATGACCGGCGATGGTCCATTGCGTTCATGGAGATAAAGGAGATAGGCTGCCAGTCGCCCCGGCACCTCTTTGAGCGATAGATTTTCGACCAGCATCGTGAGCTTGCGCAGGCGCTGGGACAAAAGCGCCAGCATCGCCAGCGAAAGCGAAGGTTCGCGGCTGATCAGGTCCACAAATTTCTGCCTCGGAAAGAAAAGGACAAGGGTTTCGGCAAGCGCCTGGGCGGAGGCCGGATAATGTTCCCCGGCAAAAACCGCCGCTTCCGCGAATGGTTCGGGCGCCTCCAGAATATGAAAAATCTGTTCTTTGCCCTCCGGCGAGAGTTTGAAAACTTTTACTTTACCGGACAGGATAATATAAAAGCCGATGCCCTCGTCGCCTTCCGCAAAAAAGTTTTGCCCCTTTGAATAATATTTGCGTACGGCAATTGCACCCAGAGCGGTGCATTGTTTGGGCGACAGGCCTTCAAAGAGCGGAATGCCGGCGATAATCGATGTAATGTCCATGATGTTTATCCTTCAATGAAAAAATATCACTGATGTTTGACTTAAGTCAAGGCACAACTGCCAGTCTTTGATTATATTGCCCCACAAATGAAGCTAAAAAAAATTAAACATAGAAGGAGACAGTTCATGGAGAATTCAGCAATGTTTTGTTACCAGTGCGAACAAACGGCAAAGGGCGAGGGATGTAATAAATCAGGTGTGTGCGGCAAGGACCCGGAAGTTGCAGCCCTTCAGGATGTTCTGGTTTACGCGCTTCAGGGTTTGGCAATCGTAGCGGTGGACGCCCGCAAGTCGGGAATCGTTGATCACGCGGTTGATGTGTTTACGGCCAAGGCGCTTTTTTCAACCCTGACCAACGTGGATTTCGACCCTGCGCGGTTTGTCGAGCTGATCGGCAAATGTGCAAGCCTGCGGGATGGACTCAAAGACAAAGCCCAAAAAGCAGGAGGAAGCATCGATGAAAAGACTGCCGCCGTGACCTTCAAGCCGGAAACGACGCTTCCCGGACTGGTCGAACAGGCCAGAGTCACGTCACTCAAAGCGGACTCAAAGGCTAATCCTGATATTCGGTCTCTTCAGCACATCCTGCTTTTTGGCATCAAGGGAGTGGCCGCTTATGCGGATCATGCCCAGATCCTGGGGCAGGAAGACGAAAAAATTTACGTCTTTATTCAGGAGGCCCTCGCGGCTATCGCCCGGGAGAACATGGATTTAAACGGTTGGGTCGGTTTGGTTCTCAAATGCGGTGAAATCAACCTGCGCACCATGGAACTGCTTGACGCTGGCAATACTGGAGCCTTTGGCCATCCTGTTCCCACGTCCGTGCCTCTTGGCGCTAAAAAAGGCAAGGCCATTCTCATTTCGGGCCACGATCTGAAGGATTTATCCGCATTGCTAAAACAAACAGAAGGCAAGGGAATCCATATCTACACACACGGCGAAATGCTGCCGGCGCACGGCTATCCGGAACTCAAGAAGTATCCCCACTTCTACGGTCATTATGGAACCGCCTGGCAGAATCAGGCAAAAGAGTTTGCCGAATTTCCCGGCGCGATTCTGATGACGACCAACTGCATTCAGAGGCCTCGTGATACTTATAAGGACAATATTTTCACTTGCGGTCTGGTGGGTTGGCCGGGTGTTGCCCACATCGCTGATGCCAACTTCGAGCCAGTCATTAAAAAAGCGCTCGAACTGCCGGGATTTGCCGCGGACATGGAAGGCAAATCGGTCATGGTGGGATTTGCGCGCAACGCCGTTTTGGGTGTGGCCGACAAAATCATCGAAGCGGTCAAAGGCAAAGCTATCCGCCACTTCTTCCTAGTTGCCGGATGCGACGGCGCCAAGCCCGGCCGGAATTACTATACAGAGTTTGTAGAAAAAGTGCCCAGGGACACAGTAGTGCTGACGCTGGCTTGCGGCAAGTTCCGTTTCTTTGATCAAGAGTTGGGCGACATCGGCGGTATCCCCCGCCTGCTGGATGTCGGCCAGTGCAACGACGCGTATTCGGCAATCCAGATTGCGGTGGCACTGTCCAAGGCGTTTGACTGTTCGGTCAATGATCTGCCTCTGTCCATGATTCTGTCCTGGTATGAGCAGAAGGCAGTGGCGATCCTGCTCACGCTGCTTTATCTTGGCATCAAGGACATTAGACTCGGGCCGTCTCTTCCTGCATTCATCACCCCCAATGTGTTAAACGTGCTGGTGGAGAACTTCGCGATCAAACCGATTACAACACCGGATGAGGATTTGAAAACAATTTTAGGTTAGATGATTCTCAATTAATTGCTTGCCCCCTGACTCGTGGGTGGCAATCTAAAATCATTGTTTCACTTAAAAAGGCTGCTATCCCAAAAGACTTTGGAGAGCAGCCTTTTATTATCTCTTTCTTCGGAAAGAAATGGTTAAAATTATTGCGTTGACACATGCGGGCCATTTCCTTATACTCGCCGGCAGTAAAATTCACGAAAAGGAATGAAAACATATGACCATCAATATTAAAATCGAAGAGCACATCATGATGATTGAAGTGGACCGGCCCCAGAAATACAACGCCCTGACACGGGAGATGTATTCTAAACTGGCGC
>CAYVFA010000015.1:0-14136 GCA_964450075.1 uncultured Smithella sp.
GACACCATCGATTATCAGAAACCTTACAAGGCGGCAGGGCTGGATCGATCGATTCCCTGGTATCAGACCCTGGGCAACCACGATCACTTCTGGATGGGCTCCATTCCCGTGGATCATAGTTCACGAAAGGATCTTCGTCAGTCCTACATCACAGACGAGGTTTTCGCGACGGGGGATGTTCTTGCTGACCCCCGTAAAATTAACAGCCGGGATTACTATACGGGCGTCCTCGACGGCTCGACGCCTTATGGCGACATCAAATATGCAGGCCCAGTCGGAAACTTTTCAAGCCCGCCCAAAGTCACAGCCGACCCGGATCGCCGTTCGCTTTTAAGAACCGAGTGGATGGGGGAATTTTTGAAAACGTCTTCCCGGCCCGCCGGCCACGGTTTCAATACGACCAATGCCCAAAATGGCTTTGCCTGTTACAGCTTCATGCCGAAATCCAATCTGCCAATCAAGGTGATTGTCCTCGACGATACCCAAAAAGAAGACGACGGCTCTGCCGATATTCATGGACATGGCTTTCTGGATCAGGCACGCTGGGCCTGGCTTAAAAAGGAACTGGCGGATGGCGATGCGGCAGGTCAGCTCATGATTATCGCCGCGCACATACCGATCGGCGTCGAAGTCACTGCACCAAATTCCGAAATGGGTTGGTGGACGGATCCGCAAAATGCCGTCACCCTGCCTGGCCTGATTGCCGAACTGCAAAGCCATCCGAATCTGCTCATGTGGGTCGCGGGGCATCGTCATCTGAATACGGTGAAAGCCTTTGTCTCGCCTGATCCGATCAATGCGCCGGAAAAAGGGTTCTGGCATGTGGAAACGCCGTCGCTTCGGGATTTCCCTCAGCAGTTCCGGACTTTTGAGATTTACCTTAACAGCGACTATACGGTTTCCATCATGACAACGGATGTTGATCCGGCGGTTAAAGAAGGGACGCCTGCGGCAACATCACGTAAATATGCCGTCGCGGCAGCGCAGATTGTTAAGACGTGGGACGCTACAACAAAGTGGAATCCAACGAATGATCCATCCGTCAAACCGATGCCGACCGGTTCTTACAATGCGGAGTTGGTCAAGCAATTAAGCCCGGTCATGAAGGCGAAGATCAAATCAATGTACCCGTAACAAGTATGCGTAAATTCATGCAATCAAGCCGGATTATCGCCTTCGCGACGTTCTTTGTAACGCTATGCCTTTTGGTATCGGGCTGTGAGAACCGATATCAAAATTTAGATCTCCGTGCTTACCAATACCGGGACACAAAAGATCTGGTTAAATTTGTTTATGATGCTTCACTCATCCTTAAAAAAGATGGTTTAAAAAGTTTGGAATATTTCCGGGACAATCGGAAGCTTTATGACACACCCGACCGCTATCTCTACATCTATGCCATGAATGGCGTCAATATCTATCACGCAGGCATGCCGCATCTTGAGGGCAAGAACCTTTGGAACCTGACAGACAAAAACGGCAAAAAACCCATTCAAATGGTACTGGCCGCATTGGCTGACAAAGACAATCCTCACGGCTGGGTGCATTATTCCTGGTGGGAACCCGGCAAATTCTATCCTGTACCTAAATCCTCATGTCATTTCCAGGTGACAACGCCTGAGGGCGAAACATTCTTCGTGGGCGGCGGATTGAATTACCCGCATGAAGAAAAGGAATTCATCAGAATTATCGTTGATAATGCCGCTCAATTAGTTAAGGAAAAAGGACATGCCGCACTGCCCTTGATCGAAAACCCTTTTTCTGAGTACATTTTCCGGGATGTGAAAGTATTTGTATTGACCAAGGCAGGTAAACTGCTGGTATCGCCTGTCATGAACGATAGCCTGACGGAATTCAAACTGCTGGAATGCGTCGATGAAATGGGCCATAAACCCTTCAAAAAGGCACTGACGGAACTGAAAAATAAGGATGCGGTCTGGGAGATATTTCTCACGAAGAACCGTTATCAGCGGAACCTGGTCAAGAAAAGCTTGTACCTGCGCAAAACATCCATCACCGGTCAGGAAATCTATGTCGGCGCGATAACAGATCTTCCCCAACCACCGGGATAATTGAGGCGGTCAATGGCAGACAAAGGAAAATATGAATATTCCGTCAATGAAGTCCCGCCGCTGGGGCATTTATTGTTGTCGGCCTTTCAGCATGTGCTGATTATGGTGGTCGCCATCGGCCTCCCTATTATTTTTGCCGGTCAACTTAACGAATCACCGGAATTTACGGCATCTCTTGTCACCTTTTCCATGCTGGCATCCGGTATCGGCTCCATTCTTCAGGCGCTGCGCCTACCGTATCTCGGGTCCGGTTATTTATGCCCGAATCTTTGCGGTCCTTCTTATTTGAGTCTGTCACTTTCTGCGGCCTGGATCGGCGGTCTTCCCCTGATGCGCGGTATTACGATTGTTGCCGGTTTGATTGAGATGCTGCTCGCGCCGGTCATTCAGAAGCTCAAAAACGTATTCCCGATATACATTGTCGGGCTGGTTGTCGCCCTGGTGGGAATCAGCGTGATTCAAATTTCAATCACATCGTTTTTCGGTCTGACTTTTCAAGGCGATGCCGTGCGTAATACGGATATTTTTATCGGCGCCGCGTCACTATTCATTATGGTCTGCTGCAATTTGTGGGGAAAGGGATTCGTGAAGGTTTATTGTCTGATTATCGGGATATTTTTGGGTTGGATCCTGGCGCTGACCCTGACGCCCGAGTACTGGCAAAACCTGCTGTCCATCAAAAACAGTCCGCTTTTTGCGCTGCCCCAGTTTCATACGCTTCTTCACCCGATAGCCTTCCGTTTCGATCTGCTGATTCCGCTCATTGTGATTGCCATCGGCAGCACCTTGAAAACCTTTGGCAATCTTTTGGCAGCACAGAAGATGTCGGAGCCTGAGCTTGCCAAAGTTAACTTTGTTCCCATCCGCAATGGTATTATTGCGGACGGTTTGGCAACCACCCTGTCGGGATTTTTAGGTTCGATGGCCGTGGACACATCTTCCAGCAACATCGGCCTGGCCGGCGCCACAAAAGTGCTCAGCCGATGGATCAGTGTCGTCGCCGGAATTATTTTTATCGTGCTGGCATTTTTCCCGATGCTGACCAATGCCCTTTCCCATATTCCCAAGCCCGTTCTGGGCGCCTCGCTCATTTTCAGCGGATGTTTTATGATTTGCGCGGGTTTGATACAGATGCTCAATGAAAATTGGGACCAGCGTAAAACATTTGTCGTGGGCATTGCTTTATTTTTCGGCCTGAGCACCGCTTTTCTGCCTTCGCTTTATGCCCGTGCGCCAAAGATGATACAAACGTTTTTTACCGATCCGTTGCCGACAGCGACCATTCTCGCCGTGATATTGAACCAATTGTTTAATCTGGATAGCCTTTACAAAAAAATAAGAAAGCAGGCATAGCCCGTTTTTTCTTCTCCGCACATTCTGCTGCCAAGATTTCCTTGACGTGGGAGAAGGGCTTCCCTATACTTCCCTTGCAAAAGGAATGTTTATGAAAATATCACTGGCTATCCTCTCCTACACCATCGGGTTGATGATCCTGACTCAGGCAGTGCCGCTACTGTTTCGGAAGGAATTCAGAAACCGCGCTCATATTTTTCTCAGCATCACTGCTTTATTTACGGCCATCTGGGCGTTCAGTTATGCGATCATGTACGCGACAGAAGACGGGGAGCTGGCTTCATGGAGCTACCGACTTGGCTCTCTGGGATGGACGGTAGGATTTTCCACGGTAACCATTTTCTTTAACATGTTATTCAATACCATCAGCGGAAAAAAGACGAATCCATGGGGCGGCGCTTTCCTGATGGCAGCCGGATGCGTATTTTTTTATGCCGCAGCCAGTGGAAACATCGTCGCCCATGATTTTAAACCGGCGCCCTGGGGGTGGAAAGAAATTGTAGATACCGGATCGCCCTGGGTCATCGCTTACGGCGTATTTATTTTATCCTTGATGTCCACGGTTATTGTCAGGACGGTCATTTCATGGAAAAGGTCGCATCTTAACAAACACCGGATGCAAATAAGGATGATCGGAATTCCGTTTGCAGCCATTACCATCCCCGTTGCCTGCTTAAACTATCTGGCGCCGCTTCTGGGCTTCACAGAGATTCCGCCACTGGGACACCTTGGCATATGCTGCATCATATTTCTTATTTGCAAATCGGCCATCCGCTACCGCATGCTGACCATCGATCCGGTATATGCGGCGGAAGCGCTTCTTTTTGATGTTTCGGATTATGTGTTTCTAACGGATACCGCTGGCCGGATTCGCAAGGCCGGATTCGCCGCAATAAAAATACTGGGTGTTGATGCGCAAGCGATATCCACAAAAAATATCAGCGATATTGCTCCCCAGCTTACACATGCAAAAATGATCGATCTTGTTGCAAAGGATTCACCGGCATTCCAAACGGAAATCCACCTCCCTGATGGCTCTTCCATCCCGGCTGACTGCAAGGTAACCGCCGTGATGGACACCCACAATGATCTGATGGGCTATCTCCTGGTCATGAAAGACCTGCGCGATATGGCCGAGAGTAAGCGGGCTTTGGCGTCGCTTAGAGAAAGTGAAGAAAAATATCGCACGCTCATTGAGCAAATGGAAGACGGCTATTTCGAGGTGGATCTGGCCGGCAATTTTACCTTTGTCAATGACGCGGAGGTCAGAAGTATCGGATCCTCCAGAGATGAATTGATGGGCGTCAATAACCGGCGGTATCAGGATGAAGCAAACGCTAAGAAAACATACCAGCACTACAAGAAGCTCTACAAAACAGGTGAACCCATTAAGGCCATGGAGTATGAAATTATCAGGAAGAACGGAACGAAAGGTTTTCACGAAGTTTCCGCGCTTCTGATAAAAGATACAGAGGGCCGTCCCGTCGGATTTCGAGGGATTTCCCGGGACGTCACGGAGCGCAGGCAGGCGGAGGAAGAACTGAAAAGAAGCAGGGAAATGCTGAGCCTGATTACGGAAAACATGTCTGATATGATCAGAGTGGCGGATTTGCAGGGTAATAATCTGTACGTAAGTCCGTCTCATTATAAAGGCCTTGGCTACAGCCAGGAAGAACGGATCGGCAAGGCAGGTCTTGACATTGTCCACCCGGACGACATTGAAATGATCATCAATAAGTTCTCAGAAGGTCGCGCTTCCCGACAACCCGTGAGGGTTGAATACCGGGTAAGGCATGCAGACGGGCACTATGTCTGGCTGGATACGGTGGCAGACCTTCTCCGGGATGCGCAAGGTGAACCGACGGCCATTGTCATGAGTTCACGGGATATTTCCGACCGAAAGCGGCTGGAGGAAGATCACCAGAAGCTGGAAGAGCGTCTGAATCGCGCAGAAAAGATGGAAGCCCTCGGGCAACTGGCCGGTGGCGTCGCTCATGACCTGAATAATGTTTTAGGGGCGTTGACCGGCTATTCGGAGCTGCTGCTCATGCAAATTCCCGAGGGGCAGAAGGCCAGAACCTATGTTGAAAAAATTTTGCTGTCCACGGAAAAAGGCGCAGCAATCATTCAGGACCTTCTGACGCTGGCGAGAAGGGGCTTAACGGCATCGGATGTCATCAATCTCAACAATGTTATAACCGGGTTTTTAAAAACCCCGGTGTTTGAAAAGCTCAAGGATTATCATCCCCAGATTACTTTCAAGACAGACCTCCAGGAAGCGCTTTTGAACATCAAAGGCTCCTCCGTACACCTGGAAAAAACGTTGATGAACCTGGTGTCCAATGCCGCTGAATCTATTTCCGGACAAGGAGAGATTACGATCCGAACCGAGAACCGCTATCTGGACAAAGCCGTTCTGGGTTATGATGAGGTCAAGGAAGGGGATTATGCCATTCTGACGGTATCCGATACGGGAATGGGTATCCCTGAAGAAAATAAAGATAAAATCTTTGAGCCGTTTTATACGAAAAAGACCCTGGGCAGAAGCGGAACCGGTCTGGGATTGTCGATTGTCTGGGGAACGGTAAAAGACAACAACGGTTATATTGATGTGCAGACGAAAGTAGGAGAGGGAACGACTTTTACACTTTATTTCCCGATCACACGCGACGAACTGCTCTTGCCGCAGCAAAAGGTATCTAAAGAGCAATACATGGGCAACGGGGAATCGGTTTTGGTCGTCGATGATGTAGCCGAACAGCGCGAGATTGCTTCCGGACTGCTCAAGCAGCTGAATTATAATGTTCATGCAGTATCCAGCGGAGAAGAAGCGGTGGAATATCTTAAGAGCAACAAGGCGGACATTCTGGTTCTGGATATGATCATGTTGCCGGGAATGGATGGGCTGGATACCTACCAGAAAATTCTGGAGATCCATCCGAAACAAAAGGCCATCCTCGTCAGCGGTTTTTCGGAGACGAGTCGCCTCCGGGAAGCTCAGAAACTGGGGGCGGGCGCCTATGTCAAGAAGCCTTATGTGATGGAAAAGATCGGCATGGCCGTCCGGGATGAACTTAAGAAATGAGCTGAAAATCATGCATGAAGAAAAGATTGCCGCTCTGATCCTTGCCGCCGGATGCTCCTCCCGCATGGGCGCTTTCAAGCCTCTGATGCCTCTTCGCGACCGGACGATTCTCGAAGTGCTCATCGACCTGTACCGGTCAGTTGGAATATCCGATGTGCTGTTCGTGCTGGGACATCAGGCCGCCGATGTCAAGCCGATCCTGGAGGCGCAGGGCATCCGCTGGACGATCAATGAAAATTATCATCAGGGCATGTTCTCCTCCATTCAAGCCGGTGTTAAAAATCTGCCCCCGGAGTGCAAAGCTTTTTTTCTGCACCCGGCGGACATCCCGCTAGTCCGTCCGGAAACGATAAAACGCCTCATCGACATCCGACGGGAGAAAAAGGCGCTGATCTGCTATCCCTGCCACGAAGGCCGGCGGGGACATCCGCCCCTCGTATCGACGGCGCTGATGCCGGCGATTCTGGCCTTTGATGAACCTGGAGGCATGCGGGCGCTACTGTCCCGATACAAAGGCGAAGCTCTGAAAGTCGATTGCCATGATCCCGGCATATTAATGGACATCGACACCCCAAAACATTATGAAAACGCAAAAACAGCAACACTCGTAAAGGAATAAGGTCATGAATACGGACAACATGCGCACATTGACTTTGGGAATCAACGCCGCAAAGCATTACCTTCCCGTCGTCACGCAGTTTGTGGAATCAGCAGCACTGGTCTTCGGCTTAAAGCAGGAGGAATATATCCGGTTAAGTCTGGCGACAGAAGAAATTTTTCTTTACCTCAGTCATTTCGTCTGCCCGGGAAAATCACTGGAAGTGCAGTGTTTTAACGGATTTTATTACGCCCGCGTTCATTTCCTTTTTTCCGCGCCGGAGCTGAATTTAAGCGGTCTCAATATCGCTTCAACCATCGCCCATGACCGCGAATCCGACCTGGAATCCATGGGGCTTTTGATCGCGTCCCGCTCCGTAGATTATTTCAATGTGACGGTTGAAAAAAACAACCGGGTTTGCCTGACGATTACAAAAGAAAAAAACTACCCCGCTTATGAAGAAAAGCTGACCGTGCCGGAACCTGCCGAAATTTTATCGACCGGAACACCGGATGATGAAAGGCTGAAAGTTTTTGCCCTCCTGACCTCGCAACATTATTCCCTGCCCTACCGACCGGCTTTTTTTGCCCATCCCGGCAAGCTGGTGGACATGGTTCACAGCGGGGAATACAAAGCCATTGTGGCCCAAAACCCAAAAAAAGAAATTGTCGGCGGCCTCCTGCTGTTTTATCGTTCGGAAAAGATCGTCCAGTTTTATGGGCCTTATTGCTTTTCCAAAGATCAGGAAAAAGCGATCGGTGAAGCGCTGTTTACTGCCTGTATCGGCAGTATCGCCCGCACCAAAGCGCTGGGGTTGCTCAGCCTGTGGGGACTTCCCGAACCGCTTCGTAACAATTTTGAATCTCTTGGCACACTTTGCTATCACGAGGAAGGAAAAGTCCCCATTCGTGAGGTTTCCTTTTACCGCCTGCTTCACGAAGATCCCGGATTTGAGATCTGGACAGACCATAACCTGACGGATTATCTGCGGCGGGAATACCGGCGGCT
The DNA here is from genome assembly GCA_964450075.1 of uncultured Smithella sp. Taxonomy (GTDB): domain Bacteria; phylum Desulfobacterota; class Syntrophia; order Syntrophales; family Smithellaceae; genus UBA8904. Next base: position 8,117 of record CAYVFA010000015.1, read on the forward strand.
GGCTCTGGCCAGAGAAATTCGAACGGTCCGGGATATGGGTGAAACCCGTTCGGGTCGGTCGCTGTTTTCCGCGGAAGTTTATCGTGAGCAGGCCACGGTCACCCTTCGGCCCGTTATGGCCGGGGATGATTATCAAGACAACCTGCAAAGGCACATTCGTTTTTTGCGCCATGACCATTTTCTCAATCTTTATGTCGAACTGGATCTGGGTATCCCCTGGCATGCCCGGATGATGGACGTGCTTTTAAACAACCATTTTAAACCGGGAATCATTCTGCCTTTTGCCGGGAAGTCAGATCTCCTGATCTTTCAGTATGATGATGAAAACAAATCTTGATACCCTCGTCCCTGCCTATGTCAGGGAATTCGAGCCTTATATTCCCAGCAAGCCGGACGACGAATTGAAAAAGCTCTACGGCTGCCCGAATTTGTATCGGCTCAACAACAATGAAAATCCCCTGGGTCCTCCGCCCGGCGCGCAGGAGATCATCCGGCGGTTTCCCCCGCCCCGGGGCTCCGTGTATCCCAGTGGCGATTCCTACTATCTGCGCCAGGAAATCAGCCGTTTAAACAGCATCGACCCGGATCAGGTGGTGGTCGGTAACGGCGCCAACGAGGTCATCGCCTTTGTCGTTAAAGCCTTTTGCCAGCAGGGGGATAATATCATCACCACGGACAAAACCTTTGCTGTTTACGAATGGGTGGCGACTTTTTCCGGAATCAAAGCCAAGCTCATTCCCCTGAAAGAGGAACGGTTTGACGATCAGGCCATGCTGCAAAGCGTTGACGAAAATACCAAAGTGATTTTTATCTGCAACCCGAATAATCCATCGGGAACCTACTGGGCCAAAGACACTCTAATTGCCTTTCTCGACGCGCTTTCCGGCAAACAGATGGTGGTGGTTGACGAGGCCTACTTCGAGTTTGTGGAAAACGAGGATTATCCCAACGGGATTTCGCTCATCAAAGATTATCCCAACCTCATCGTGTTTCGGACTTTTTCCAAAATGTACGGCATCGCCGGACTGCGCATCGGCTACCTGGCCGCAGACCTTGCCGTAGCCGACATGATCCGCCGGACCTGCGTTGTCTATTCCGTCAACAGTATCGCTCAGGAAGCTGCTCTGGCCTGCCTGCAAGACGACACCGGCCATATCGCGAAGACGCGCGCGCTGGTTGGGACAAGCCGGGCATTTCTGCGGGAAGAACTGGCCAAATTGAAATTGCCGACCATCTCAGGCGAGGGAAATTATCTGATTGTGAAGCTGCCGGGTAGCGACACCCTGGCTTACCGAAAACTCATGCATGAAGGGGTGATGATCCGTCCCATGACGGGCTTCCGCTATCCGAACCATATCCGGGTCACCCTGTCAAAAATGGAAGCGATGGAAGCCTTTGTCGCGGCGCTCGCCAAGACGCTGGAATCATAGGATGGTAAAATGACCGTCGAAACAGGGAAGAAAAACCTTTTTACTTTTGAATTTCTGGCGCTGTGCCTGATCATTGTTACGGCATTCTGCAACGTCAGTGTCTTTTACAGTTTCTATTATTATCTGGGTGTCATTGAGATTCCCGTGGTCTGGCGCGGATTTCTGGTCGGTCTAGAACCCATGGCCGCCTTCGCGCTTCGCCTGTTTGTGCTGCCCTGGCTGCACGTGCGCAATGCCTACGGCGTCATCATGGTCTCCCTGGTGCTGCTGGTTCTGGTCTCCTGTTCCTACCTCTGGGTAACAACTGTAACGGCCATGATTGTACTGCGCGTTATCCACGGCGCAGTCTTTGTCCTCGTCACCTCCGCAGTCATTTCTCTGATGGTGAATTTTATTCCCGCTGAAAAAAGCGGACAGGGATTCAGCGTGCTCTCCATCGCCATCATGATTCCTTATGCTTTGATGCCCCCTGTCACCGAAGCCCTGCTGCCGCACGTTCGTAATGCAGCCGACATCTATGCCGGAGTCTCCACCTTTTCAGCCGCCGCAATCCTGCTGATGATTGCTTTGCGCAAACGCATCGCCCATAAACTCAGCGGCATGGATGCCGTCCTGATGCGCCGCTTAACCCTTGCCGAGATCCGGGACAATTTCAGACAGCCTGCCGTGTTCGTTCTGCTTGTGGCCATGCTGTTCATCTATCTGGCCCATGCCACGTTTTTCTATTTCATGAAGAACCTTTCCCTGCAAACGGGCGTCGGCAACGTCGGTGTCTTTTTTACCGTTTCATGGGCGACGATGATTGCCGTGCGTCTCGTCGGCGCCGCCCTGTTCGACCGGGTCAATAAGCTGCGTCTCATGATGACGGTGCTGGCTTTGCTGATGTTGTGCATGATCGCGCTGCCCAATGTCAGCAACCCTGCCACTTACTACCTGCTGGCCGTTGTTTACGGGGGAACCATGGGCATCGCCCTGCCCGTCCTGAATGCCCTGATTTTTTCCGCCTCCGCGCCTGCCCTGCTCGGTCTCAATACCAGCATGGGCCTGTTTGCCATCGACGCAGGCTACTTCATCACGCCTTATCTGGGCGGGATGCTCATCACGCAAGGCGCGGATTTTGGCAAACTGTTTTACATGGCGGCGGGCTTTACGCTGCTGTGTCTGGCGCTGATCCTGATGGCCGGACGACGGGTGAAAGGGTGATTCGCCCTGAATAACGTTATCCGGAGCGCAGGGATCACTCAATGGACTCAGGTGCTGACCGGTTTCATGAGGTGCGCAATCGCCGCAAAAGGGCTTTGCGGATTCTCCAGCTGGAGCAGTTTGTCCGTTCGAAGTTGGATGACTTCCGTATATTCGGGGTGAGGGAGAATATAGAACTGCTCCTTCCTGATGGCATCAAAAACGACATCTGCGACATGGCATGGAGGCATGCTTGCCTCGATTGCGGCATTGAATGCGGCCAGACGCGCCAGCATTTGAGGGGTCTGCGCCACCGGTTGATCACGCAACGCATCAGGTTTATTCCGCTGTGCGTTGACGATGTTGGTCCGCACCAGCCCCGGACACAGAACCGATACTTTGACAAGCGAATTGCGTTCCTGGAGCGACAGGTACAGGCTTTCAGAGAGGGCCACCACGGCATGTTTGGTCGCGGCATAAGGAGCGGATCCGGCGCCGACAATCAATCCGGCCATCGAGGACGTATTGATGATATGACCCTCCGTATTTTGCGCAAGCATCAGCGGCGTAAACACCTTGACCCCGTGAATCACGCCCCATAGGTTGATGCCGATGATCCATTCCCAATCATTCCAGGTGGTCTCCCATGAGGCACCGCCCCCGGCAACACCGGCGTTATTGAAGAGCAAATCCACCTGGCCAAAGGTATCTTGCGCACGGCGAGCCAGCAGTTCCATGTCACGTCTTTTCGAAACATCTGTCTTCACACCAAGCACCGTTGCGCCCAAGGCGTTCAGCTCAGCTTCCGCCTTGGTGAGAGGCGCTTCATCAATGTCGGCGAGGACTACTTTCATCCCCTCATTGACACATTTTTGAGCTATTGCCAGCCCGATGCCGCTTGCTCCACCCGTAATCACCGCAACCTTGCCTTGAAATTCTTGCATTTGTATCCTCACAATTAATCTGTCTTGGTTGGCTTTTTCCGATTTTGCTTGTGCCATCCTAATCGATTTGCGACAGAAAGAAAATTTAAAACCTTTTTAAAAAGCCTGATTAAGAAAGCCGATAGGAGGCCGCCGGAAAAGCTAAATATTCTTGACACACAAGTCCACGTATCCTATACTTCGCCGCACGAAAAGGAAGTTCTTATCAATTAATTTTGCACAAGAATAAATAGCAGGAACCACGAAAGAATAGTTGGGTATTATCGAACCTCAGCGGCTTGGGAGTGATGGCTGTTTTGAATGCTGGAATCGTTGGATTGGGAATTTGTCTGCCGGAACGGGTAGTGACAAACGCGGAAATAATTCGGCAGACAGCGGGTAATGCGGCTGAAATTCAGTCGCTGTCGGGGATTGTCGAACGCCGGATTGTTGCTGAAAATCAAGCGGCCTCCGATTTAGGTCTTGTGGCTGCAAAGCACGCGTTAACCCAGGCGGGAATCGGGACGACAGAACTGGATCTTATCATTGTGGCAACGGTCACTGGGGATATGCAGTTTCCTTCAACGGCTTGTATCATCCAGGACCGGCTTGGCGCAAGAAACGTTCCCGCATTTGACGTCGCAGCGGCCTGTTCCGGCTTTCTTTACGGTTTGACAATTGGCAGCCAGTTTATCAGCAGTGGTTTTTATCAAACCGTATTGGTGATTGGGATAGAGGTGACCTCCAGTGTTGTTGACTGGACGAATCATGAAACAAATTTATTGTTCGGTGATGGCGCCGGGGCCGCTGTATTGCGTCCGGTAGCGGCAGGCTATGGAATTTTAGCCGCCAAACTTGGGGCGGATGGTTCGGGAGCAAAACATTTATTTGTGCCGGCTGGCGGATCTCGGTTGCCGTTGACGCCCGAATTGTTGGCCCAGAAACAGCATAAAGCACACATGAACGGAGCGGAAATATTCAAATTTGCGATTAAAATGCTGCCGCAAGTGACGGAAGACGTTTTGGCCATGGCCAATTTGCAGATGAAAGATGTCAAATTGCTTATTCCGCATCAGGCCAATCTGCGAATTGTTGAGGCGGCGGCTCGCCGGATGGATTTGCCGATGGAAGCATTCATGGTGAACATGGACCGGTACGGAAACACTTCGGCGGCTTCCATTCCGATCGCTTTGCACGAAGCGTGGTCCACAGGCCGCTTTGGTTCAGGAGACGTCGTTGTGATGAGCGCTGTTGGGGGAGGACTGACATGGGGTTCAGTGGTTATGCGTTGGCTGTAACTGCTAACGAAACGCGACTGAAGGAGTGGCAGAATTGGCCGGTATTTCTGTAGGAATCACGGGGCTGGGCGCTTATGTGCCAGAGCGGATCGTCACGAATGCGGAAATTGCGCAACTTTTCGGTGTAACACCGGAATGGATCGAGTCGATGTCGGGAATCCGGCAAAGGCATTATGCCGCACCGGATCAGGCAGCGTCCGATTTGGGGATTATTGCAGCCAGGCAGGCGATGGAACAGGCAAAAGTGCTGCCGCCTGATCTTGATTTGATTATTGTGGCTACTGCGACTCCTGATATGCAGTTTCCTTCAACGGCTTGCCTGATACAGGACGGAATCGGGGCGCATAGCTGTCCGGCGTTTGATTTGACCGCGAATTGTTCCGGCTTTGTTTATGGCCTGACGGTCGGCGCTCAGTTTATTACCAACGGTTTTTATAAAACGGTCTTGGTGATTGGAACGGAGGTGTGTTCCCGGGCGAATGACACCACCAACCTGGATACGTACATGCTGTTCGGCGACGGCGCCGGCGCTGCCATATTGCAAGCCGTCCCCAACGGGTTTGGAATATTGTCGGCGTGTCTGGGGGCGGATGGTTCAGGGGGCAGCTTCATGATGGCGCAGGTTGGCAGGTCGCGATTGCCGGCGACACCGGAATTACTCGCGCAAAATATGCACAAGGCGCAAATGAACGGCGCGGAAATATTTGTTTTTGCGATGAGGACATTGCCGAAGGTTACGTTACAAGCGCTGGATCTGGCGAATCTGACCACGAATGACCTGAAATTGATTGTGCCTCATCAGGCGAATCAACGGATTATTGAGGCGGCGGCACGGCGAATGGAACTGCCGATCGAAAAATTTTTAGTCAATATGGAGCGATTCGGGAACACTTCATCGGCCACGATCCCGATCGCGCTTGTTGAAGCAGTCCATGCGGGCCTTGTCCAATCAGGCGATGTGATTGCGTTGACTGGTTTTGGCGGAGGATTGACCTGGGGCTCGGTGATCCTGCGCTGGATATGATGGATGTGAGGCGGCAAACTGTTCCTGAACTCATGCCGTCAGAAAAATAAAAATAGAAAGGAGAAATGAAAATGACAACCGTAGAAAAAGTAGGATCCCTGATTTTGCAATTGAAGAAAAAGAACATTACGGAGGCTGATTTGAAGCCGGACGCTCATCTCGT
>CAYVFA010000015.1:14236-25914 GCA_964450075.1 uncultured Smithella sp.
CATCATGTGGGGCGCGTTTTTCGCGCTCTTTATGGTGAAGATTTTCCGGCCAGGGATGTCTATCAACCCGATATTCTTTGGCGTGAGATACAGGCCGGCAAATTGACGGGCGCGCTGGCCATGACAGAAACCGGCGAGCCTGCAGGTTATATTTCTTTCTTCACATCAGCCCCCAATCCAAGGCTGTGGGAAGCCGGCAACATGCTGGTCATTCCCGCTTACGCGCAGACCGATATCGCATCGGAATTGCATCGTTATTACCTGAATCCGTCCATGTGCAGATTTAACCTCGGTGATGGTATTTTTTCCGAGGCGGTTTGTTGCCATTACTTTACGCAGGTTGGCGGGAATAAGGCTGGCATGATTGATTGCGGACTCGAGCTGGATCAACTCGACGGCAAGAGTTTCAAAGATGGCAAGAGCAATAAGACCGGTATGGCCAGAGTATCCTGCGTGTTGCAGTTTATGGAGTTGTCTGACCCGACTGCTGAGGAATATCTGCCGGATCCTTATAGTGACATATTGCATCGGCTGTCGGAACCGCTCAGACACCGTAATTTTAAACCCGCGATCGCTTCCCTGCCGCTGGCCGGGAAGACGGTGGCGGAAGAAAAGTATTATGATTTTGCGAAAACCTGGAAAGTGGCTGTTGGCCAGCTCGGCGGGGATTGGATCGCCAAAGTCGATGAATGGCTGAATGAAGCGCAAAAGCGGCAGGTCGTCAGTCTCCAGGTAACCGTGAATACGGCCTGCCCGTCCATTGGTGAAGCTATCGGGATATTGCGGCAAAAAGGCTTCTTTTTTGGCGGGTTGGCGCCACGCTGGTTCGGCACGGACGGGGTTTTGATGCAGATATTATTCAACAGTGAAACCGAATATGACGATACAAAACTGTATTCACCGATGGCCAGGGAATTGATGACTTATATCCGCGCCGATCGTGAAGCTGTCTCAGGAAACTGAAACGGTGAATATTGCAATCGGCAATCCTTGCATGTGAGATATCTCGCGTGAGGTAACAGATAAGCAGTTCTTTTTATTTTACATACGAACCGACTACGTCAATGGCCGAAAACATCATCCATCAGCCCAAAGGCAAAACGCTTTTCAGCTTCGAATTTGTCTCCATGTGCATCGTCTTACTTTCCTCGCTTTGCTCCGTGAGTGTTTTTTACAGTTTCTATCATTACCTGGATGTGATTGGCATTCCTGTGGCCTGGCGGGGTTTTCTGGTGGGCCTGGAGGCGATGACTGCTTTTATGTTGAGGCTGTTTGTTCTGCCCTGGCTGCATTTGCGAAATGCCATGAACATGCTGATCCTTTCGCTGATTCTTTCAGTGGCCGTTTCCTGCTTGTATCTCTGGGCGACAGAGGTATCCTCTCTCATCGCGCTTCGCATCATTCATGGCGCCGTCTTCACTGGTGTTTCAGCCTCAACGCTCGCTCTGATCGTGAATTTCATTCCGGAGAATAAAAGCGGTCAGGGTTTCAGCATTCTTTCCGTGGCGATGATCCTTCCTTTTGCCTTAATCCCGCCTTTGTCCGAATGGCTGATCCCCTATATGCGCAACGAAGCGGATATTTACGCGGCTGTTTCGGTTTTTTCTTTAGCGGCGATTTTCCCGATGTTGCTTTTGCGGTCGCGGATCGGCACAGCAATTCAGGGTATGGACGGCGCCTTGCTCAGGCGTCTGCGTCTTTCAGAAATCCGCGATAATTTACGGCTACCCGCTGTGCGCCGGATATTTTTGATCCTTTTCCTCGTGCTTTTCGCCCACGTGACATTTTTTTATTTCATGAAAAATCTCACTTTACAGATTGGTATCGGACACACGGGTGCATTCTTCGCGCTGGCCATTACGACCATGATTGCGGTCAGACTCATCATTGGCGGAAGACTCGACCGGACCAACAAAAAGACGGTTTTGAAAGCGGCGCTGGCGCTGTTTATTCCCTGCCTGTTTTTACTTCCCCATGTATCGTCGTTATGGGGCTATTACGGCCTGGCCATTCTGTATGGGCTGTGCATCGGCATGATTCTGCCGCTTTTACAGGCGCTTTTGTTCGAAGCCTCGCCGCCTACCCTGCGCGGTTTCAACGCCAATATGACCGTATTCGCAAGCGACGCCGCCTATTTTATCGTTCCTTATCTGGGGGGCGCGTTCATTGCGTTTGGGGCGGGCTACGGCAGCGTGTTCTATGTCGCAGGCGGTTTGACCGCCGTGGCGTTGATGCTCATGATGATGTTTGGAACTCGAGAGGGGTAACATATGACAGATATTTTGATCATCGTTTCATTCGTCATTGCCTTCTTGGTCTTTGCGGAATTTCTCGGCAGACTGGCATACCGCCTTTATTACGGCTTGCCGTTTCATGACCGCCGCATCGCCGAATATCCATACAGCCGTTTTCTGCAGAAGGTTCCGCCGCCCCTGCATTGCGTTTTTAAAAAAGGATTTCGTTCGCCGCAGGTGAACATCAACCGCTTTGGTCTCCGCGGAGGCGAGCCCGCGCCAAACGGCGCGAAACGCAGGCTTCTTGTCGTCGGAGAATCCCCCTTCTTCGGGCCAAAACTGCGCGCAGAGCCCTGCATTTGGGCTACACAGCTCGAACGCATTCTGGCACGAAGTGACCATGGCGATTGGGAAGTCATCAACGGCGGGACGCCGGTTTACGCCAGCGCCCAGCACTGGCATTTCTGGAAAGAAGAGCTCGACCGAGTTAATCCGCAGATTATTGTTGTTGCGCTCGGCGGCAACGACGTGGCTCAGATGAATGTTCTCGGCGCTAACTGGCATCCCGAGGCCCACTGGCCTTTTGAGTTTCTCTTAAAGCTCGAGCGCAAAGGCACATGGTGGAATTCGTTTCTGAGCCGTTTTTGCCTGTATTTTCTTTTGCGGCGTGCCTTTGAAGGCCATATCCCTCCGCGCTTTACCAGGGGAGAAGGCTCTCTGCCGTGGGAGGCCTGCAGGCAAAATGTTATGAACCAATATAAGAATTTTCATGATTATGCTCAAAGCAAAGGCAAACGGATTGCCTTTGCCAATAGCTTTCCTGTGTACACCAGGCAGGTGACGGCACGTGAAGAAAGACGTCTTTCTTCCATCCAGAGCAACTACCGGGCGTCTATCGAACACGACGGCCCGTACGTCTTTCGCCTTATCGATGAAGTCTCCGGGAATCTTTGCCCCGCACTCGCGGTTCCCTATCTGGATTTGAAGGCGGATTTCGACGCGTACCCCAGGCGCTTTGAGTGCTGGTATGATCTGGCTCACTGGAACGAAAAAGGCATGGCGTTTATCGCGAACGCTTTGTACAAAAGAATTGATTCATTGGACTGGTGGGACTGAGCGGACGCAAGGTTTTCGGACATAGCGAGGTTAAACATCATGAGCAAAAACAAAGAGACAATCCGGCATGACGCCTACGATAAATGCCGGGGTCACGCAGGCTACATGGATGAGCTATCCTTTCCGGATATGCTTTATGCCCGCACCGTGCGTTCGACGGTTCCGCGGGGCCGCATCGCGTCCATCGAAACCCCGCCGTTGCCGCCAGGCTACTGTATTGTCGATTCCAGCGACATCCCGGGTACAAACGCGCTTGTCATGATGCAGGCGGATCTGCCGCTTCTGGCCGCAAAGGACGTAGGCTACATCGGTCAGCCGATTCTGCTGGTCGTCGGCCCCGAGATGAAGACGCTTGTCGATATCTGCAACCGCATTATCATCCGATACCAGGAGATTCCCGCCGTCACCACCTGGGAAGAAGCGGACGCCTGCACAGCCACGCCGCTTGCCGGGGAGGACAATGTCTATCTGAAAAAACAATTTGAGCGAGGAGATGTTCAGGCCGCTTTTGACCGGGCGGCTCATATCTATGAAGATGAATTCAAAACCGATTATCAGGAACACCTGTATCTGGAAACGCTGCGAGTGACGGTGGCGCCCGAGAACGGACGGATGGCGGCTTACGGCCCCGTGCAGGGCCCCAACGCCGTTGCGCTAACGATTGCCTTTGCGCTGGGCATCCCCCAAGACCGCGTTCACTGCATTTGCACAACCGTCGGCGGGGGATTCGGAGGAAAAATAGAAACCCCTCTTATGCTTGCCGCGCACGCCGCCCTGGCCGCCCATAAAACCGAAAAGCCCGTGCGGCTGGTTTATGATCGCGATGAGGATATCCAGGCCAGTTCCAAGCGCCACCCTACGCGCATCCGAATCAAAAGCGCCGTCAATGAACAAAATGAAATCACCGCCTTCGAAATGTTTGTCGATTACATGGGCGGGGCATTTCTCGGCCCGTCGCCGATTATTCTGGATGCGGGCCTCAAAATGGCCACCGGCCCGTATCGCTTTGAAAATGTGCGGGTGACAGGCAGGATCATCGCCACCAATCATCTTGTTCCCGGCGCCATGCGGGGCTTCGGCGTCGTTCAACTGACTTCGGCCATCGAAACGCATATGTGCCGGATAGCCCGCCGTCTGGGGCAAGATCCATTGGATTTCCGGATGCGCCACCTGCTGGCGATGGGAGATACGACCTGCACGGGAGGATTACTGCGCGATGAAGTCAAAATGAAAGATATCGTCGAACGCCTGGAAAGCCTAAGTGATTACCGGGAAAAACGTCGGCACTGGATGGGACAGAAAGACACTCTGCGCAAAGGCATCGGCATCTCCCTTTACGCTTTCGGCGCGCCGCACACCGTCAAAGGCACACCCAGGCGCAGGCCCCGTCCGATCGGCATCCGTCGCGATGCCTGCGGCTCTGTCCGCATTCTGACCACCATCGTGGAGCTGGGACAGGGCATTCAAACCGCCTTTCGGGAAATCACCGCCCGGACGTTGCAAATTCCCATTGAACGCATCACCATTCAAAATCCGGACACAGACATCGACACGCCGACACTGGGCACTGGCGCATCGCTTAGCGTGGTGCTTTTCGGGAAATCCTTGGAACAAGCGGCGCTCAGGCTCAAAGCCAGATGGGAAGAACAAGGCGAGATAGAGGAAACTCAAGATTTCGCGGAACCGGACGAGTTGAAATGGGATGAAGAAACAATGAAGGGGGACTCCTTTCATACTTATTCCTGGGGAGCGACCGCCGTCGAAATCGCTGTGGATGTCCGTACCTGTGAAATCAACGTCACTGGCCTGTGGGCTGTTCACGATATCGGCGCGACCATTCATGAACAGATTGCCCTGGGACAAGTGGACGGCGCTTTGGTTCAGGGCGTCAGTTTTGGTTTGATGGAGCTTTTGCAAAGCCAAAACGGCAGACTGCGTCAAACCAGCCTGCGCGACTATCCGATTGCCACATCCATGGATATGCCTTCTATCGAACGGGAGTTTGTTTCCAACCCTTATGCCCACGGGCCCTATGGTGCAAAGTCGGTGGGAGAAATGCCGATTGTCGGCGGGCCGGCCGCGCTTGCCGAAGCCGTTCACCACGCGCTGGGCATCGAGGTTAGCGAAGTTCCTCTAACACCAGAGAGGATGCTTTTGCTTCTTCTCGAAAAGGAGCAGGAAAAATGAAGATTCACTTTACGCTCAATGGACAATCCGTAGATTTAAATACAGACCCTTTCCGCAGGCTCATCGATGTCCTGCGCGAAGATTTCGGCCTGACCGGCGTCAAGGAAGGATGCGGTGAAGGCGAATGCGGTGCCTGTAATGTTCTTCTGGATAACCGTCTCGCACCGGCTTGCGTCCTTTCCGCGGGCGTTGTGGACGGCCGGGAGGTCGTGACGATTGAAGGTTTTGCCGCGACAAAAGACTTTGCCATCCTCTCCGAAGCGTTTGCCGAAGGCGGCGCCATCCAGTGCGGGTATTGCACGCCGGGCATGATTATGGCTGCGCATGCGCTCTTGACAAAAACGCCGAATCCGGATGAGTCGCAGATTCGTGAAGCACTGTCCGGCAATCTTTGCCGCTGTACGGGATACCATCTGATTGTCCAGTCGGTCAAAAACGCCGCAAAAAGAAATATGGAGGCGAGTTCATCCTAATGCAAAAAGCTTACAGACCAAAGGACTTGTCAGAGGCGCTTGAGTGCCGCGCCGCCACTCAAGGAACAATTTATGCAGGCGGAACCGATATAATGGCGCGGCAAAGGCAGTGGGGCGGCGAGACTGCCGACATTCCTGCCGGGGTAATCTATGTCTGGCATCTTCCGGAACTTCGCCGGTTTTATCAAGACGCCGGTTGCTTGTTCATCGGGGCTTGCATGACTATAGCTGATCTAAAAACGCATTCGAATACCCCCGCCCTGCTGAGAGAGATTCTTGGTTCGATGGCTTCTCCGGCCATCCGCAATTTGGCCACCATCGGGGGAAATATCTGCAACGCATCACCCGCCGGAGACACGCTGCCTTATCTTTACGCCATGGAAGCGCGGGTTGTCTGCCAAACGAATCATGGACAAAGAGAAATCCCCATTGAACGCTTCATTTCCGGCCCGGGTAAAATAGACCTGGCCCCGGACGAAATTCTCACGACCATTGTTATTCCGGATGAGCATTTTTCGCATACGTTCCATAAAAAAGTGGCGGCAAGGCGCGCCAATACGCCTTCCAAGGTTTCCATGATCGGACTGGCTTCAAAAGAAAATAAAAAAATAACGGATCTGCGGCTTGCGTTTGGTGCGGCGGGCCCGACGGTGGTCAGATCGCGTAAAATTGAACTTGCGGCGCTGGATGCTCTTGCCGCCGCCGATCAGTCCAAACAGGCCATGGAAGAGATGCTTGCCGCTCTGGAACGAAGGTTGTGTCCCATCGACGATCAGCGATCAACCGCCCAATACCGAAAAGATGCGGCGCTTCGGCTTGCCGCTGATTTTCTGCAATCCTTATACGTTTAAAGAAAGGCACGGCTTATGAACGACAGTGGGAACCATGATACAGGCAGCGCCCCGGAAAAATTCGAGGTGGGGCATTTCCGACCGGAAGACGCCCGGGGGATCACGCATCTTTTTCAAGCCGTTTATGGCGACGGCTATCCCATCCGGCTTTTTTACGATCCGGACGCCATTTGCTCCGCCAACCGCGAAGGGCGCTACATATCCATTGTCGCCAGAGATCCGCAAGAAGGTGTCATCGGCGTCACGCATCTTTACCACTCCGCTCCGTGCAGCGTCCTTTACGAATGGGGTGTGGGGCTTGTTCTGAAAGAGTATCGCAGTCTCGGCATCAGTCAGCGGCTGGCGGATTTTCTGCATCACGACTATATTGCGTCAAATCCTGATATTGAGGCGCTCTTCGGCGAAGGCGTTTGCAACCATATCCACATTCAAAAATCCCTGAGCCTTCTGGGATACGCGGAGGCGGCCCTTGAGGTGGCCCTGATGCCCGTTGCCGCCTACACCACGGAGAAAAGCGCGCCGGGTCGGGTGGCAACCCTGTCGTGTTCTTTTTGCTGCCACCCGAAACCGCAGCACATCTTTGTTCCGGCAAAAGACGAAAGCATGCTCAAGCACATCTATGCGCGCCTGAAAGATCCGCGAAGTATCGAGGTTTCGAGAGCACAACCGCCCGAAGGTACGATCTCGAACCTGCAGATGACCCTTTTTGAGTTTGCGAGTGTCGCGCGCATTATGGTTCCAAAAATGGGAGACGATTTTGCGGATCGTCTTTTGGAAATCGAAAATCAGGCGCGCATGAAAGGGGCAATCGTCTTTCAGGTCTTTCTTGATATGACCCAGCCCTGGATCGGACGGGGTGTGGACATTCTGCGGCAGGAAGGCTATTTCTTCGGCGGCGCGTTTCCGCGCTGGTTTGACGGTGACGGGCTCCTCATGCAGAAACTTTTATGCCCGCCTGATTTTGATAACATTATTCTGTACTCAGAGGAGGCCAAACAACTTTTGGAATTTATTCAAAGGGATTGGGAACAATCAGCATAAGTTTGTTTATCTTCCGATTGCCGCCAACCAAGCCTGCCTCCTTTTAAAAACTGACAATTTACCTTCTATTGATTGCCGCGCCGGTTGATTTTAAATTGCGGGCAAAGTTCCGATGAACCCGGATCATACTCCCGGCACACCAAGGGCCTTGTCCCGTAGATGGAGCAACGCCACTTATTTTCAGAGCTGTGCAGAAAAGGGCATTCACGGGGCGTTTCTCCGGTATCGGCAAAGATCAATCGATCACCGGCCCAGATGAGATGGCGGTGTTCGATCATATCCAGAATGTCCTGCCTTTTTTCTGCGCGCCACCGGTCATAATCCTCTTGCTGCGCGTAAGCCGTAAAATCAACAAAGCAACATTTGCCGCACTGCAGGCAGGAAAGCGGCTTTTCCATGACGGGTCTCTCTCAACTTTATTTTCAGTTCTTCTTCAGCCCGGCAATATGCTTAAGCTGAGCGCTCAGATTGGTCATGTAGGCGACACGCTCCTGATAGATACCGCCCTTGACGTCGTATTCGACATGGCCCATCTTCTCGATTGCCTTTTCAATATTACCGCTGGCTTCATTCAGATAGCTTTCAATCAGTTCACGATACTGGAACGTTCCGGCAAGCGCACGTTGGAGATAGTCCTGCGCGTCTTCATGCGTCAGCACCCAGGCGTGCCCCAGGCAAATGATTTCCGGTTCGAGAGAAATCAACAGTTTCAGAGACTTGATATAATCATCGTATGAAGACAGAAACTCGACCTGTATCGAACCGCCTGTTTCACCTTGAAGCACACCGCACGCTTCGCTGGGAAACAGGGTTTTGATCTCCGGAAAATAAAAAGACAGCGAATCTCTCGTATGGCCGGGCGTCTCATAAACACGGCAGGTTAACCCGCCCAAGTCAAATGCGTCACCCTGCTTCAGGCAAATGTTTATTTCAAACGGATGCAGCGTCAGGTCTTCACCCTCGGTGTTGTATTTTAAGAGCTCAACATGATTACCGCTGAGTTGATTCATCGTGTCCAACACGGATGTTTTCTGCATGAGCGTGGCCAGTCTTTCATGAGCTCCGATGGCCAGTCCGGGAATGTGCTGCTTCAAATAGCCCGCGGCGCCCACATGATCATAATGAGAGTGTGTCAAAAACAGATAACGGAGTCGCTCCGGATGACCCAGAACTTCCTGGATGGAAGCCAGATAGCGCGGCCCGAGGAGATTCACCCCGGCGTCAATCATCATATTTTGAGCATCGCCGCGAACGATGTAGGCTGGATACCACGCATTGGGTATCGCCATAATCCGCTCGTGTATTTGACCTTTCGCCTGTCGCTTCATATCCCCCCTGCCGATCACCTGATCGATTATAGGCCGATGATCATTTTGGACAATGCAGGCATGTCTCCAATCGTTTTCCCATAATGCGAATACTTGAGGAGCTTGTCCCCCGTCATGGCAAAAGCAGCAGGAAGTTGTGTTTCCTTCCCTTCAAATTGACCATGCCGGAAACCGCGACTGATCGCCCGGACGGCCGCAATAAAGCCTGCGGGATGCAGATACTTTAAAATACCGCCTTCTTCCACACCATAAAGTTGAAAAACTTTTCCCTGTGGGTCACAAATGATCGTGAAAGGAAAATCGTCACGGCTGACCAGAGAACGAATCGTTTCCGGCGCGCTTTGCAGCACTACAAATACGCGTCCGCCTTTGTTTCTGACGAGTTCGACATCCTGTTTCATTCTGGCCATTTCCATCCGGCAGACCGGGCATCCATAATAGCGCAAAAAAATCAAGACCGCCGGATGATTGCCTGCGGCATCATAAAAGCCCGCTTCATCATCCCAGGGTGTTTTAAATTTAAAGTCGCGGGCTTTATTCCCTATCGTCAGTCTTGATGCCATATCCAACATCCTCCCGTCAGAGATAAACTCAGGATTTTATAATCTCCGCCAGAACCTTGCTGTCCGCGCCGAAGTAAACCTTCCTGCCGATCTTTGCTATGGGACGGCGAATCAGGCGCGGCTCTTTCAACATGAGATTAATCAGATCCTGATCAGATAGTTTGGACTGATCCAACGCCAGCGCTTTGAAAGAGGGAGAACGGAAACTGAACATATCGGAGGCAGGCCTCCCCTGCAACAGTGCCTCGATTTCCGCACGGTCAAAGAGCGTTTTGAAATAATCCCGCTCATGGATTTCCACCTTCTTTTGCAAAAGAAACGCTTTCGCATTCCGGCAGGTGGTGCATTTATTCCAACAGAAAAAGTCAACGGTCATGATCCCTTTCTCCTTTACTCATCTGCATCATCGGTTAAACAAACGGAGTGCGTATCCATTTTTTCACAACCCTCTCATGAACTCCGGCCTGAGCAGGTGGGGATCTTTCCGGGACAACAGGGCATTTAACTGCTTGAGAATTTTATCTTTGTCCTGGGGCATCGAACCCCTGATCGCAAAATAATTGGACGCATGCATCGAGCTGAAAAAACAGTTGGTAAAAGTTGCATGCTCGACAAGCCCTTTCAGTTCGCGCAAAGAATCAAAAGGCGTGATCAGTTCAAAGGCACCCTGCTCCCATTCCTTATAAAGCGCTGTTCCGGGAATCAGCGTGAGCGTCAGCGCGCCCGCAAAGTCCGGATCCATTTCCGTCAGAATTCTGGCCGTCTCCGCCACGTGCTTTGCATTGCCTTGGACACCGCCCAAGCCCAGGATAACCGTCATGGAAAGCAGAATACCGGCTTCCTTCACTTTGTGGGCGGCTTCCACCATCTGATCGTGGGTAGCGTTTTTCTGAATTTTGAGCAGTACATCGTCATCGCCGCTTTCCACGCCCATATACAGAATGCCCAGTTTCTGCTCTTTAAGCGCCTTTAATTCTGAAACGGAGCGCCTCAAAACATCCTGGGGTGTGGCATAGCTGGCAATACGCTGGATGTCGGGAAACTTCTGGTTGAGATACTGCAAAGCCTCAAGCAGCTTGGGATACGGATAGACCAGGGCGTCGCCGTCCTGCAGAAAAACTTTTCTGCCGTCCCACTCCTGCAAGATGTAGTAAACAACCCGGGGCTGCCCCGGCATCACCATGCGGGAATTCACATACAGAGACATGGCATCAATTTCCTGTTTGACGTCCGCAAGATCGCGGATACCCAGATTCGAAAAGGAAAAGTTGCAAAAGGTGCAAGAATTATTCGAGCATCCCGAAGTTAAAGGGAGATAATAACTTGCGTGCTCGCTGGGGGGTCTGATAATCTCCGGTCTGACAAATGCCATGGTTTCACCTTACCAATGATTAATTTTGCATAACGTATGATGCAAGACATGTTTTGTCAAGACAGTTCGTTATCCCCGCAAGGCGTGGCGTTCATTGAGATAAGGCAAGATATCCCGGGGATGGCTCTTCCGCAAGCGACGGCTTCTATCTTGTGGCGACGGATATGGCCGTGCTGCATCCAACCTCGCAGGCACTGCGCTCGTTGACATTGCCATAGCCTGTTTGGCACTTTTTATAACACTTATTCTCGACCATTTGTATGTTGGCATCTTCAAGATAACATGGCCCGCCGACATGCGCATCGGCATCTGAAACACTGACAAAATTGCCGATCTTCTTTAATGACACAGACCGATGATCGCCTTGCTGGCGTTGGTGAGCAACATTAAGTCCAACTGTCGCCACAAAAGCACCCAGGGCCACAAACAAGAGAACCCTTACCACCTTTTTCATCATTTCACCTCGCATGTAAATAGTCTCACGTCGTTGTTTACTTTATTTTTTCAACATCT
>CAYVFA010000016.1:0-25700 GCA_964450075.1 uncultured Smithella sp.
TCTGGCGAATGACCGCTTCATGACCGCTTTCGAATTCATGGCGCTCGCGGATCGTTGGCTCTAAAACCAGATGCAGGTCCGCCGCGTCCACATCGCAATCGCACACGACAGGTCGGTCAGCCAATACGGCGAAAGACGCCGTAACGCTGGTTTTGCCCGTCCCACCTTTTCCACTGATAATGATAAGTTCTTTCATTTTGTGTGTTCTCCTTTTTGTCTCACATTAACATCCGGCAGGCCACCAGCACATCCTGGTAGGTGTCGTGATACTCTTCCACCTTCATGCCGTATTCTGTTAAAATGTGTTTTGCTTGAGCCAGAGTGCCCGTATTCAACTCATGGCGCCTGCCCTCCAGCGCGTGAATTTTATCGACGAGAGCAAATCCATTCGCATTGAAATCGCTCAGGACGATTTTACCGGTGGGTGACAAAACCCGGAGTAGTTCGTCGCAAACCTTGCGGACGAAAGGAAGTTCATGGACAATGTTAACCGCAAAGATCACTTCGAATAAACCATCTTGATAGGGAAGGCATTCCGCATTGGCCACATCAAAACAGACGTAACTTGTCAGGCCATAATAGGAGAGGTTAAGCTTGGCATATTGCTGCTCCGCATCCGAAATATCAAATGACGTAAAATGAAAGCCCAGCCGTGCCAAAGCCAGCGAAAAATAACCTTTCCCCGTGCCCGCTTCCAGGATATTGCCTGAAAAGGGGCACGCCTTTTCAATAATAAAAGATCGTTCTCCTTCAATATCGTATCCATGTTTTTGGTAAAGCGCGACGCGCTCCAAATAGCGCTGATGATTTTCAATGATTTCGTTTTCCGCCATGGTTACATCTACCTGCCTGCATGATATTCAAAAATTTGTTTAAACTTTCGTTGTTTTATAAAATACTTCATGATCTGTGCGCAGTGTCGTAATTTGCTTTTCATCCAACAGTTTTTTGACTGTCTTGACTGCGTCATGCGGATGCAGCCCCAGCCCTGAGCAGATTCCGGTGAGCGTGCAGGGTCGTCTTGTCAGCAAGGAAACGATTTCTTCATGGGTTGCCCCTTGTGTGGCGGAAACGGAAAGATGAACGGATTCATCATCGCTGATGACGTCCACCACGCACGGAAAGAGCCTAGCGAGATTTTCCATCTGGCTTCTTTCTACGGCACAGGCATAATCCTCAGCCGCCGGGCGACAAACGGTATTGAGCTGTACCTTATTTGCCCCGATTGCTTTTGATAAGTCGGCAATTTTTTTCACGTCCTCGAACATGCCGGTGACGCCGGAAACCAGAAGAACTTCCAGCCACACCTGTCCCGGAAAATAATCGGTAAAATCGATCAGGCCATTGACCATGTTACCAAAAGAGATACCGTTGTGGGGGCGGTTAACGTATCGAAACATCGTATCATCACCGGCATCGAGCGAAGGGATGACCAGATCCGCCCGCATCAAAGCGGCTCGAACATCCGGCAGATAAAGCAAAGAGCCGTTGGTCAGAACGGCTACGGGAATGTTGGTCATGTTTTTGATCATGCCGATCAGTTCGCCGATATAGGAATGCAGCGTCGGCTCGCCGGAACCGGCGATGCTGATATAGTCGGGAGTTTCTCCCGATGCCAGTTTCAGCTTCAACTCATCTAAAATATCCTTGACGGGAGCATAGGAGCGCCGCTCCATGGTTTTATTGGTTGTGCGTCCCAACTGGCAATAAATGCAATCATACGTGCAGGTTTTGAAAGGCACCAGATCAATCCCCAATGAGCGACCCAGTCTGCGGGAGGGAACAGGGCCATAAAGGTATTTAAAATCGCTTGAACTCATTTTCTAATCTCCACATGGCGATTGCCCGCAACGCTGGCTTGCTCCGCAGCAGGTCTTGCCGGTTTCTTCAAGCGAGCAGCCCTTCAACGAAGTGCGACGGCTGGGGGGCTGACCTTTCATCACAAAACCGCTACCACCGCTCACCAATCTTTGGACAGCGCCCTTGCACGTGGGACATTCTTTTAACGGTTCATCTTTGATACTTTGTTGTTTTTCGAAGTGCAGTCCGCAACGGCTGCATTCATATTCATAGGTTGGCATATTTACAAACTCCTTGTTTTTTCAAATGTCGTGACTTTTGCAATCAGACTTTGAAACAGGTTTCGATATTCAGGCAGCGCATCGACCATCAGAACGCCCCGTGAATAGCTTTCCGCGATATTCCGGTCATCGGGAATTTCAAGCAGGATGGTGATGTCTTTTTTTTCACAATAGCGGTGTACCCGGTCATCCCCGATGCCCATCCGGTTGACGATGACGCCGAAAGGGATTTTTAGCTCGCGCACCATATTCACGGCAAGCGAAAGATCGTTCAGACCAAACGGCGTGGGTTCCGTGACCAGCAAGACCAGATCAGCATTCCGAATGGCTGCAATGACCGGGCAGGACGTTCCCGGAGGCGCATCCAGAACCGCCGGCATATTATTTTGCAGACGCTCTTTAACCGCCCGGATCAGCGGTGGCGCCATGGCCACGCCGACATCCAGACGCCCGCTAATGAGCGTGATGTTTTCCGAGCTCCTCGTTTCCACCACGCCGATGCGCCGGCCCACTTCCGAAATGGCTTTTGTGGGACAAACCCGTGTGCAACCGCCGCAACCGTGACACATTTCCGGAAAAATCAGCGGTGCCGTTCCGAATGTGACGATTGCGGAGTATTCACAAAATTTGCTGCATTCGCCGCAACCGTCGCAAAGTGCTTCATCCACTTGGGGAATCGGAATCGTGACGATTTCTTCTTTGATCTTGTCTCCTTTGAGAAACAGGTGCGCGTTGGGCTCTTCCACGTCACAGTCCAAGAGTTGAACCGGTAGACCCATTGTACGGGCCAGATTAACGGAAACGGTGGTCTTGCCGGTTCCGCCTTTGCCGGACGCAATTGCGATTCTCATGTCATACCTCCATCAGTAACGGAAATCGGGCGCTTGCTATTGCCATTTTCTTTTTTAATCCAGAGTAAAGGAAAAACAATGTCACTGGTGCAGCAGGGAATCCAGACCGCCAGAAACAGAAAGACTGCAATCAATATGGTGGTAACGACATCAATAGACGTTCCCAGCGCCATCAGAATGTGAAACAGCGACGCCCAGGTGCTGAGCAGCACATGCCCCGCATGGGGAATTTTAGTGTGAGAAATGACAAACCCCAGTCCGATACCGGCTAAAGCCAGCGGATTGACCAGCCACCATTTTTCGATAAAGCCCAGATGAATACCGCGATAGGGCAGGTCCAGCATCCACTCTCCGGCAAAGGGAATAAGTGAATCACTTAACGTGGCAATGCCTATTGACCCAACGTAGCCGATCAGAACCGTTTGCCAAATGCCGCCACCTGTGTGCAGCCGGTACATCGCTGTGGTCACCAGAGCGCTGAGCAGGACGTGCAGCGGATGCATCGTCCAGAAAAGCGTGGACGAAATCTCCCGTGGAATCCGGAATTGAATAAAAGCGGCCATAATGACAACACCCGTTACGGTTCCAAAAGCCGTAAAGGGGGCGTGTGTTCGAAGTTCGGTTGCAATCAAAGGCGGTTTCATGATCGGCTATATCCGCGCTTTCCCCGCCTTTGGGCGGTTTGTTCGTCCACCTCGTCCTGCCAGCCGTTCTTCTTGACAGGGTGAAGATCGAATTTAGCCGTGTAGGGCTTGAGATCCAGAAGCGGTGTGCCGTCCAGGATATCCACGTTGTTTAGATGCAAGATATTGCCTTCAATACCAAGAAGCTCCACGACACTTAGGCCGATGGGATTGGGACGAAATGGCGCACGCGTCGAAAAAATGCCGCGATCAACATCCTGTAAAAACGGTTTAACAATAAGGTTGACCTGATGGCATTGATGAAAGTGATAGAGAAGGTAAATGTGCGAAAACCCCTCCAAGTCTTTCAGCCCTTCTGTGAACTCCGGGCAAATTTCGACAGACCCCTTGCAACCTTTGGCGTAAACAGGCTGAATAGGTGTTTTCTCAGCAATCGTATGGTCGCTGTGGATGACACCGATAGATCCGTATAGAATATCACGTGGATTCATACCCAGTGCCCTTCCACGTCGGCATTTGTCGATTCGGCAAGCTTGCCTGCGACGTAAAGTTCCAGCGCTTCCGATACGGTTGCCGCGGAGGTGTTGTAGCTTTTGATGCCGGCAGCCTGAAGAACACGGAATGCTTTCGGGCCGCAATGTCCGGTGACAAGTGCCGCTACGCCCTGCCGGGCAATGTTTTGCGCGGACTGAATGCCAGCGCCCTGCGCTGCGTTCAGATTTTGCTCGTTATCGACGATCTCAAAGGTTTTGGCTTCAAGATCGTAGATTAAAAACTTAGGTGCGCGTCCGAAACGGGTGTCGAGTGGCGCATTTAAATCGTTGCCGGATGTTGTGATAGCAATTTTCATAATCTCATTCCTCTTTCTGTGCTGTAGGGAACGGTCGCGACCGTTCCCTGCTCTTTCTGCAATCGGTGGCGGCAGCGCGAAGCGGCTAGAGACGCGCCACCGCCGGGCATGGATGAGCAGTGCCATGCCTTTTTGAAGTTCCGGATCACGGGAATTATTTTGCCTCGTCTTTTGCGTTCAGCTCGTCGAGGCGTTTTTTAATCGTCTCCATTTCGGATTGCAGATATTCGGCCTGACTTTTCAGCGCCTGCTTTTCCGTTTCCGGATCGGCTTGCTGAAATGACGCCGAAAACCTACCAGACTGCGCTCTGCCCGGCACACCGGTGGCGAAAAAGCGATTACGCCGTCTGAATCCGTCGCCGCGCCCTCCAAAATTAGCTCCGCGCCCAAAACCCATTCCCATACCGCGCCCGCAGGCGTTGTTTAAAGAACCAGGCATATTGTAACCGGCGCAATATCCGGCCTGACGACCTGTCGTAGGTCCCCTTCCCATGGGGCCTGTTGAATCTCCTCTTGGCATGATAACAATTCTCCTTTCATGCGATTAACTATCTATTCTCGAATCATCGCCGTCTTGCACTTCGGGCACAAAACCTGCGTGCAGGGAATACCTCGTTCATGCGGCTCTGTATGGCCGCAATTGGGACACCGGCAGGCGCCCACCGCACCGCCGGCAAGCGGTCCGCCCTTACGACCACGTCCGCCACCCATTCCCTGCCCGCCGCCATTTCCTCTTCCGCTGCGATTTGCGCCATTCATAAGTATTTCCTCCCTTAAACTTTTGTTTTCAGAAAACAAAAACCGCCGCCGCCAACACCGTCGTGTAATCCCCGCTTTTCAAAACACAGGATTGTGTGGTGTTGCGCGTCCCGACGATTTTCCCACTGATTTTAAACAACTCCTTTTTTTCATCCCAGCTTTCATCCACGTTAAAATCGATACCCAGAGTGGATGCCAGCATGGCCGCCGCCAGATCTTCCGCGTAGTCGCCCGTCTGCCGTTCGGTATAGCCAAAGGCGTGATGTTCACTGATATAGCCGTAAGCTTTTTTATCCACGGGAATTGCGCAGCCGACCGACGCCGAAATCAGCCGCTTGGGTTCGTCGCTGCAGCACCGGCTCATGACGCAAAAAGTGATGGCCCCCGGTTGAAGTATTTTTAATCCTTCCGACCGCGAAATGATGCGGCAACCCGGCGGCATAATGCTCGAGACTTGCACAAGGTTACACTTTTCAATGCCCGCGTCGCGCAGCGCCAGTTCAAAAGAATGAAGTTGCTCTTTGTGAGTGCCGACGCCTTTGGTAAAGAAAATCTCTTTGGGAATATACTGGTTCAATGTTTTTTCTCCTTTAATTTAATCAATCCATCCCATATCTGATCGGTGCCGACGTATTTCCTTGTGTCCATTGAAGAATACTTAATGACACAGGTCGGCGTGGCATCAATTTTGTTATCCTTGAAGTGCTTATTGAGAACCGGAAAAACCGATTTTTCATCAAATGCTTTCCAAACAATATTCTTTTCTTTTAGATAGGCGACCAGCGCTTCCTCCGTTCTGATATTTCTGGTCTGGGCCGCTTCAAATAAAATTTCACGGACATGAAAAATATAATCGGCGTCGCTGCGCGCGTTGGCCGCATAAAGATAATACTTGGCATAGACCGGCGTAATGTGCGTAAAAGGCACATCGATAAACCGGATTTTAACCTGCCCGGTCGCAAGCAAGTCTTTGAACAGCGGTTCCGCCTTGGAATCAATCATCCGGCAGGGCGGGCAGAAATAGTCCGTAAACAGGGTAACCTCGCACGCACCTTGTCCCAGCGATGGAACGTCGTAGATTTTATCCTGTCCATAGGCGGGTGTTGCCGAACCGGAAAAGGAAAACAGCATAACCAGGTAGCCCAGCACGCTGACGAAAAGCAGCGGAACCTTTGCGATTTTAAAGATGGGGAAATTGACTTCCCCCAGAAAGTAAAGCCACATCCGGCGGCGATTTTCGCGCCAGGCAGAGGGTACTTCGTAATTAATCAGAAACGATGCAATCACCAGAGCGGAAAACGCCAGGCAGAAGGGGCAATAAACATCATTTTGTATTTGAAATGCGTATAAATGGACTTCCACACCGAGCCCGGCAGCCAGCAGCGCCCTCACAAAAGATGTTTGCCCGAAAGCGGAAAAAACAATGATGACGGACATAAAGGCAATGCCGACCCATTTGAGATCAATTCCCAGGATATCGCCTTTCAGATAACTGCACGCCGTATCGCAGTGATCGTAATACATCATAATGCCGATGCCGGTCAGAGCCAGGATCATTGTGATGATGCCACGATATTTTTTTATGTTGTCTGCTGTTTTCATTTTTCAAGAATCCTGGTTATTTCCAAGGGCACCCTTTACCGTGCTGTCGCCCCCGGCCTGCGCCGAAACCCCGTCCCTGACATCCGGGCAGCGCAAAGGCCGCCGCATGTAACTGGCCACTCTCGTAAGCGGCAATTATTTCATGAATCGGACCGCGCACAAACGCATGAACTGTAATTCCGGATGCCGCAATTGCCGCTTCCTGCGGACGGGAAATCGCGCCGCAAATCAGGACATTGATTCCCATTTCCATAAGCTGCATGGCCCGTGACGCTCCGTCAGCGGAATTAAGCCGGGCGGTCGAGCGTTTCAGTGCGTCGTCGCCATTTTTTTCCACCACCAGTAGTTGGTCAGCGGCGTCAAAAACTGTGGAGATGCAATCTTTCCATACCGACAGGGCAATTTTCATTTTCTCATCCCTTTTCGGCTTGATGATGTATGGTCATTTTCTTTCATGCTTATGTAAACCAGCAAGTAAAGTGCCAAGCGGACTAATGTTTAATTAAATCAATCATAACGAGGATATGCTGAAAATCAGGACTTCTCTTAGGTGGAATGCGGTCGCAATTATGCGACTTTTATTGC
Source organism: uncultured Smithella sp. (assembly GCA_964450075.1). GTDB lineage: Bacteria > Desulfobacterota > Syntrophia > Syntrophales > Smithellaceae > UBA8904. The sequence continues at coordinate 7,373 of CAYVFA010000016.1, forward strand.
GACAAGGTAGCGGAAATGCAACTTATCATCAGAACTTCATTTTTTGCATCATTCGCCTCAATCCACACAAGAAAATGCTTGTTTCTCCTGCTAATCCATAATAGACGAAAGACCTTACTTCAAGGGGAACCCAATGGATATTATTCAGGCGCTTATTCTTTCGATTGTGGAAGGCCTTACCGAGTTTCTGCCCGTTTCATCCACGGGGCACATGATTCTGGCCTCTTATCTCATGAAAATTCACGATGACGCGTTTGTAAAAACCTTTGAAATCGCGATTCAGATCGGGGCGATCCTGGCCATTGTGATGCTCTACTACAAGCGTTTCATTCAGGGCATCACCATCTATATTAAGCTTTTTATCGCTTTCATCCCTACCGCTATCATTGGTTTGCTGGCCTATAAAACCATCAAGATGTACCTGTTCAACCCACTGGGGGTGTCGCTGGCGCTGATCGTCGGCGGTGTGATACTGATTGTCATCGACAAGTGGGTGGTCACCCGGGAGAGCCGTTATGTCGAGCTCGAAGAGATCTCTTACAAAAACGCCTTTTTCATTGGACTGGCGCAGTGCGTGTCGATGATTCCCGGTGTGTCGCGCGCCGCGGCGACGATCATCGGCGGCGTCGGAAACGGGCTCAACAAAAAGCAGGCCACGGAGTTTTCCTTTTTGCTGGCTGTTCCCACCATGTGTGCGGCGACGGGCTATGATCTGCTCAAGACGGATGCCACCTTCTCGTCGCACGAAATCATGCTGCTGGCAATCGGGATTGTTGGAGCCTTCATTTCCGCGTGGCTCGCGGTAAAGCTGTTTATCCGGTTTGTGGAAAACCACGGATTCAAGGCTTTCGGCTACTACCGCATTGTCATTGGGGTGATTTTTATTCTTTACATGATTCTCAGCGGTTCAAAATCACTCTTGGAAATATTATAATGCAGATAATCAATATTGGAGCAATATTACCATTCATACGGACGATGAGATTTTCTGTCAGGACGTCGAATGGGTCCACAGCATCCGCGAAACACTGAATCCGAAGTCGGCTGTCGTGGGGAAGATTACCGGCGTGTATATTATCAAGAGCGGTCCCGACGTAGTTCTGGGTCTTCTGGAACTAATGGTTCACGTGGTGGGTATGCAGTTAAGTACCGGAGGTGACCATGGATGGGGATCAAGGATTAGCAACTGTAGTAGCTAATTGAATAGAACTCTCTGATTGTCTAATACCATAACGCACAGCCCGCAGCCGGTGCATTTACTTTCATCAATTTTAACTGTATTCAATTGTTTGCGTCTCATGGTTTTCCTTTGTTATTGGCAATGACGTTCTTCTCTTTCGTCAATGACCTTATCTGGTTTCATAGTCTGATACTGAAATGAATTTGTGAGTAAAACCCCGAAGCCAATGTGATTTGGGGTTTCAGTTTCGTAATGGCTGCTTTAATAAAATTTGCGCGGGTTTTCCAGCGCAGCTAAAGCTACGCACTACATCATTTGTTTCATTTCATGATACGAAAACCCGCGCAATATCCTGCCGCTCTTCCTGTCATCGGTCCCATTCCTGCGGGACCTGTTCTATCTCCTCTTGGCATAACCTTCCCCTTTCATTTTTCTGAAAAATTTTTTCTTCATCCCCTGCCGCCGCGAAAGCGCCTTCGTCTTGGACCTGTGCATGCGCCCCGTCCTGGGCCTTTGCCGCAGCCCGGCATGGCGTAAGCGCTTCGAATCAGCGTTCCTTCCAGATACGCGTCGAGCACCTGATGCGCGTCGCCGGAAATAAACCCGATCACATCAATGCCGAAACTTTCCAGCATCCGGGCAAACTCAACCGAAATCGCCCCGCAGATCAGAACCTGCACGCCCCAATCGGACAATCTTCTTGCGCGCGAATAGGGCAGTTGGGCTCCCAGATCTTCCGTGCGGGTGGTCGTTAATTTTCCGTCTTCGATATCCGCGATCAATACCGCGCCCGCCGAATCAAAGACCGGAGAAAGAATGTCGCCCCACACGGCCAGGGCAATTTTTTTAGAGTCTGCTTTTTTCTTTGCTTTCCGGCAAGCAAAACCGGTATTGGCAAGCCTTTCGACCACCTACGATACTCAGATAATCCTGCGGGGAACTTTTTTAAAAGCTAAAGACAGAAAATAGAAAACACCGGCAATGAGAATGATTGTAGCGCCCGAAGCGATGTCGAGCCAGTAAGATAAAACAAGCCCTGAGCAGGTGAAAAACGCAGCCCAGAGCGGAGCAATCCACATCATTTTTGAAAGCGATTCGGCCCATTGCTTGCTGATGGCCGCGGGGATTGTCAGAAGCGCGATGACCAGAATGATCCCCACGATCCGGATCAGGATGACGACGGTCATGGCAATCAACGCCAGAAGCGCCAGATAAAGCGCCATAACCGGAAGACCGGAGGCTGCAGCATATTCCTCGTCGAAGGCAATGGCCTGGAATTCCCGATGCAAAAGCCAGACCGCCCCGATAATCACGACATCGAGCGCCAGGAGAATATACAGATCGGACACCGAAACCGCCAGGATGTTGCCGAACAGATAACTGAAAAGATCAGGCGCATACCCGGGTGTAAACCCGATGAAAAGGATCCCCAGAGCCATTCCCAGTGACCAGAAAACCCCAATGGTAGTGTCTTCGGCGGCTTTCGACGTTTGGCTCATCACCCCGATCGCCAGTGCAGCCGCCAGACTGAAAGGCGTCACCGCCCATAAGGGGTTGATCCCCAGCCAGTAGCCAAGGCCGATGCCCCCGAAAGCGGCGTGTGAGATGCCGCCGGCGATAAAGACAATTCTTTTGACCACAACGTACGTGCCCACGATTCCGCAGGCAATGCTCGCCAGAAGCGCGGCCAGCAGAGCGTTTTGCATGAATTCATACTGCAGGGCTTCAATCATGGCGATGCTCCCCGATCACTCGGTGCGGTACGCCGTGAGCGATCAGCTCCACTGGGCAGCCATACATTTTTTCCAGACTGTCCGGCGTGATTTCTTTGGAATCGTGATAAAACATTTCCCCGCTGAGGCAGGCGATTTTGTCCACGTAACTGGCGATGACGCCGATGTCATGGGTCACCAGCACAATGGTGAGGTCCTGCTTGATTTCTTTGAGCAGCTCATAAATGCCGGCCTGCATCACGACATCCACGCTGGCCGTCGGCTCATCCATTAAAAGCAGCCGGGGCTTGCTTGCCAGGGCGCGCGCGACAAAAACTCTCTGCCTCTGTCCTTCGGATAGCTGGCCGATCTGCCTGTCGCGCAAAGACAGCATGTTTACCGCCTGCAGGGCGGAGGCGGCGAATTCTTCGTCTCCGGAATCGCCGCGGCCGGATTTTGCCCGGCCCAGCCGTCCCATCAGCACTGTGTTCCAGACGCTAATCGGAAATTGACGGTCATAGGCGGAATGCTGCGGCACGTAACCGATCAGGGGGCGGGCCGCGGCCGGGTCTTTCCCCAGAATGCGCACTTCGCCTTTCGAGGGTTTGAGAAGCCCCAGAATAATTTTAAGAAGTGTCGTTTTGCCGCCGCCGTTGGGCCCGATGATCGCCAGAAACTCGCCGCTGCGGACGGTCAGATTCACGCCGCGCAAGACATTCGTGCCGTTGTAGGCAAAACTCAGATCCTTGATGTCAATGGGATGCTGCATCATTGTAATTTTCCCGTAACGGTCTCTGCGACCTTTTCCATGTTTTGTAAATAATTCCGGGCCAGGGGATCAATCAGCACCACTTCGCCGCCAATGGCCTTGGCAATAGTCCCGGCACTTTTGGCATTAAACTGCGGCTCGGCAAAGATGACCGTAATCTTTTCCGCTTTCGCCTTTTTAATCAGCCACGCAAGGGATTGTGCTCCTGGCTCCTTCCCTTCCGATTCGACGGGAATCTGGACCAGATTAAATTCCTCGGCAAAATAACCGAAAGCCGGATGAAAAACCATGAATTTACGCTGCCGGATATTTTGCAGTCGCGTTCCCACACGGTTTTTCAAGGCGCGCAGTTTGGAAATATACACGTCGGCATTGCTCCGGTAGCGGGCTGCGTTGACCGGATCCAGGGCCATCAGGCTGTCACGGATATTGCCCGTCATAATAACGGCGTTATTTAAAGACGTCCAGACGTGGGGATCGTTTTGGGCATGCCGGTACTGTCCGCTTTTTTTCCCTTCATGGCGATGATGAGCCATGCCGATCGGCCGGATTCCGCGGCTTGTGTCGCAGACGGCCAGATGTTTGTTGACCGCCAGAATCTTATCGAGCCATGCCCTCTCAAACTCTATGCCGGAACCCACTTTTACGTAAATCTTCGCGTGGCTCAATTCCCGAAACTGGCCTGGCGTCGGCTCATAGGTATGGGGACTGCCGCCGGGCGGAACCATGACCGTTACGGACACCAGATTGCCTCCGACCTGCCCGACAAACTCTGCAAGCGGCGCAATCGTGACCGCCACCCCGATTTTTTCACCGGCCTGAGCGGCCCCCGCCATCATCAAAAATGCAAACAATATCAAAACATTTTTTTTCATTTTGCAATCTCCTGTTAAGAGTTCAGACAACTGCGGCAAAGACCGTTGACCTGAAGAGTATGAGACAGAATTTTTCCTCCGTGGAGATGAGCCACTTCCTTCTGCAGCTGATCTTGGGCGCAAAAACCGATATCCTGAACTTTACCGCATTGAACACAAATGAAATGATGATGATGCTGATGATTCTCGCAAAGAAAATAGTAAAGCCTGCGGTTGGGATGAATAATCCGGCTCACCAGCCCGGCGTCAACCAATTCTTCGAGATTCCTGTACACGGTCGGCAAGCCCAGTTTTTTAAAATCTTTTTTTAATTGCTCCCAGACCTCCTGCGGCCCCAGATAAACGGTGGCAGCGGATAAGACCTTTAAGATGGCCAGCCTTTTTGGCGTCGCCTTCAGTTTCTGATTTTTCAATTCATTGAGATAAATACGGTCTGCCAACCCTTTTCTCCAATTGGAAATCGTTTCTATTTAGGTGGGGAAATAACCCAGATGAAAGCCCTTGTCAAGGAAAGTCCGATGGCTTAGAAAAATCCGGAAAACCAATTAGTCGCAGTTGCGGAATTCAATAAGAATATTTTGTGATCAAGATTTTCTTGACATACAAATCCGCGTTTCCTATAGTGCCTCTCACAAAAAGGAAGTTCTCATCAATTGAATGAAATTCTGCTCAATGCCGTTCTAAATTTATTTGCGATCCAGACGTCTCTGATTGAATCATCGGGACTCTCCGATGCGTTTGCGATTATCAATCGTTATCTTCGGGACTATCTGCGCATTACCCATTCGGATGAATACATCAAACTGTTTGAGGAGGCGCTGGACATTCATCAAGAAGGCGATCATCAGGCGAAACTGGAGCAGGCCCGGGAAATAACCGCAAATTTGAAGCGTCTGCTGCCCCGTTTTGATCAATATGTATTTCTCATCCGTTATCTGGAACTGGGAAACATGGGAAAATGCCTTCATGCCGAGCTTAGCAATGTCGTCGCCGTGGAACTCCAGGTCACCCCGGACGTCATGAGGGAGTTGTCCTTACTAACCGCAACAAGCCTGGACGGTTCTCTTCTCACTGCCGATTTTCTGCGTGTCAATTCACACGGGGGCGACGCGCAATGGGCATGCCGAAAGCTTTTCCGGCCTGATTTTTGCGCTGCCTTTACCGTTTATCATCTTCGGGAAGTAAATGCTTATTTACTCAGGGCGGAGGAAGGGAGACTATCCGCCGATTCCCTGGCGCTGCCTTCCGGCACACCGCACCTGTTGCCGCCCGGTTGCATTTTACGGGATACGCATGGCAACTGTATTTATTATCAGGAGATCAACGCGGCCTTTCAAGCCACCTCTCATGAGCCGCTCTTCCTCTGCGGGGAGAATCTTGATTTCCGCTATCCGGGAAGCGATATTGGTCTGCATGATTTCAGCTTTCGCGAGTCAGGCGGCAGGCTGGTGGGGATCATGGGACAAAGTGGCTCGGGAAAATCCACGTTACTGAACATTCTCACCGGACAGCTGCCCCCGGATCGCGGCCGGGTGACCATCAACGGGATGGATCTGTATAGGGATGCGGCGCGTCTGGAAGGTGTGATCGGCTACGTCCCCCAGGACGATCTGCTCTTTGAACATCTTTCGGTGTTCGACAACCTGGCCTTCAATGCCGCGCTGTGCCTTGCCAACCTCGACCAGAAGACCCGTGACGCCCGGGTGGAAGCGCTCCTTGATGAATTGCAGCAGTTGCCCACCCGTGATCTCATGGTCGGGTCTTCCCTGGAAAAAACCATCAGCGGCGGTGAGCGCAAACGGCTGAATATCGCTCTCGAGCTGCTCAGGGAACCCTCCATCCTGCTGGTCGATGAACCAACCTCGGGCCTGTCCTCCGCTGATTCGGAAAACGTCATGGCGCTGCTCAAGGTTCAGGCCGCCAAAGGCAAACTGGTGATTGTCGTCATTCATCAGCCCTCTTCACGGATCTTCCGGATGTTTGACGCCCTGTGGATATTGGACAAGGGCGGACGGCCGATATTTAACGGCAATCCGCTGGATGCCATCGTCTATTTTCGGACCGAAACCCAACAGGCCGATATGGAAGAATACGCTTGTCCCCGCTGCGGCCATGTTAATCCCGAACAGCTTTTTGAAATTATCCAGGCCCGGGCCGTGGATGAAAACGGCCGTTTCACACAGAAACGCCGTGTCGGGCCGGAAGAATGGCACAAGCGCTATTTGGCTTCCGAAAACCGGCGCGATCTTCCGCAGACGCCTGCTTCCCTGTCCAGTGCGTCGCCAAAAATGGAGCGCCGCCTGTGGCGGCCCGGTACAATGGGTCAGTTTTGGATTTTTCTCCTGCGCACACTCAAGAGTCATGTCCAAAACCGGCAATATGTCCTCATCAATCTGCTGGAACCGCCGATCCTGGCCTGCATCGCAGCCTTGATCTGCAGAGGCTCATGGGGCATGGAATATGTGTTCATGGAGAACAAGAACCTGATCAATTTTTTCTTTATCAGTGTTGTGGTGGCCATCTTCCTGGGCATGAGCATCAGCGCTGAGGAAATCAACCGGGACCGCAAAGTGCTGAATCGCGAGCAGTTGCTTCACTTGAACTGGACAGCCTACATCTCGGCCAAAACCTTCTATCTGGCGGGGATTGTGGCTTTGCAGATGGCGCTGTTCGTGTGGGTGGGAAACACTATCTTGCAGACGCCGGACATGTTTGGCGTGTCATGGATGGTGCTCTTTTTCTGTGCCCTGGTTTCCTGTGTTCTGGGGCTGAACATATCGGCCGGCGTGCGTTCCGCCGTCAATATCTATATCATTATTCCCGTCCTGCTGGTGCCTCAGATCATGCTGGGCGGGGCCTCGGTGCCCTTTGATGAGCTGATGAGCCGTGAGAGCGGCGACCGGAATGTGCCCGCAATCGCCAACATCATGCCTTCTCGTTGGGGATATGAAGCTCTGGTGGTCGAACAGTATGGCAAGAATCGTTATATGCGCCTCTTTTTTCAGGATGAGCGTGTGGCCGCCAACAGCGATTATATGCTCCAAGTCCATATTCCGGAAATGCAATCCCTGGCCGATTATCCCTTGCTGGAATCCGATAAACCGGATCATGCCACCCAATCAAGGCGCAAGCTGGCGGTGCTGATCACGGAATTGAAGATTCTGGAAGAACAAACCCGGATGGTCTCGGGTCTTTCGGCCCATCTGTTTGAACCGCAAGCCTATACCCTTGACACCTGTCGGCGCGTCAAGGAATATTTACAGCGTATAGAAAAGTATTATCAGGATATGCACACTCAAGCCGTCGCGAACAAACGCGCCGCGGAAAAACGGCTAAACGAATCCCTGGGCATCGAAGGCGCACAAAAATTCAAAAGCACTTACTACAATGAGGATATTGCCAGTCTGGTCCTGAACATGAAAAACCTGGAAACTGTGCGTCTTTCCGGCAACCGGCTGGTGCGTGTTGCGGCGCCTGTCTTCCAAGAGCCGGAATCGAAACTGGGAGGGGCGCCATTTCTGACGGCTTCAAAACAAGTGGGATCGTGGCGCATAGAGACGATCAGCTTCAATCTGCTGGTCCTGGGCGCAATGGCGATCCTGCTCTTTTTCGCGCTTGCCGCGCAGCTGCTGCCAAGATTGCTGGGCAGCAGGCAAAAATTACACTGACAAAGGAGAAATGTCATGAAAAGAAGCATGTGGTTTTTAATCGTTTTATTGCTGGTCGTTCCCTTTTGGGTATTTCAGGCCCAGGCAACGGACCCGTCCCATTCCCCACTAAAGACAGTGAACAAACCCGATGCTTCGGGCAAGAATCTCTGGCCGTTAATGAGTGGAAAAGCGTCTAAAAAAAATACGGAAACATTACATTATCATGCCAGTTCGATCAAGAATGCCGGCCTGTCCTATCAGGAAAGCCTGACTCTGCCGGTTAAAGTCAGCTATGCGTGTAAAAATGAGATCCAGTTACGCGTCCTGGCGGGCATGCACGGTTTCGACACCAACTATGCCCTGGTCTTCGGTCGCAAGAAGGAATTTGTGAATGCCATGAAATTTCTGAATGCCGAAATCATCGGGCGTTTAAAGCCATCAGATTACGTAAATCCCAATATACTTGCCGCCCGGGAAACCAAAAAACTCCTCGCCGACATCACTGATCCCCAAAATCTTGAAAAATATAAAGCTTTCTGGTCAAAACAAATTGACGCCAATATGAAAAAGGCCGCCAAGGATCCGCAGCTCATGGAGTCGCAGTTAGACCAGTGGTATGGGTCGCTGATCGAAAGCAGCTTTGTTCTGTGCAATCTTGCTCTTTCCACCAGCGCAGGCGGCGACCAACTCTACTCTTTGTTCATTGATTATATGCTGCGCGTTGATGCGCTGGATATTAAGATGCAGGAGTTTTATAATTCGGAGTATGGCAGTGCCCTGGAACAGGCTGACCGCAAAAAAATCCTTGCTCCCATCCGTGAACGGATTCAGAACAAACATGGCTTGCTCGACCGGCAGGACATCAATTTCATTCTCTCCATCATAAAAAAGGTCCGCGCCGAATACGCAAAACCCTGTAAATAATAATGATTGATCGGATTGAAAAAGGGGGCAGGCATGCCGCCTCGGGAAGCTTATGCCATGCTGGAGGGCATGCCCTCCAGCATCAGCAGCCGGTTGATTAGCCAGATGCACTTCTCCACGCCAATGGTCAGGGAAAGCAGACAGGATCGGGCTGCGGCTGACGCGATTTTATCTTCCTTAAGGTAGGCAGCGCGCAGCTGCTCCATCTGCTGGCCCCGGTCGCTGTAAAGCGCCGCTATCTGATCGTGGTCGATCTCCCCAGACTGGAGCAGTTCTAAGCCGTTTATGAACAAAAAGTCCACGGCTTCAAAGCAGTTCTCTGCCAGCGGCGCTATTTCTGGCATGGTGCGGGCGCTCTGGATGGAGGCAATCAGCTCTTTCGTGCTGTCCGCAAGTTCCGTAATCAGCGTCTGTCGTGTTTGAAGATATGCCTGTCGCTGCGCTGTTTCCTGCTCAAGTCGCAGCGACATGACCGCGGCTGTTGCATACTCCACTTCCCGCGCAAGCATTTCGAACGCCTCCTGCCGCGGCTTCAGACCAAGGCCATGGTAGTCAGTGCGTGCGGCTGAAAGAAAAGCGGCCACCTGCTCAAGTTCGCGTATCTGTTCTTTGTGTATAAGCGCATGGGCGGTATCGGGGAATTCGGGCTTCACGCCCCAGAGGAATTGCGGCTTTGACAGATCCTCCTCCTCGGTCGGTGGTAGCTTTCCGGCAAGCCACGCGGCAAGCGGGTTATGGCAGGCCGTTGCAAGCAGTGCGGCGGTGAGGTTGAAAAGTAGAAAAGCCCAGGCAGCCTGCATTTCCGGATGCGGGCTGAGTTTGGCAAGAAGGGCCATCACCAGCGGTACGGAGAACCCCGTTTCAATAAAATACAGAGCAATGAAAATGCCTGCGCCCCCGTAATTAAAAATATTTACGAAACGGACCAGTTGGCGGCCCGAGCCCTTGATGGCGGAGCCTATAAGCACTTTAAAGGTGGTAGAGCCCATGGCAGCGCCGTACATGACGAGAAGCGCCTGCGGCCCGGTTATAACTCCTCCCTTGGTGAGGCCAATCGCCACCAGCGTCACGGCGCTTGACGACTGGACGACGAAGCCGAGCATTACGCCGACAGCAATCGTCATGATCGGCCAGGCGCTTGCAAACCCTATGAGACTGCCAAACCAGGGCTCGCCGCGTAAAGGCCTTGTGCCTTCCAGCATCATTTCAATGCCGAAGAAAATGAGGCCAAGACCGAAGGCAAGGTTGCAGAAATTGCGTTTGCGGCCCTCCTTGGTGAAGTACAGCATGATGGCTGACAGGCCCACGACGAAAAAGATGGCAGTACTGATTTTAATTGATACAAGAAAAGGCAGGATGCAGTTGCCGACACTGAATCCTGTAAGGATGAACATGGCCTGCGGTACGGTGATACTGCCGATGCAGTTGAGACTTGCCAGGATGACCAGTGCGGCGGAAGTACTCTGCAGCAGAGCGCCCGACCCCACGCCGAAGGCAAGCGCCTTCCAGCGTGATGACATGAAACGGGTAGCCAGTCGTCGGAACGACTGGCTACCCATGCGCTTGAGGGTGTAGGACAGGATGTTGATGCCCGTCAGCAGAAGCCCCAGTCCCAATATAAAAAAAGATAGCAAAAGCATACCGATTTCCCTTTGGCCGAGATATGAGTACGGCATGCATATCACAGACTGGCTGTGGCGCATCCAGGAAAGATTGCACTTTTTCGGAATCATGGCCACGGAGCGCAGTGTATACCCTATCAGGGTTTTTTTGCCGTTTCCGCTCCTGCCGGTAAGTTCGCAGCCACGGTCCAGCCGCCGCCCATCGCTTTGTAAAGATTGATAAAAGCGTGAAAAAGGTCGCCGCGGGTTTTAATATAGCTTAATTCAGTATTAAAAAGATTTCGCTCGGCGTCGAGAACTTCCAGATTGCTGCTGTAACCGTTGTCATAGCGCAGACGCGCCAAGTCACGGTAATTACGCAGGGCCTTTAACTGATTGAACAGGGCTTCCAGCTTGGCTCTGGTCCTGTTTTGATCCACAAGCGAATCCTCAACTTCCCGCAAGGCGGTCTGGATCGTTTTCTCATAATTTAATACGGCCTGCTTTTGAACCGCTTCTGATGCTTTCACCTGCCCCCAGGTGCGCCCCGCGGTAAAGATAGGCAAGGTAACACTAGCGCCAAAATTCCAGACTTGCGCCGGAGCCGTAAACAGGTTGGAAAGATCAGAGCTGGCGGTGCCGAACATTCCCGTCAGAGAAATCGAGGGGAAATAGGCCGCACGGGCCACACCGATTTTGGCGTTGGCTGCAATCAGGTCTTTTTCGGCTTGCAGGATGTCGGGACGCCGATTAAGCAGTTCGGACGGCAGGCCCGCCGGAACAACCGGTAATTTAAACTGATCGATGGTCAAACCCCGGGCAACCGGACCGGGGTTGCGTCCCAACAGGAGGTTTAACGCATTTTCCTGCTGGCCGATATTCTTCTCGATTTGTGGAATAGTGGCCCGGGTGTTTTCGTATTCGGAAAGAACCTGGCTTAGTTCCAGCTCCGAGATAACACCGGCGTCAAAGCGCAGCTTGTATATTTCCAGGGAGTCTTTGCGGGTCTTGAGTGTCTCAGTTGCAATAACCAGTTGGCGGTCGTAATCCCGCAGGTCAATATAGGCGCCGGCAACAGATGCCGTCAGAGATAGCAGCACGGCGCGATGGGCGTCCTCGCGGGAGAGCAGATCCGCCCGGGCCGCCTCGGTCTGCCGCCGCAGTTTTCCCCAGAAATCAATTTCCCAACTGGCGTTGAGAGCCGTTGAATAAAGAGGATAGGCATTGGAAGCAAGCGGCGGCGATCCTGCTTGCGTATTCTGCTGCCGGATAGCTTGGCCTGAGCCTTTCGCCTCGGGAAACAGATCACCCCGGGCAACGACATAGCGGCCGCTATATTCTTCAATACGCGCCGCGGCAATCAGGACGTCTTTGTTTTCTTTCAGGGCGGCTTCAATCAGTGAATTGAGGACGGGATCTTCCAACTGTTCCCACCAGCGGGCATTGATCAGCGTCCGTGCCTGATCATCTTCAAAGCGCCACTGACCGGGCGTCTGGATGTCCGGACGCTGGTAATCCGGACCAACGGCGCAGCCCGCCAAAAAAAGAACAGCCAAGAGAATAATTATCTTCCTGATCATGTTATTCTCCCTCCTTGACCGGCGGGTTTTCGTCCGTAGTTGACGCAGAGTTCACATTTTGTAATTGCTTGTCTTTTGATCCTTTGAAGCGCTCCGTCAGTTTTTCCAGAAGGTAGTAAAACAGGGGAATGAAGAAAATGGCAATCAGCGTCGCGCCCAGCATCCCGCCGATGACTCCCGTGCCGATGGAGTGGCGAGAGTTGGCCGAAGCGCCGCTGGCAATGGCCAGGGGAACGCAACCCAAAATAAAAGCAAGTGAAGTCATGACGATAGGACGCAGGCGCATCTTCGAGGCCGCAACCGCCGCGTCATAAGGGCTTAATCCTTCCGACCGTTTCAGCACGGCAAACTCGACAATCAAAATAGCGTTTTTGGCGGCCAGCGCAATCAATGTGATGAGACCAATCTGGAAATAAATATCGTTGTCCTGTCCACGAAGCCAAATGGCGACGAGCGCGCCGAAGATGGCAAAAGGCACTGCCATCAGGACGCCAAAGGGCAGGGTCCATTTTTCATACTGGGCGGCCAGAATCAAAAAGACCATGATCAACCCGAAGACAAAAACAAGCGCTGTCGTGCCGCCCGATTTCTTTTCTTCAAAGGACTCACCGCTCCAGGCATAGGAAAAATCCTCGGCGAGAACTTCTTTGGCAACCCTTTCCATCGCCACGAGGGATTCCCCGGAACTGAAACCGGGCGCTGCGCCGCCGATAATTTTGGCAGCGGGAAAATTATTGAAACGCGCAACGATATCCGGACCTGTTACATACTTTTTCGTGATCAGGGCTTTAAGCGGTACCATATTGCCGGTTCGGGACCGGACGTAGATCTGATCCATATCACCGGGACGGGAGCGGTATTCCGGTTCCGCCTGAAGGATCACCTGCCACAAGCGGCTGAATTTTGTAAACTGGCTGACATAGGAAGAACCGAAGAGAATCTGGAGCGTGGTGTAAACATCTTCCACTGGGACGCCCAGATTCTCCGATTTTTCCCGGTCCACGTCCACCATCAGTTGCTGGGAATCAACATTCAAAAGGGTGCGGACTCCCTGGAGTTCCGGTTGTTTTTGCGCCCGGGCAACGAAATCTTTGGTGACGGATTCCAGCTTGGACATATCGCCTGCCCCACGGTTCTGGATCCAGAATTCAAATCCGGCGGTAACGCCCAGGCCGGGAATGGACGGGGGATTAAGGGGCATGACAAAACCTTCCCGCAGGCCCATCAGTTTCACGGACATTTTTTCAATGATGGCGGGTGCCTGGAGGTCTTTTGCTTTGCGCTTCTCGTAATCCTTGAGGGAAAGGAACATCAACCCTGCATTGGTCTTCATTTGTCCATCCATGATACTGAAGCCATCTACTTCCGCAATGTTCTCAATCGCCGGATGCTTTGCAAAAATTGCTTTTGCCTTTTCATTCAGATCCTGGGTGCGATCCAGACTGGCCGCATCGGGCAGGAAGCTGACGCATAATAAATAGCCCTGGTCTTCCGCAGGAATAAAACTGGTAGGAATATGTTTGAACAGGCCGACGATGCAGATGAGCATAACGGCAAAAATGCACAGGGCCGCGGCAGCGCGCTTGATCATGAGCTGGACGCCCCGGGAATAGCCTTCCGTCAGAGAGGCGAATTTCGCGTCAAACTGTCTGAAAAACCATTTTTTTTGGTCGTGCCGGGGCTTCAGGAGCATGGCCGCCAGGGCGGGCGACAGGGTGAGGGCGACAATCCCGGAAAAGATGACGGAAATGGCGATGGTAATCGCGAACTGTTTATAGAGTTGTCCCGTGATGCCGCCCAAAAAGGCGACTGGTATGAAAACGGCGCACAGGACGAGGACAATGGCCACAACCGGCCCCGTAACTTCCTCCATGGCCTTCTTGGCTGCTTCCCGGGGAGGCAGGTTAAATTCCCGCATGTTCCTCTCGACATTTTCGATGACGACGATGGCGTCATCAACGACGATGCCGATGGCGAGGACCATGCCGAAGAGCGTCAGCATATTGATGGAAAAGCCGAATAAGGTCATGCCAATGAATGTTCCGATGATGGAGACGGGAATGGCCAGGAGGGGAATGATCGTGGCGCGGACACTCTGCAGGAACAGGAAGACAACGAGGATGACCAGGAGACACGCCTCAAAGAAAGTGATGACGACTTCCTTAATAGAAGCCCGGACAAACTTTGTCGTATCCATGGCAATCTTGTAATCTATCCCGTCGGGAAAGCTCGTCTTCAGCTCCTTCATGGTTTTTCCCACCCGATCCGAGACATCCAGCGCATTGGCACCAGCCTGCTGATATACGGCAATGATCGTTGCTGTTTTTCCATTCAGACGGCGGCGCATATTATAGTCCTTGGACCCCAGTTCCGCCCGGGCCACATCTTTGAGGCGCACAATGGCCGCGCCTTCACTGTTCGACCGCAGAATAATGTTTTCGAATTCAGTAGGCTCCAGAAGCCGCCCTTTGGTCGTGACGGAAAAGGTCTGTTCAACGCGTCCTTTTGTCGGGGCCTGACCGATCTTACCCACGGCAAACTGCTGGTTCTGGTTTTTGATGGCATTGGCCACGTCGGACGCCGTGATGCCGAGCTGGACGAGCCGGTCGGGCTTCAACCAGATGCGCATCGCGTAATCGGGCATGCCCAGAATCGAGGCCTCACTGGCGCCGGGGATGCGTTTGATGGCGTCCAGAACGTAGAGATTGGCGTAATTAGCGACATACTGGTCGTCATACCGGTCGTTTGGCGAGTAGATGCTAATGATCATCAGGAAGCTGCTCGATTTCTTACTGACAACAACGCCCTGCTGCTGGACGGATTGGGGAAGCTGGGGCAGGGCCTGGTTGACGCGGTTCTGGATGTCCACCTGGGCCATATCGGGGTTGGTGCCAATATTGAAAAATACACTGAGACTCATCATGCCCGCGCTGGAACTCGTGGAGTTCATGTAGATCATATTGTCCGCCCCGTTGACCTGAAGCTCGATGGGGGCGGCGATGTTTTCAGAGATGACATCGGCGCTGGCGCCTGGATAGACGGCCGAAACGGTGACCACGGGAGGCGTGACATCCGGATACTGGGCGATGGGCAGATTGCTCATGGCAACCAGACCCGCGATGACAATCACTATAGAGATAACGGAGGCAAAAATCGGACGGTCAATAAAAAAATGAGAGATCATCTTGTGCCTCCGCCTATTTTTTCACCGGCGAAGCCGGTGCATTCTTATTCTTGCCGGAGGCCGCATTCTGGAGCGTCGGCGAGGCGTCGATCTTGATGGGCGCTCCCGGCGACATCTTCAGCAGGTTATCCAGAATGATCCGTTCGCCGGCGGCAAGCCCGTGATTAATGAACACATCATCCCCTTGCCAATCGCCTGCTTGCACGGCCCGGAATTCCGCCAGATTTTCCTTTCCCGCCACCCAAACAAAAAACCCCTGGGCGCCCTGACTGACGGCGGTTCGGGGAACCAAAATGCCATTGGGGCGGATGCCCCCTTTCAGATGCACACGAACGAACTGTCCGGGCCGGATGACTTTTGGAGAATTCATGGGATTGGGAATCTCGGCCCGAACCTGATAGGTGCCGGTTTCCGAGCTGAAAGAAGGATCGGCAAAGTTCAGGTGTCCTTTGTGGGGAAATACCGAACCATCCGCCATGTTAACTTCAACTTCAAAATCCCGTCCCTTGGGCATTTTGAACAGTCCTTTGGCTAAATGATCCATAAGCTTGAGGTTTTCATTTTCCGAAATACTGAAATCCACCCAGATGGGATCAATTTTGGCCACATAAGTCAGAAGGCTTTCCGATCCTGTGGAAATGTAACTTCCTTCCTGCTTCTTCGAACGTCCGGATAATCCGTCAACAGGGGACGTGATCATGGTGTAGCTGAGCTTCAGCTCCGCATCCTGGACGCTTCCCTGGGCGGAAAAGACGGCGGCGCGGGCGGTCTTTTCCTGGCTTACGGCATCGTCAAGGTCCTTCTGGCTGACGGCGTTTTTCTCCGCCAGCGGGCGGACCCGTTTCAATGTGGCCTCGGCATTGGTAAGCTTGGCCTCCTGCTGGGCCAATGCGCCCCTGGCCTGCTGGAGGGAGGCCTCGAATGGGCGGCGGTCAATCTGGAACATGGTTTGACCCGCTTTAACTTTTCCGCCCTCTTCATAGGTTATCTTTTCCAGAAAACCTTCGACGCGGGCGCGGATTTCCACCTGATGCGAGCTTTCCGTCGTGCCGACAAACTCAATATCAATGGGGACATCCCGCGGCGTCACTGTCATGACCTTAACGGGAATGGCCGGCCGGGCATGCGCTTTGTCATTTTTCTTATCACACCCTGCCAGAGAAGCGGCCAGCATCGGCAGCAAACATATGAAGATTACCGGAAAACAAAAGGGTAAAAAAAGACGACTTTTGCGGTTCATGAAAAACCTCCATTATTAAAGAAATGAAATGGAAAACAACAGCCCGATTTAATGTCCGGTGATTTGAATAAAAAACCGTTTGCGGAAGAGATATAGGGAAGTTCCGCCGGTATGTCAATTATTTTATTAAGTCTGAAAACCCGGCAAACTGATTCGTTTTTCCAGCCGGCGCGCCGCCAGGATAATGATGGCCACCAACGCCAGATAAACCTCTCCGGCGGTCATATTGCCAAACAAAACAGGCGGGACACCTTTATCCTTCTGTGCGTAAATGAATGATTCGTTTGATTCATGATGATTACCCAGGAAGCGCACCCCATCATGGTGTTACGAATAAGTATTTCGTGGCATAGAGTGTTGCGACTGTCAATAAGTAATGTGTTGCATGAACCAGAAAAGCTAATGGGAATATATGTCTTGAAAAACAAAGAAGTAACCGGAATGATTACGATCGTTTATGATCATCATACAAGAGAACTGGTTACAAAAGTGTTCTACAGGTTTCCTTCAGTTGGCAACGCCGGCGATGGTCACGCCGCAAAAGCAGGTATTTGGATTTGCCGCTAAAGTGCCTGAACAGTCGTTAATCGACCTTCCCAAGAAAACATAACGATATCCGACAACGTTTTTCGCGCCAGACAGAAATTCTGATTATTTCGGAACGAAAAGTCCCAGGGACTTGATCTTGCGGTAAAGGGTGCTCTTGTGCATGCCCAGTTGCTTGGCGGTTTTGGGCCGGTTCCAGTTGTTTTGCTTAAGTGCGGACATCAGACAGGTCGAGGCCGCCTCTTGT
Organism: uncultured Smithella sp.; assembly: GCA_964450075.1. GTDB lineage: Bacteria > Desulfobacterota > Syntrophia > Syntrophales > Smithellaceae > UBA8904. Next base: position 24,881 of record CAYVFA010000016.1, read on the forward strand.
AAAGATGCCGAATCATCCTGGATCACGGCATTCGTGAACAGAGATTCCGGCAGATGTTTCTTGTCGATCAGGCCGCCTTTACACAAAATGAAAGCCCGTTCAATCATATTAGCCAACTCGCGAATATTGCCCGGATAAGTATGTGACATCAAGACAGTCATCGCTTCGTCGCTTAAACCCGTAATGTCTTTTTTTTGCAGGGTGTTGAAGCGGGCGATGAAGTGCTCCGCCAGCAGGGGAATATCTTCCATACGATCCCTGAGAGGCGGTAAACTGACTTTAAAAACATTGATTCGGTAAAAAAGATCTTCGCGGAAACGGCCCTGATGGACAAGATCCTCTAAATTCTTATTGGTGGCCGCAATCAGGCGCACGTTGTGTTCAATGCTTTTTGTAGCGCCCAGCGGCTCGTAGGTTTTTTCCTGCACGACGCGCAGCAGCTTCACCTGCATGGCAGGCGTAATATCGCCGATTTCATCGAGAAACAGCGTGCCGTTTTCGGCCAGCTGAAACCGGCCGGGCTTATCCTTCTTTGCGTCGGTGAATGCGCCTGCCTTGTAACCAAAGAGCTCGGATTCCAGAAGCGTGTCCGGCAATGCGCTGCAATTGACGGCGACAAACGGCTGGCGTTTTCTGGCGCTCAGATTGTGAATGGCGCGCGCCACCAATTCCTTTCCCGTGCCGCTTTCGCCTTCGATCAGCACTGTGCTGGCACTTTCGGCAATGTCCGGTAGGATGTCGAAAAGGCGAAGCATTCGGTGATTTTTGGAAATGATGTCCGCAAAGGAGTATTTTGCGCGGATGGCTTTGCGCAAATCTT
>CAYVFA010000017.1:0-12017 GCA_964450075.1 uncultured Smithella sp.
CACGTCCGGTGGTGTGGGAGGACGGCGGGGGTGACCCCGCCTCCTACCTAATTCATACGAGGAGCATCAAACAAACATGATTCAAGCAGTCAATATCACTCTTGCCTATGGGAAGAGAGTACTATTCAAGGATGTCAATATCAAGTTCACGCCGGGTAACTGTTACGGGTTGATCGGCGCCAACGGATCGGGGAAGTCCACCTTTCTCAAAATTCTGGCCGGTGAACTGGAAGCGGATAAAGGAGAAATTATCGTTGGCCGCAGGGAACGCATAGCAGTCCTGCGTCAGGACCAGTTTGCTTTTGACGATGAAGTCGTTTTCAATACGGTCATCATGGGTCACAAGCGCTTGTATAAGATCATGATGAAGCGCGAAGCCATGTACGCGAAGTCGGAATTTACGGAAGAGGACGGTGTGCGTTCGGCTGAACTGGAAGCAGACTTTGCTGAAATGAACGGCTATGAGGCGGAATCCGAAGCCGCCGTGCTTTTGAGCGGACTGGGTATATCCGAAGAGATGCGGACGAAAAAGATGAAGGATTTAGAGGCGGGTGACAAGGTGCGCGTGCTTTTGGCACAGGCCCTGTTTGGCAATCCGGATATACTGCTTCTTGACGAACCGACCAACAATCTTGATCGGAAATCCATCTTGTGGCTGGAAGAGTTTCTTTACCGGTTTGCAAATACGGTTATTGTGGTATCCCATGACCGTCACTTTCTGAATCAGGTCTGTACGCATACCGCTGATATTGATTTCGGGCGGATTCAGATTTATGTCGGCAATTATGATTTCTGGTATCGCGCCAGCCAGTTACACTTAAAGCAGAAGCAAGCCGACAACCGCAAGCTTGCCGAAAAAGCTGATGAACTGAAAGCTTTTATCCAGCGCTTCAGCGCCAATGCGTCCAAGTCCAAGCAGGCCACGTCGCGCAAGAAGCTGCTTGATAAATTGACTCTGGAGGATATGCCGACGTCATCCCGAAAATATCCGTATGTGGTCTTCAAGCCGGAGAGATCTTGCGGTGATATTATCCTGTCCATTTCCGGGCTGACCAAAACAATTGATGGCCTTAAAGTCCTTGATCATTTTGACCTGAATGTCCGCAAAGGCGACAAAATCGCTTTTGTCGGTGACAATGCTCTGGCTCGAACAACCCTTTTTCAGATTCTGGCCGGAGAGATGGAGCCGGACAGCGGCAGTTACAGATGGGGCGTAACCATCACCAATGCCTACTTTCCTCAGGAGAACAGTGGATTTTTTGAACGGGAGATGACCCTGATCGAATGGCTGAGTCAGTATTCACCTCCTTCGGATGGGGACGCCTTTGCCCGCGGTTTCCTGGGTCGAATGCTTTTTTCCGGAGAAGAGGCTTTGAAAAATATCTGCGTCCTCTCCGGCGGCGAAAGAGTTCGCTGCATGCTTTCCCGCATGATGCTGACCGGGGCCAATGTCCTGATCCTGGATGAACCGACGAACCACTTGGACTTGGAATCGATCACCGCCTTAAATGACGGCCTAATCGCATTTTCCGAGGTGGTTTTGTTTGCTTCGCGTGATCAGGAATTTGTTTCAACCGTTGCCAACAGGATGATCGACATCTCGGAAGGCTGCGCCATTGAATGCAATCTGGATTATGGAGAGGATCCGGACAGAGAAGATGATGTCGCGGAAGCGGTTTGAAGCGCACTTCCGGCATAGCGATATAAAAACCCGTTGATTTACGCCTGAGGCATCCATTCAACGGGTTTGTTGATTAAAGATAAATAAGGGTAAGTGCTATTCGAGAGTGACCAGTAACTGACCCTCCGTGACGCTATCACCGGCCTTGACCAGGATTTCTTTAATGGTGCCTGCACCCGGCGCGTAAACGGGAATTTCCATTTTCATCGCATCCATGATGATCACTTCGTCTTCTTCCTGTACCGCGCTTCCGACACTTACCGCAATGCTTGCAATTTTCCCCGGCATGGGGGCTGTAATTTCCATACTCATCGTTTTTTCCTGTGCCTCCCTTGATGTTTATTGATTATAATATCCTTAATAAAATTATCAGCATGAATCATGATGGCCACTGATAAATCGTGGCGGATATTTACCGCAAATACATCGATAGGTCAATAGAATTATCCAAAGAGTTGACCGGCGGGAATTCTGCTGATTATTCATGACGGAGGGCGTCAATGGGGTTCATCAGGGATGCTTTGTAAGCGGGATAGAAACCGAAAAAAATACCGACAAGTCCCGAAAAACCAAAAGACAGCACAATGGAATAAGTGGAGATCAGGATGGTCCATCCGGCAAAGAAAGACAGAAGCTCCGCAGTAAGAATACCCAGTAAAACGCCGATCAGGCCTCCGATGAGTGACAGAATCAACGCTTCAATGATGAACTGTGTGCGAATATCCCAGGATTTGGCGCCGACCGCCATGCGGATGCCGATTTCACGTGTTCTTTCCGTAACGGATACCAGCATGATATTCATAATGCCGATGCCGCCAACCAGGAGTGATACACCGGCGATGGCCGCCAAAAGCATCGCCATGACCTGGGATGCCTGTTCCGCCATTTGCATCATTTGCGTCAGGTTGCGGACGGTAAAATCGTCTTCCTGCGTCGGACCGAGACGATGCCTTTGCCTCAGTAGTTCCTTGATTTGTGCTTCAGCCCGGCTCAAATCCTCATTGCTTTTTGCCTTCACCATGATGGATCGCACCGTTCCCGGGAACGTTCTGCCAAAGAGGTTTCTTTGTGCGGCGGTTACCGGCACGTAAATAACGTCGTCCTGATCCTGTCCCATCATGGACTGGCCTTTCGATTCCAGAACGCCGATAACGGTGAAAGGCACTTTCTTGATTCGGATGGCTTTGTTGAGCGGGTCATCATTGCCAAAGAGATTATCCACGATGGTTTGTCCCAATATGCAGACTTTGGCGGCGCTGCGAATTTCCTGATCATTAAAATTTCTTCCGGTGGCCAGCGTCCAGTCCCGCACCACCACCATGCTTTCATCCGTTCCGTAAACAACGGTTGCCCAGTTTTGATTGCCGTAAACAATCTGTGCGCCGCCGTTTAAGATGGGGGCGGCTGTTGATACGGAGGAACACTCGTTTTTAATGGCATCGGCATCGGCCCGGGTCAGATTCTGGATGGCGCCGCTGCCCAAACGAATGCCGCCCGTGGTGGTCGAGCCGGGGAGGACAATAATCAGATTGCTGCCGACTGTGGCGATTTGTTCGGATATTTTATTGCTGGCGCCTTTTCCTACCGCCAGCATCGTGATGACGGCGGCAACACCGATGATGATCCCCAGCATGGTTAAAGCGGAGCGCATTTTGTTGACGCGCAGAGCTCGCAGCGATATTTTGACTGTGGAAGGAATATTGATCATGGTTTGTTTTCCTTATCACTGACAATCTTTCCATCAAGAAATCGAACGATTCTTTTGCTGAAAGCTGAGATGTCCGGTTCATGCGTAACCAGAACAATCGTAATATTTTTCTCTTCATTGAGCCGGACAAACAGCTCCATAATTTCGATGCTGGTTTTCGTATCCAGATTACCCGTTGGTTCATCGGCCAGCAAAAGAGGCGCGTTGTTGACCAGAGCGCGGGCAATCGCTACCCGCTGCTGTTGTCCGCCCGAAAGCTGGTTGGGATGGTGATGCTGACGTTCCTCCAATCCCAGAAGCTTCAATGCCTCCCTGGCTTTATCCTTGCGGTCTTTCGGAATACTTTTGCTGTAGAGCAGAGGCACTTCAACGTTTTCCAACGCAGATGTACGGGAAAGAAGGTTGAATCCCTGAAAAACAAAACCGATTTTATCATTGCGAATTTCCGCAAGCGCATCGTGCCCCATTTGACTGACGTCAATGCCGTCGAGCAGATACCGTCCGGCGGTCGGCTCATCAAGGCAGCCGATAACGTTCATAAAGGTCGATTTGCCGGAGCCGGAAGGTCCCATCACCGCCACAAATTCTCCTGAAGCAATTTGAAGAGAAACTTTGTCCAGCGCGTGAACAACACTGTCGCCCACTTCATATTTTTTTTCCAGTTGATCCGTTTCAATTAGTGCCATGACTTAAAACCTCGGACCGGGAGGCCGGACGGATTGCGCATCTGCCGTCTTGTTATTGTCTTTTACTTCTACAATAATCGCAGAGCGTTCGGTAATATTTCCGGATAGAACTTCCGTAAATCGATTATCCCTGATGCCGACCGTCAAAGGGATACGTTTGGGCTTTTTGCCCTCCAGTACCCAGATCCCAGGACCTTTTGGCGTCTTAGCGGTAAGCTCCTTGTCCGATATTTTTACTCTCAGCGCTGCGTTGGGAATGCGCAAGATATTTTTTTTGTCGTCGATAATAATCGACACGTTAGCCGTCATGCCGGGTTTGAGTTTTAAATCAGGGTTATCCACTTGAACAATCACCGTGTAGGTTACCACGTTGGATACGGTGGTCGGCGCGTTGCGGATGATCGAAACGTTTCCTTTAAAGGTCTGATCAGGATAGGCGTCCACGGTAAACGTCACCGGCTGATTTGTTTTAATGCTGCCGATATCGGCTTCATCGACACTGGTTTCAATCTGCATTTTTGTTAAATCTTGAGCAATGTTGAAAAGGGTAGGCGTCTGAAAACTGGCCGCGACAGTTTGCCCCACATCAATACTGCGGGAAATGACCGTGCCGTTGACCGGGGACAGAATTTGTGTGTAGCGGAGATTAGTATTTGCTAAATTTAAAGCGGCCCGGGCCTGTTGAACCTGCGCCTCGGATGCTTTAATCTGGGCCAGTGCTGAAAGATAATTCGTTTCGGAAGTATCCAGGTCACTTTTTGAAATAAAATTTTTAGCAAAAAGAATTTTGTTTCTTTCAAAAGTTGTAATGGTATCACGCACCGCAACTTTTGATTTTTCAAGATTGGCCTTCGCTAGCGAGAGATTGGCGGAAGCCTGGGCTGATTGCGCTTCGAAAGAAGATGGATCAATTTGAGCCAGCAGCTGTCCTTTCCGGACGGTTGAATTGTAATCCACAAAAAGCTGTCTAATGGTTCCGGACACCTGTGTGCCGACCAGGACGGTGGTGACGGCATTGACGGTTCCCGTAGCGGAAACCGTGGCGCGAATATCGCCACGGTCCGCCGCCTGAGTGACATATTGAGGCGCTTTATCGCTTTTCTTTAAGAAGGCAAACACTCCGATGAGGATCATCATCAGGAGGACAACTGCGATTATAATTTTTTTCATTTTTGGGCTCCGATAGCTTTTTCCAGATTGGCCTCAGCAACGCTGAAGTCTGATAAGGCGGTGATGTACGTCATTTTAGCATTATTGAGCTTGATCATGGCATCGGTGATCTCGATGGAACTGCCCACACCCGTTGCGTATCGTCCGCGAGCAAGTTCGAGCGTTTCTTCGGCCTGACGCACAATGATTCTGCCCGCTTCAATGCGTTCAAAAGCCTCTCTGCGGTTCAGCCAGGCTGATTGCACTTCGAGGTAAACTTTCTGTCGGAGCGACTCCTCATTGGCCTTGGCCACGTCCAGATTGGCCCTTGCTTCTTCAACGGCATACTTGGTGGAAAGGCCGGTGAAAAGGGGGAAGGTCAAGGCAACGCCTACATTCCATGATTTATTATCCGTGTTTAATTCTTCTCCCGTGTAACCGTAACTGGCGCTGCCGGAAAGCACGGGCAGGTACCCTTTTTTATTGAGATCAATGCTTTTTTCCAGCGCATCTTTTTTCAAACGGGTGGAAAGAATATCCGGCCTGTTTTCATAAGCCCGGGCAAGGGCTGAATCAAAAGCAATGCTCGTCTGCTCAAGAGAAAATGTTTCCTGAATCTCGTATTCAGGAGAAGATATCACACCCATGGCTTTGTTCAGGTTCACCCGCGCGATGCGCATGGCGTTTTGAGCAGAAATCAATTGAATGCGGGCGTTACTGAGGTTGACTTCGGCGCTGGTGACGTCAATTTTTGAACTCTTCCCGGTTTCAAAAAAAATTCTGGCGATATCAAAGTGCTGCTGGAACTGATTAACCGTCTCGAGTGCAACCGTCTCGCTCATTTTTGCCTTGAGAAAAGCGTAGTAAGACTCTTTCACACCAAAAATGATTGAGGCGGTGACATCTTTTAAATCCGCGCGGGCTGATTCCTTGTTCAGGCTGGCAATGTCCACCTGAGTCCATGTTTTCCCGAAATCAAAAAGTGTCTGATTAAGCCCGAGTGTATTGGAATAATAGTTATAGGGATCACTCCTGAGAGATGTCGTTGAAGGACCGATGCGTGAATAGCCGGACTGAAAGTTAATCTGTGGATAATACCCGGCCCTGGCCTGCCCGACTTTGCTCTCGGATTGTCTGATGCTGCCGGTGGCCGCATTGATTCCGGGATGATTGACGAGAGCGGTGTCAATACACTTCTGCAAAGTCAGCACATCACCTTTTTGGATGGTGTCGGCTGCCTGCGAACTTTGAACGAAAGCCAGAATTAATAGAATGAGAAAAAGTGTCTTTTTATCCATTGTCTTAAGACGATTCGAAAATGCCTTTCAAATTTAGTTTAAATCAATATCAAGCTTTATGCCAGATAGCAATACAATCGTAAGTAATTGTTATTAAATAACAATATTAAATACCCCGAAAAATGCCATGATATAACCAGAATGGTTGGATACTTTCTATTCACAAAAAGTATCCAGGTGGATAATTTATAACCAACAAAGATGATTATTGGAGATTGTCTGTGGCCGATCAAATGGAGAAAAAATGCAGGGTATTAGCAATTATGGTTTTACAGTCGGTGGATTGGGGGCTGTCGAAGTTGGCAGGGCCATGCTTCTTACTACCACAATCCTGTTGACGGGCAATTCTTTTCTGGATGTCCATAATTCATTATCTTCTTCGCCATAGGAATTCCATTCAGCAACGTCAGACCCTGGTTCTGCAACCCACACACAGCATGTTTTTTTCATCAAAGCCGGTTTTTCCTCAAGGTCGGCCAGTTCCTTCCTGGTTGGAAGACGCCAATCACTGAAGCCGGCGTCTTTAATTTCTTTGACGGTGCTTATGACATTGGTGACATTGATATCCGACGCAGGATGAATCAGCCACTGCAGTCCGGTTTTCGTATCGATAACCGTTCCATCCTTGATTTGCTGATGAAAACGAATTTGAATGGGCGTGTTTAAAATAAGCTTTTCTCCGGCCTTCAGAGTCTTGATGTTCTTGTTGAACCGGGTGCTCCATTTTTCTGAAAGGAGAGTCATGGTATAATCGGAAGAGGGTGCAATGCCGGTTATATAAAAACCGCCGTCTGCGCCTGTCTTGGTTTCGAAATGTTCATATCCCTGAGTAAGTTTAACCTGTTTGAAAATAATGAAAACGCCGGACAAAGGTTTTCCTTTTCCATCGATAATTTTGCCTTCAATGCCGACTGTTTTATCACCACACCCGAATAATAACAGACAGATCAAAAAGGTAAATGAAAAGTGATGCGCAATTTTCATCATAACTGCTCCGTTGTCCTCAAGCCAGAAGGCTTTCTACTTCACTTCGTATTTTTTGTAAACTTTCAGCGGATGACGCTTCAAAACGCAGCACAATGACCGGTTGTGTGTTGGAGCAGCGAACGAGCGCCCAGCCGTCCTGAAAAGGAATGCGGATGCCGTCAATATCTATCACATCCGGCGTATTCCGGTAGTGATGCTTTATCTTTTCAACAACGGCTGCTTTTTTGTCATCATCACAATCTACTCGTATTTCGGGAGTGGCAAATGTTTCAGGGACATCGGAAAACAATTCGCTGATTTTCTGGTCGGTCTGTGAAAGAATTTCCAGTAATCTCACAGCGGCGTATATGGCGTCGTCATATCCGAAATAACGATCAGCAAAGAACAAGTGGCCGCTCATTTCGCCGCCAAGCAGAGCCTTTTCTTCCTTCATTTTAGCCTTGATAAGAGAATGTCCGGCCTTCCACATAATTGGTTTTCCCGAATATTTCTTAATGCCGTCATATAAAACCTGTGAGCATTTGACCTCGCCGATGATCGTGGCATGGGGATGCTCTTTTAAAATATATCGGGCAAACAACAGCAGTAGTTTGTCTCCCCAGATGATTTCACCGTTATTGCTGATGACGCCGATGCGATCAGCGTCTCCATCAAAAGCGATTCCTAAATCAGCTTTCTTTTGGGCAACCAGCCCGATCAGGTCTTTCAAATTATCTTCAACCGTGGGATCGGGAAAATGGTGAGGAAACCGGCCGTCCGGATCACAATAAAGAGGCGTGACCTCACACCCCAGTTTTTCCAGAAGAGGCAGAGCAAATTGTCCTCCGACACCGTTGCCGGCATCCAGCACAACTTTCAACTTTTTCGATATTTTGACGTGATCAAAGAGGTAGTTTTGATAAATCTCCGTGATATCTTCAGATCGCGAAGTTCCCTTGCCGGACAGGTATTGATCGGCTTCCATGATTTTTCTTAATTCCTGAATCTGCCCGCCATGAATGGAATCGTAACCGATGCAGATTTTGAAGCCGTTAAACTCCGGAGGATTATGGCTGCCGGTAATCATCACGCCTCCTCCCGCCTGACAATGACGGATGGAGAAATAAAGCATGGGGGTTGCGCAAAGGCCGATATCAATGGTGTCAATTCCTGCAGCATTCAAGCCTTGAATTAAATATCGATGATAATCGTCAGAGCTCAAGCGGCAATCACGTCCCACGGTCATGGTTTTAACATGATTTTGAACGGCATAAGTGCCGATAGAGCGTCCCAGGTTCACAATAAATTCTTCATTTAAATCTTTATCAACGACGCCCCGAACGTCATATTCACGAAAGACATGTGGATTCATAAAATTCTCCTCAGAAGATTAAAAATAATACAGTATCAGGCCCGTAAGCAGCTTAAGTCCTTATATAATTTAGCTAAATATGTCAATCAAAGATGAATGACAAAAGTGTATTTATTTCAATAGTTTTAAAATGTCCGGCGCTTGCGGAAGAACCAGGTTGGCGCCAGCTTTCATAAAATCATCTTCGTGAAAATGACCCGTCAGAACACCCGCAGTAAGGGTGCCGGCATTTTGACCTGCACAAATATCCAGGGGATGATCACCGATCATGATCGCCGTCCCTGCGCTGCTGCCCAGTCTGGACAGGGCCAGATTGAGTTGTTCCGGGTGCGGTTTGACGTGTTTGACATGGTCACGGCAAATAACAACCGGACAATAGGATGAAATATCCGGAAATACGGTGTGAACCGCTTTGGCACAATTTCTGGTGATGATCCCTGCGCGAATAGAATGCTCGTGAAGCCCTGTCAGCAGTTCCTTTGTTCCACCGAATAATTCTCCTTCATGGGCGGCCACTACTTCAATCTCTTCAATAATTTGATAGGCCTCACAGGTGAAGGATTCCGACTGCCGTTGTGAGTTCTTTCCCAATAAGGCACCCGCCTCGCCGATGATTTCCAGAACATGCCGTTGTTGAAGAATCTGATGATCCATACCGTAACGGGTGACCAGTTCAACAACCGAGTGGCGCATCAGATCAAAATCGATATTTAATTTGGCCAGGGTGCCGTCAAAATCAAAGATGACCGTGTCGATGGCTGTATGATTAACGGATAAATAACTCATGAGATTATCGATGGCCAGAGGCGTAATGAGGGGCGAGAGATTTTTTAACAATCCGTGAAGGCGACAGGGGAGGCAAAGTATCGCCGGAAATAATTTTTAAGAAGTGGGTGACAATGTAAAAGGTGGCCCCCCAGAGGATGTCTTCGTTGCCTTTGCCGTCCGGGATAACCATACAGGGAAATTTCATGTTGTAGCGGGGATCGGCGGTCCCGAGGCCGGATGCTACCTCCAATGTGGCATAGGACGAACTTTCAAAAAAACGGGTCAGGGGGATTTCCAGTACTTTTTCAACCTCGTCACTGAGTTGATAATGATAAGGTTCGCGAACCAGGCAAACCAGGGGGAAAATAGTACGGGAAAAGTAAGTCAGCGAATAAGAGGGAAGGGCGCCCAGAAACGCTACATTGAGCGGGCTGAGACCTATTTCTTCCCAGGCTTCCCGAAGAGCGTTCATCAGAAAAAGACTGACCAGCGAGGCCGTTTGTTCGTCTTTTTTCGGAAGATCATGCAGCAATCGGCCATCGATTGTGCGGATGATGCCTGTTTTTAAAAGAATGTGACCCAGCATTTCATCCGTCTTGCTCTCCAGCATGCCTCCCGGACAGCTGATATCGCCTGCCTGAGCAACCGTCTCCGACCGTTTGATCAATTGGAAACGATATTCTGACTGGTCATAATGAAGCAGCACCACCACACCGGCTTCCCGATGGTTGGCCCCGCTTGCATTAGAATGAACAATCGAAAGGTGCTTTTCACAATAATCAATGGACTCCTTTTCCAATTGGGAAAGGACGTAAAGCGGAAAGTCATCTTTTTGTCTAAGCAGTTTTATGTCCATTAAATTCCATTGAAAAAATTATTTTAATAGTTCTGAAATAACATCATTATACCAGCGGCTGTAGGGAAACAAGTTAATAAAACCGCAATGACCGCCAAAGGGCTGCCGGGATATGGTTAGAAAATGGTTGTCGTTGAGGGTTTGATAATCATCCAAAGGGATGACTGGATCATCCGTTGCAATAAATATTTGGACCGGTAGGTTGAGATCCTGAAATGACTTGTTATTTAAAGTATATAGCTTGAAATAATCCCTATAGGAAGAAAATTGAGGTAAATAGGCCATCATATCCTCGGTCAATGTCAGACAGGTCTCAGCGCGCAGCATTTTAGTAAAGTTGTATTTATGCGGGAAAAGCCGCTGCTTCTTTTTTAGAGAACGCCGCCATTTTTTCAAGAAGTATTGCCGATATAAAGGAAGGCCATCATCAATAGCCAGCGTTGTTTTATAGGGATCCAGAGGAGGGCTGACAGCGAATACCTGTTTTAAATTTTCAATTGGCGTTTGAGAATGTTTTATCGCAATACGAAGAGAAAAGTTTGCGCCTAAAGAAAAACCCATCAAGTAAACGGGTTGATCTTGAACACGCATGGCAATGGCGTTGACGGCATCAAACGTTTCCTGGAGCAGCGCGCCGTGAAAAAGTCCTTCATTGAGATGATGAGATTCGCCATGATCTCTTAAATTCAGGCGGCAAACCGAGAATCCCTGTTTAAAAAAGTATGAACCGGTCGCCAGAACATAGGCGGATGAGGAAGAGCCTTCCCAGCCATGCAGAATAATGATCAGCCCTCTTGACCTTGGATGTTGGGCATAATAAGCAAGCAATTTCGATTCTTCCGTTGTCTGGACAATCCATTCCTGCGAATGTTCCAAAAGAGGGCGATGGGGAGGAATGAGTAACCGCGCGGAAGCCATCATGGATTGAAGATGTCGATTTTTCAAAAAAAATCGGGGCAGAAACGGCTTATTATTATTTGATGTGGCAATCATGGGATTCTTTGTGAAAAGCCCCGCCCGAAACAGGCGGGGTCGTAAATTATGGTGGCGGTGCCCTGATTTGAACAGGGGACACTACGGATATGAGCCGTATGCTCTGACCAGCTGAGCTACACCGCCTCTGAAAGATAAATTTTCAAAAACTGCAGGGGCTCGACGTGGGCAAGCTTTGCTTGCGAAGTCGCCCGGACGCTATATCTAAGAGTTTCGTGTTTGTCAATAACTATTGAGGCGTCTCCAGCTCATAAACAACCAGAACACTTCGCTCGCTGATCGATCCTCCGACAGATTGAACCAGAGCCAGAACAATTTCCGGTTTGCCGTCATTATCGATGTCTTTAAAGCAATAATCCGCGACATAGCCATTAATTTTTTTGGTTCGCCAATTTTCCATCATTCCCAGGCCATCCCACTCCAGATTGTATATTTCACTGGATGTGAAAAGTTTTAGATTTTTAAATATGCGGCCGACAGATGACAGGTTTTTAACAATGATCAGTTCCTTTTTGCCGTCTTTGTTGGTGTCAAACGACA